>JAFGTG010000098.1 GCA_016934255.1 Sedimentisphaerales bacterium
GTAACGTCGATTTTCTGTCCGGTTTTTGTGGGATGGTCAACAATGATTCCGTCGTGTAAGTGGCACGCGTCTTTTAAATAGGGATTGTAGCCGCATCGTTGTTGTCGCATATAATGGAGAATGAAATCGGCCGTACCCTGATATACGTCTTTGGCTATTCTGAAACGGGGAGATTTGATGTCCTCCATTTGAATGTAATAGCTTCCCATACGCTCATACTGTGTAAAATCGAGCCGGTAAGCAGATTTCATTCCCCAATCGGAGGCATCGTACTTTTTTGGTTGTCCTCTGAAGACAACAGTACCCGTCGTGGCCTCTTTCAACTGGAACCGTTCGATTTTTATGTCATCCTCGCAAATAAACACGGCGACTTTTATGGTACAAGGCAGGTATCCCAGTTGATTAATCCTTATCCAGCTATCCCCGGCACAAAGGGATTCAAATGTTGATAATAGAATAGACATACAAAACAGCCTTGTTCCCATGATTTAAATATATAAAAGCCGGAATCCATGTCAAAGTGATTTTTATTTGTGTTGAAATGATTTTTTTCGTGATCCCATGCGTATATAGATCAAACGGCCATATTTTCGTCAGTTGACGTGTAAAGCGCTTGACAATCCAGTCCTTCCGGCTTATTTTCAAGCCGGAAGGAAAGTTTCCTGTTCGATGAATAGAAAGGGTGCGGGTTATGGGTAGTATATTACTGATTTACGGACTAATGGCCGTGATTCCCGGGCTGCTTTTGCTTGTCATCGCTATCTTCGGCGCCGATGCAGATGTGGACGCAGATATCGATATCGACGCGGATGTAGATCTTGACGTCGATGCCGGCGATCTCGGCGGGCCCGGCGCGCTGAGTGTCAAACTCATATTATTGTTCCTGGTCGGTTTCGGCGCCAGTGGCTATATGGCCGTCTATTTCCAATGGCCTCTTCACCACGTGCTCTGTGGTTTAATCGGCGGCGGGGCGGCGTGGTTCTTAGGCTACCAGCTCCTCAAACTGCTTTACGAGCAACAAGCGTCGAGCCAGGTTCGGTTGTCGTCCTTCGTTGGCCAGCGGGGGCGGGTCGTTGTCCCGATCCCGAAAGACGGTGGCACGGGAGAAATCGAAGCCACCAATGAGGCCGCCGGGCAGAGTACGTATTTCAACGCCAGAGCGGTTGATCCAAAGAAAAATTATGAAAAAGGGACGTTCGTCACCATCAAATCGGTGAGTGGAAAGACTGCAATTGTAGAGTAAAAAAGCTCGGACTTGTCGGACAGGTCAGACACTTCCGACAGCGAAAAGGAAAGGAGAATTATCATGGACTTCGGATTGATTATTGTCATCTCGATTTTAGTCATTGCTATTCTTTCGCTCGTGCTGATTATCGCACACAACTGGCTGAAGGCGGAACCCAACGAGGCATTGATCTTTACGGGAAGAAAACACAAGGTGCAGATGGAGGACGGCCAAGCCGCTATCCGAGGATGGAAAGCCATTATTGGTGGGGCGAAGTTGCGGATTCCGATCCTGGAGCACGTCAATCGCATTTCCCTTAAGACCATGAACCTGGCGGATGTGAGAGTGGAAAAAGCGTATTCCAAAGAGGGCGTCCCTGTGACGATCGACGCCGTGGCGAACGTGAAGATCTCCGGCGAGCAGGGCATGCTGGAACGGGCCGTCGAGCGGTTTCTCGGAACCGACAGCCGGCAGGTCCAGCAGATCATCAAGGAGACACTGGAAGGCCAGTTGCGTGACATTATTGGTGTGTTGACCGTGGAGGAACTTTACCAGAAAAGAGATATGTTTGTGAACAAGGTCCTCGACCAGGCCGGTGAGGAGTTAGCCAAGATCGGCGTCATCATTGACATTATCAATATCCAGGATATTCGCGACGAAAGAGGTTATCTTGAGGCGTTGGGTATCAAGCGAACGGCTGAAGTCCAGCGCGACGCTGCCATCGGCCAGGCGGAAGCGGACCGGGACGCTATGCAAAAGTCCGAAACTGCCCGGCGAGAAGGCGAAGTTGTAAGGGCCGAGCAGGAGAAACAGATCGCGGAGGCCGAGAAGAACAGGGACGTGGCCAAACAGCAATATCGAGGCGAAACCCTCGCGGCGAATAAGCGAGCCGAACAGCAGGGGCCTTTGGCAGAGGCGAAAGCCCGTCAGGAAGTAGTGGTCCAGGAACAGAAAGTGATGGAAGAGGAGCAAAAAGCCAGGGCCAAAGTCGAATCGGCCAAAGCACAAGCCGAAGAGCAGAAGTACCGGGCGGAAGTCGTTGTTCCCGCCGACGCTCAGAAGCAGGCGGCCATTCTCAAGGCGGACGGCGAAGCCCAGGCCATTCTAAGGGTTGCCGAGGCGCGGGCCAAAGGAACCCAATTGCAGCTCGAAGCTGAAGCCAAAGGCCTGAGAGAAAAAGCGCAGGCTTGGAATGCGTATGGAAAAGCGGCTCAGCTTAACCTTACACTGGAAGCCATCAAGTCAATCGCCGAGCAGGGGGCCAAATCCATCGGCCAGGTGAAGTTCGACAAGGTCGTCGCGCTCGACAGTGGAAGCCGTGATGGGGAAAATGCTGTCAATCGACTGATGACCGCCGCACCGGGCGCCCTGGTGAAATTTCTCGAACAGATGAAGGCGGCCACCGGGATCGACATTGAGAAAAGGCTCAAGGAGATTGAAGATATGCCGGACGACGAAAGGGCGGTAGCAACTTCAAAACCGGTTGTGTCTGTCGAGGAACCTGAATCAGAGGAACTACCTGAAGAAGAGGTTTAGTAATCCTTAAAGGTTCTCATCCATTGGGGCCAATCTTCGGGGATGACACCGCCGGCTGTGGTCCAAGCGTTCATCCGGTCGTATCCGCGATGCCAGTTGAGTGCCCATAGCTCTTTGAGCCCGACCTTTCTGACGGACCAATCCATAAACATAGAGTTAATCGCTCCGTTATGGCGGTTGAGGCAGGCACGCTTCATTTCGCCGCCGCCTCCGGTTTTAACAATGTCACCCTCGTAATCCGGAGGAAGGTCCGTCGCGGTGGGATATACGTCGTACCAGATACAATCGAAAAATAAGGGAATCTCGGCGGCGCCTTTGACGTTGACGGTTCGCCAACGATCTTCGCTTCTGGCGGCGTCCGGTGGTGTGTCGTACGCCAATTCGTTCATACCATAGCTGCCGTAGTCCCCCTCGATTTTCGGTCCTGACCAGTCCGGATGATCGCCTTCCAGCCCGGTTCCGAAGACGCCCCAGGCCGCGAATGTGCCGCGAGCGCCCTCAGACATCGGTTTGGTCGCGGTCGCACAAACACGGATTTTCGGCTCGTGATAGTAAGGCCGCAACGCACCGACCCATGTGCCGTTAATACCGCCGCCGTAGCCGTCCATGAACATTCCCTCATTCTGGTCGCAATACATGGCAAAGATGAGAGCCCATTCATGTAGATTAGCCTGGCATGCCACCGCATGAGCCTGTTTCTTAACGCGCTGCAACGCCGGCATCAATATCGCCAGGAGTAGGGCGATGATCGCAATCACAACTAAAAGCTCAATTAATGTGAATCCCCTTTTTCTGCCTATCATGTTCTCACCATCCTTATCACAAGAATATTCAAACTCACCGAGCGTCGTAAGCAAAAAGCTTTTCTGCATGGCGAATGTAGAGTCGGCCGCCACAAACCACCGGGTGGGCCCAAAACAGTCCTTTGCCATCCCTTGGGGGGCGGAATGAACCCACGACGTCCCACTTTTCAGGTGTAGCTTTGACGAGCGACATGGTTCCACGTTCCTCCAAACAATAGAGCCGACCGCCGGCATACGTCAGAGATCCCTTGCCCGTTTCTTGCCAGTGTTTGCGACCGGTCAGGAAATCCAGACAAAACCAGCCGCGGGCTTCGTGACCGGCGCCGTAAAGATAACCATCGAGAAGCAACACGCCTCCGTGGTGGTTGTCCAGAAGATCGCTCGTCCACACCGACTCGACGGAAAATTCACCGCCGGCTTGTCGCTTGGGTCGGAGTAGGACGCTTCCCTTGCCGTAGCCGCTCGACGCATAGACCAGATCGTCGCTGACAATCACATCCGTACAGTTGTTCTCACGTTTGTTGGCAAATGGGTATTGCCAAAGCAGTCGTCCGCTTTTCGGATCGAAGCTAAGTACGCGACTGGCGCTCATCGTCAGAACCTGTTCGATACCGTCGATCTGTGCAGTAATGCATGAGCCGTTCCCGACGGCATCTTTCAAGGCTGGACCGGTCCATATTGTGTGTCCCGTTTTTTTGTCCATCGCCGCGATGTAGCCTATCTCACCAGCGGGACTACAAAAAAGGACATCGCCATGAATCAGCGGGGATTCACTGTAGCCGTATTCCGGGCGATCAGCCTTGAAAGCCTTTAGTAAATCAACATGCCACCGTTCCTCACCTGTTTGGAAATCGAAAGCAGCCAAACGCCCTAACTCGGACAGGTGGTACACCATATTCCCATCCACGGTCGGTGTACATCGAGAACCCGCATAGGGAACGGCCCAGGTCTGTCGTTCGGACGCCTGCCAGGATTGCCCATTGAGACATTGCCAGATTTGTCGGCCCGTCATATCCAAGGCAGTCACGTACGTCTGCTTGTCGATCATGCCGGCAGTGAATATCCGGTCGCCGACGATGGCTACCGAGCTATATCCGAATCCGATATCGGATGCCGTCCAGAGCAACTTCGGTCCTCCTTCCGGCCACGTCTGTAATAGACCTGTATCCGCCGATAGGTTATCACGATTAGGTCCGTGGAAACAAGGCCAGGAAACATTATCCCCCGCCGGCGCGGCAATGGGCAGGGCAAAGATATACAATATGAATAAGCCTCTCATTGTTTTTCTCCTGACGAGGCTGCAAACGAGCGTGATTCATGAACGGTTCTTATCGGCTGGACGGCTTTCGCCTCCGTGGGGATTGGGTTCTGGGACCCTTTTTGGCCCGAATCTCTTTAATCCTCTGCTTGCCGGAGCCGGTTTTATTGGGTGTCTCCCCCTTCATAATGGCCAGGCTTTTGGCGCAGGCGTCTCGTGTGGTACGGTCGCGATGCTCCAAGCCCTGATTGAGGATCTCGGTAGCCATTTTTTTCATCCGGCCGTGCATGCTCCGCAGGCCGTAAGCGGCGGCTTTCTTCGCGTCCCTGGAATAGTCCCCGAACAAAACTTCCTTGAGGATGGCCAAGCCGTCTTCCTGCATCCACGACAGATTGTGTCCCGCCACCCGGGCGGTCGAGATATTATCTGAAAGCAATTTTTCCCTGAGCTGACGCAGGCGCTCTATCGCCTCGGCGTCTTTTTCCACTTTACCCGGTTTCTTTTCATCGAATTCCATAGGCCATCCTTTCAATGTCGCCAAGTATAAAGCAACCAACGCATCCTGACCAGTGAAAAAATAGCTGTTTTTTTAAGCTCCCTCGACGAACGTTGAGGGAACTGTTGAAAAGAAACAACAAATGAACATCAAAAGATATAAAGCCAGCCGATTTATTAACCGCTCTCATGTTCTGTTATTAGGTTTTAGTTTTCTATTTCAACTGGAGAGCCCAAATCTATCCCAACGGAATCAATCGCCATATCGCTCGTATATCCCGACCCGGTAACACCTCTAAAGCGTAGTTTTATCCTTTGGTTATAATATGCATCGAGATAGATCACCGAGCGTTCCCAATCATTTCCTTGATGAGCGGAGTGGCTTTCGAGAACATCCCAGGAATGGCCCTGATCTTCGGTGATTTCCACGCTCAACGTTCCCATCTCTGATCCACGCATATGATACCAATACTCCAAGTAGAATGTTTCCTCCATTATCTTACTCCCAGGGGAAAGAAGGGATAGTTTAATATAGGGGCTTTCCAGTAGTGCGGTCTCATCCGCATGACTCGACGCCTCGATGTAAAGATAATAGTCTCCGGAATAAGCCGATGACGGTCCTGTCAAAGCCGTGGACGTGCCTCCGCTGTGAACACGCCAGTTCGTCTCATCAAGTAATCCGTTCCTCCATCCTATCGGTAAATTACCGTCGCATTCGAAATCCTCAAAATAAGGAAACATCTCAACCATATAATAATTTGAGTAGAAAGCATTTAACGCATCCGCTCGACCATAGCCGGCTATGTTATCGATCCCGACCTCCTCCAAATCGACCGCGTCCGCCAGAACCATATCCCGGATCTCGTCGCCCGTACACTCAGGCATGGCAGCCCATAATTGAGCCATAATCGCCGCAACGTGGGGGGCGGAGGCGCTCGTTCCCGCGAAAATGCTTGGAAAACCACCGGCGCCGCTTACAGAAACCCGATCGACGCCGCAAATATCCGGCTTCTGACGGATTTCAACGCCCGGGTGGCTAATCGTGACGGGCCCTTGCGAGGAAAAATCCTCGATCTGAAGGTGTTCCGGATCGTCTGAATTATTTACAGCAATCGCCCCGACCGCAACAACCTCCGGTACGGCCGGATGGCCAAAGATTGAATCGACCGGCGTGATATTGTTGGGATAGTTTCCCGCAGGGTATTCAGAAGAAATAATGACTTCGAGAATTTTCGAATCTGAATCACTAAAGTTGGTCACCCAAATTTCAAAATCGCCACGGGTGGATTCAGTCGCCGTATAAACAATATATTCGAAAGGATTATCATCGCCGTCTTGATAGTCTTCACCTACGGCGACAACCTGTTGCGCAGTCCGACTATAAAGGGCCAGATCATAATCGTTTCCAGAGGCTCCAAATAAGTCATTCCATTGCAGGATGATAAGCACGCGCGCATCGACTGGAATGTTGACGTATAAATCCGTGAGGTCCCCCATTCCGTGACTAAAATCATGATATTCAGGCAGGGAGGTGCTTAAGCTGTGAAATGTGCCCTGATAGTGTTCCTGGGCTTCATTTCCTGATGCAGTGACGTAAATAATATCATTTTGAGCTATGACGGAACGAATGTGCGTTGCAATGATCCCGTCTTCAAAAAAAGGCTCATCGAGCCATCCCATGTCATCACAGATAATATTGCATCCCGCAGAAACCAGGGCATCAATCGCCGAGTTGAACTCAATCACGTTATTGCCGGCGTCGTGAAAAAATAATTCGGCGTTCGGAACCATATCATGCACGATTTCCAGCATAGCCGTCCCTTCATCATCGCCCTCAACATCATGAAGCACCGTCAGGCCCGCTCCGTCAGCAGGCAGGTCACCGATGGCTTGCGCGTCCGCCCGGTTATCCACGCTATCGGACACAATGCCCACCTTGATTCCGGCGCCTTGTTGTGAGAATATTGAACGCACATCCGACGAGCGATGGACCTCGTCGCCTTCCGTGAGTATGGAACCGGTGCGTGTGATGGGCGGCAGCACCGTTCGGATTGTTCGGACGCTATCTAACGCTGCGATGCTTTCCAGGTCCTTGACTTGCACCCAGGCGGCAACCAATGGATTGTTCGTATCGCTATGAGTGATGTTAACACCGAACGGATCGAAGATCGATTCGTCCGAATTTCGATGAAAGGATATATAAACGTACACACGGCCGTCACGCACCTTTTGATCCAATTCCCTCCCGACAGAACTTAAAGAAAGTTGCCTTAATGACTGCATGTTGTTTACAACGTGCTCGATGGTTGTATTGACCGGCAGGAACCTGGAATCGATGAGTTGAAGGAGGTCCGTACTGAGCTTTTTTTGAGGGATTGTTACGGTGGATTTAACATCGTATTTTCTTAAAAGATAGGCCTGTTTTTTCGCGAAAGAGGATGGTTCACTCACGCCGTTCTCCGCCGGCTTCACGCTGAACGGGGTCGCTGCGATACTCTTGTGTGCACAACAGAAAATGAAGGACATGACGATTCCATAGAACAACACATTGCTTTTGAAGTGATTCATAACTCTACTCCTTCCCGTAAGAATGCTCTTGGTTCTTGCTCCGAAAATCCACTGTTACGATTATACCAAAAACAACGGACTGAGTTCAATATCTATTTTCTTATTAGGGGATCGAATCGTGATTTGATATGTAAAACGGTTCAGAAATCCGCAGAGGTGATGCCTTCCCGTATGGCATACTTGGTCAGTTCGGCGATGCTTGAAATATCAAGCTTATTCATGAGTTTACGGCGGGCGGCATCGGCAGTCTTGGGACTCACATGCAGTTGCCTCGCGATCTGCTTGACCGTTTTGCCCTCTGCCGTGAGCTGGAGCACCTGACGCTCGCGAACGGTGAGTTCGACCAGTCCGCTTTTTTTCTCACGCTGACCTTGTGAGAGATAATCCTCCAGGACAACGCCCGTGATGCGAGGGCTGAGATAAAACTCGCCGGCGGCAGCCGCTTCAAGCGCCTTCGTCAATTCATCGAACATGTACGACTTGAGTACGTACGCTATGGCGCCGGCCTGGATGATGTCCCTGACAATGCGTTTCTCGGTATGCATCGACAAAGCGATCACGCGTATGTCGGGATTCTCGGAAAGGATAAGACGCGTCGCGTCCGCGCCGTTGAGGTTCGGCATGGAGACATCCATGATAATGATGTCCGGTGAAAGCTCCCTGGCAAGATTTAACGCCTCCCGGCCGTCCTTGGCTTCGCCGACGACTTCGATATTGAGTTGTTTATCAATCAGGGATGCCAATCCCTGCCTGACAATCCCATGATCGTCCGCGATCAAGACTTTCATTATGCCTCCTTTCTTTATCCGACCGTTATTTCCTGCCGATAAGGCGCCACCATCGTAACATGCGTGCCTTCTCCGGGTCCAGATTTAATTTCCAGACGTCCTCCTAAATATTCTAACCGTTCTCGAATGTTAAAAAGACCGAAGCCCCCGCTCGGCGTCAAAGAGGCATCGAGCTCGGACACATTAAATCCGACTCCGTCATCCTCGACGCTCACACGTACCATATCGTGGTTCTTTTCGATACGAACCGTGACCCGGCTTGCCTCGGCATATTTGACGACATTCGCAAGAAGTTCTTTAATGGCTCTGAAAAAGGTAATTTTGGTCTCATCATCGAGCCCCAACGGGGATGCGTCTCTGATCAGTTCGCATGATAAACTGTACTTGTCCTGGATATCATGCTTCAGCCATGATTTCACGGCTGCTTCCAGCCCGACTTGGTACAACTCCGCGTTACTCAGATCAAAAACCAATTCCCGGGCGTTTTCAATGATTCCGTCGATCAGGTGGCATGGACCTTCGAGGGAGGTCGCAATGGTTTCGTCTTCCACCGAGGCTCCCAGCGATTGCAATCCGAACTTGGCCATCACTAACTTCTGAGCCATGTCATCGTGTATGCCTGCGGCGATACGTTGTCTTTCACGCTCCTCTGCCAGGGATAGCTCCGAAGCCAGGGATTTCAATCTCAATTGGTACTCACGAATCCTTCTCTGCGCCTCTCGTTGTTCGGTAATGTCTTCGGCCGAGAACATACCGACGTTTTTGCCGGGAATATTGAGCAGGACGGCGTGGTACCGGAGGGTGCGGACCTGCCCCTGTTTCGTGCGGATGTTGACTTCGTAGTCTTGCAGGATTCGATTTTTTCTCACATGTTGAAGCATTTCATAGAGTCGTTGAGGCTCGACCCAAAAGTTGAGTTTATCGAACGTCGTGCCGATGACGTCTTCCCGGCTGTAGCCCGTAATACGGGCGAAGGCATCGTTCACAAAGATCCTGCGATTTTCATCGAAATCAACAATGCCCATCAAACTCGGGCTGGCCTGGAAAGCCTTGGCCAATCGTTCTTCACTTTCCCGAACCTTTTCCTCCGCGCGTTTATGCTCGGTTATGTCTCTGACGATGGCCTGGATGAAGATCTTGCCGTTCAGCTTGATCTGATTCAAAGACACCTGCGTTTCCAAAGGGCTGCCGTCGTATTTCAAATGACTCCATTCGAAGGATTGCGGTTTTCCCTTCATCACCAGCATGAGTTTTTCCCGGGCTTTCTCATTCGAGCGGCGTCCATCGGCTTGAAACTCAGGTGAAAAAGGACCGTAAGGTGTCTTGCCAACAATCTGTTCCCACGTGCAGCCGAACATCTCTAACGCCATGGGATTGCATTCGACGAATGTATCGAAATCCATCAGGAATACGGCGTCGTTGGCATTGTCGAAAAGAACGTGGTAGAGAACCTTAAAATGAGCAAAAGCCTTTTTCGGATCATCCTGTTGAACGATGCCCGGTCTCGAGCACGGTATCTTTGTCTTGTTTTGTTTTCTCGCTACCCCTTCGGGGCTATTGTTTCTCGCTTTCTTTCGTTCGGACACGGCTCAGCCTCCACTCTTCTCGACCACGATCATAGTTCGCAAACGCAGATACCATTGCGAAAAAGCGTATTTTCGGCTACCCGTTTATTGCATCTCTGAGGATGTAAATCATCTGATAATCGATTTGGAGGCCAAAGTCAAACAAAAACGCCCAATAAAATCATGAAGGGTTGCCCGGAGATGAATTGAAATATATCTATGTTACGCACTGACTTACCGAATCAATCGGGGGCTTCGAAGTGATACGGGAGCAGACTATGACGGATTGAGCCATTGACTCGCAAGGTCCGCATCCGTGAAAATCTGCCAGTTATAGCCGGCATTCATAGAGCATATCTCGAAGAAATTGTGTGTTTTATCTTCCGGATCGACGATCATCGCGGCTTTCGAACGCCGCTCGAAACCGAGTTCTTTGAGGCGATAATTGACAATGTCATAGTCCTCGATCGTGGTCTTCATACTGGGCACCCCTCGCGCATCGATCAAATATCTGGACACACCAAGTTCCCTCGCCCGGCGAAGAGCGTCTGCTAATAAATCAAGGAGTAATGTTTTCGTAACGGGATCATAAACGCGAGCATAAATCCAAGGCTGATCTTCCGTAACATTAAGCTCATACGACATCGAATTCATAAGCACTGGTTTAGCCATCCCCTTTCTATCCAATCGTTTTAATCTCTAAAAATGAAAAAGGGGATTAACGGCCTGGTTCCCCCAAGCAGCAACGAGCATGAACAAAACGCCCATATTCATGCGTCATCAGTGTCCAGGCCGATAAATCCCTTAATAGACAACTAAGTAAATTATTTCGACTAAAGGCTGAAAAAGTGAAGGAGGTTTATCCTCTATAGACATAAGGAAAATCCTCCACTTTCATCGATCCGTCTGGTAAGATCCCCGCGATTTTGCGGTGAAAGAAGCTGGGTTAAATGACCCGAATCGACCTGCTTTGTCATCTTTAAAAAAATCTGAAAAAAATCATTTTATGATTGCAATCCAAAGGCATACCCATGATATTTATATTCAAAGGCGCAGCGTTTCGTAGAAAAATTTCATACCAAAATCTTTTTTTAGGGAGATGGACCATGTCGAGAATGAAGACAAAAATCACAGGATCTCTAAAGCAAATTGTTGTTTCATGTATCTTCCTCCTTTTAGGAACCGAATCTATTTACGCTCAGAACACGATCTTCGGGAGCGTCATTAACATCAGTAATAACAGCGCCTCAAAAGATACCGATCCGAGTGTAGCGGCGAGTGGAGACAATATTTACATCGTCTGGTGCGAAGTCAACAGGGAAAATACGGCAGACTCGCGGATATTATTCAGATACAGCTACGATAATGGCCAGACATGGAATCCCTCATTAGAGGAGATGCCCGTTGATCTGGGAAGAGGTGTAGAACCAAAAGTGACTGCCCTTGGGGATTATGTTTATGTAACCTACAGAAACGAAATCTCCGTCGGCGTGCAACAATTAAACTTCAGAGCCAGTCTTGACCGGGGATTAACCTGGAATCCAGCCATAACCGATCCTGCTATCGATCTAAGTAGCACGGAGGAAGGTGTTGGGATTACACCCTGGTTGATTCCGTCTCACAATTTAGCTGCATCGGGCAATCACGTATATGTTATCTGGAGTGGTAGCCGTCCCGGTTATGATTATCTTGTTGCCCAATTTCGCAGGAGCTCCGACAATGGTGTTTCTTGGGATTCCCCGCTAAATCATACGCCTGTTATGTTCGCCGACCATGGTGATGATTCCTACTTTCCTGATGTTGCATCATACGGAACGTCTGTTTATGTTGTTTGGAATGCGCTACACTATGGTCCAGGCATTGCTGATCAGATATTTTTTGCACGAAGCACAGATAGCGGAGCGACTTTTGACAATGAAATTAACGTAAGCAATGCAACCCTCCAAGCCACCAAGCCCCATATTATCGCTTACAGAAATGAGGCGTACATTGTATGGGGCCACATATTCATGGGAAGCAACCTCGATCTTGCTATCAGAAAAACTTCTGACAATGGAACGAGTTGGTTTCCTCTTTTGTCGGACTCTCCCACGCGTTTGATTGAAGACGGTTTAGAGTGGGACATTGCAGGTTCAGAGAGTAAAGTATATGTTATAGAAGAAGCGTATAGCGTCCCAGATAACAGTGATTACCGTAGTATTCATTACCGGGAAAGTAGTGATGGAGCAACGATATGGAATCCCCCCGTGTTAGAGGATCCCAGAACCCTGGTCGGCCCGTATGAGCAACAGTTTGCGCCTCGGATTGCGGCCGCACGCAACCACGTATATGTCGCATGGGAGCATGTAGTACCCTTCTGGCTTGAAGATACGAAAGAAGTTTTGCTTCGTATCGGCAATCATACCTCTCCCGGTTCGACTTTATCAAGCTGGGACAATGAACGCCAAATGAATCAGCATTTGGCGAGTCTAAACGAAAGCCCCTCTTTGCCGTTGACGTTGCAATGGATCATAACTCTTCCCGATGCGGTGAAAACAACACCCGTACGGCATCGAAATATTGAAAGAGTCTATGTGGGTTGCGATGACCGCAGGATTTACGCCCTTGATCCCTCGACGGGATCGGTCGTCTGGAATGTCCCGACGTCCGGACGTGTCGGCACATCTCCGACCATTGAAGTGGGCAAGGGCTACGAAAATCTCTTTGCGACTTCTGAGGATGGAAAGCTCTATAAATTGAATCCCTACACGGGAGAGATAAAATGGACAATCGAAACACTCCCGAGTTCTTTGATGTCCTCCCCGATGACTGATGCGGGTATCCTTTACTACGTTGCTCAGGACGAACTCGGCAGCCTATTGCGCGCCATTGATACATTTGATGGAAGTATCATGTGGGATATGCCCTTGGATGCCGTTACTGCAAGTACACCGATGGAAGCCTTCAGAACAATCTATATCGGCATCCCCCAAAATCACGCCGCCCTCCTCGGCGTACATGGTATTAACGGCAATATCGTGTTCCGTCAGACCGACGACAGTCCGTCAGCCGGTTCATATACCAGTGGAGTGCCCGATCTGGAGGCCACGGATTACAATATTGATAGTTACCCGATTTATGTTGGGACTCGAGATCGTATTATCAAAGCCATCCGAAGCAATGACAGGCATGTTCTTTGGGAAGAAGAACTTCCCGGATTCGGGACCGGACCTGTTACGGGGATGGCCTTGACTCAAAAGAGGAGCACGAATACCTTAGTCGTAAGTCAGTTGAATCAATTACATGCGCTGGGGCCCAGCTTTTCCGATCCTCTTCGTTTCGAGATTCAATGGAGCCGTACGTTCAATGGAAATCTCATGATCGATAAATACAAAACGCCAAAACCGTTGATTTGGGGGAACTATGTTTTTCACGTTGTTGAAGAAAACAGATTAGTAGCGTTTTCATTGGCGGATGGGAGCGAGCAGTGGAGCTATACTCTGGCAGCGCCAACGGTATCCTCTCCTTCGGTTGACGGTGAATCTTTATATATTGCGGATAATAGCGGAAGTGTTTATCGGTTTTTAAATCCCCTTGCCCCTTAAAATGCTATGTAAATGGATGTGACGCTTATGGCAATGTAATTTTATCCGTTTGGTTCGCGACCCATATGAGTGCGTTTGCGATCAGGAGTGCTCCGTCGGTCGTTGCGTCCCAGGAATAGTTGTTGATATCGGATGACACCGGGTAGAATCCGAGATCGACGCGTCGAACGTCGCCCATCATCTTTGTTACGACCAGGGGCCGACCGTCTGACCAATCCGCAATCCGAACCGCATCCGGCATCACATCGAGGCTCGACGGTCTATAGCTGCTGAAGCCGCCGTCAAAGACCGAGACGCCTTGCATAATCGGATGTTCGGGATCGTGGACGGTGCCTAATGTCGCGCGAGAGCCGCTTTCGATCTCGCTGCGCGGGATCGCGTAGTATTGCTCGCTGTCCCAGCGTCCTTTCATCATGGTATAGCCGGACGCGATCTCGAACATCGTGCAGACCACACCGCCGCCGGCATCGACATAATCCGCCATGACGTCTCCGAAGGTTGAAGGATCGTTGTAAGGGATGTTTTGATAAACCAGTACGGCGTCGAAAGCTTGCAAGTCGGCCAATGTCGGCGTCGCCGCGTTAATGTTCATTACATTAACGTCATTGAATTGGCCGGTAGCCAGAAGTTTCTGCCGGATGTCGTCAAGAATTACTTCTTTCTCCGCCCCGCAGATCAAAACATTCGGTAGAGCACTGTCGGGATCGACGGTCAGACCTTTAATGCAGACATTCGTATTCGGATATTCATCGGTGATATCCGTAAAAGTCACTCCGTTTTTGCTGACATAACTTTCGCCCGCGTTGGCGGTCGAGACGGTGTTGTAGCCGTCTATTGGCATTTCGAGCGGGACGGGCCAGGAGTAACCCGGCGTAGTCAGCTTGACGACAATGCCAAAATCGTCGCCCTTCATCAGGGTTACCGGCGTCGGCAACGTGACGGTGTAGTACCCCGGAAAGGTCAAGGTACCTTCGGTTGAAACCAAAAGCTCGGAAAAAAAGCTTCCATTAAAACGATCATAGATGCACACTTCGTAAGAGGTGTTTTGAGCAAGAGTATAAAAACCGACCGCACTGAGAACTTCGTTCGCCTCGGCCGTGAAAACATTCGCGCCCCAGGCCGTTTCCTGGCCTCCCCATGAGGTCGTCTGGCCAAGCGGATCGTACTGATAAATATGCTGATACGACGATGTCGGCACGGCGTCGTAGTAACCGACCGCTTCCGTGACCGCCTTCGCGTCTTCATAGGAGATATAGAAATATCCATTCTCACCGAAAAGTCTTCCCCAACTGTTTTTGGCGATCCAGGCCCCATTGGTTTGCGCGCCCTCCACACTTTTCTTATCGTGCCACCCGACGATCGTGATATCGTGATTCACTTCGTCGGCCCCGCTAAGACGGCCGTCGTAGAAGTACGTATTCATTGAGGAATTAAAATAACGATCATCGTAAAACATCCATGCATGCACCGCCCCGGAATTCACGATCGCGTTTTTGATCTCCTCAGAGCTACTATAACGCAAGACGGTCGTCACATATTTTTGGCAGGGTCCTCCGGGCGAAAGGCGGTCGGCCCGGTCGTTATAGGGATCGTCCGACTCGCTCACCGGTCCCGCCCAGCGGGTCAGATACGCGATGGACATCTGTTCGTTGCCTCCCTCGCACGGACTCATGTCAAAACCATGATGGTTTTTCAAATGATTCTCTGAGAAGTCCCAGGGTTTCCCCTCCAACATCAGCAATGTACTCTCCAGGGCGCCATAGGTGGAAAACGTCCAGCAAGCTCCGCAGGAGCCCTGATTTCTCACCGCCGTGACGAATCCTTCGTCTCTGAGATCGAATGCCGTCGGGGTCGTCGTCCGGAACATCAACGATACACTCTGAGATTTTAAATGAGACCAATCGAGTGGAGAGGGTACCCGGCCGAACGTCTGACCGGCGGTCTCTCGCGACTCGAACATTAACATGGATTCTTTTTCAACAAGATGGTTTTGAAATTCCGGATTGAGAGGCGCCAGCTCATCCTGCAACGACATATCCGCCGCCCACCCGATCTGATTCGACACACATATCCCACCAAGAAGAAGGAGAAATACCCACTGCGTCCAATAAAAAATATTACGGAACGTCGGTGCTTTATCACTCCGCCTCTCCCGACGGTGAGATGCACTCCGAGGTGTCGATTCTTTCATTCGTGAGCCCCCCATCCAGGGTCGCAAGTTGACACGTTTCAAATCATATACCTATATTTTGCCCGATTTAACCATTTTTGTCAAGAAAATTCTGCTCAATCCGTTATGCAGTGGCTGTCGCTGCTTATCTAACTATCAATGACTTCCAAAAATCATATAACATAAGTCATTAATCAAAAATAAGTTACAAAAATTCAGAGAAAAACTCGTGAATTTTCCTTGTATAATATGAATAATAGTTCATAATATGAATATAAAATCATAATTTGACTCAAGAATCAAAAAAATGTAGTAGGGCAATCAGATGGCGACGAAACGGTTATCACGCAAGGAACGCGACCGATTGCGGCATAGGCAGGAAATCCTTAGTAAGGCGTTAAAGCTGTTTACGGAACGGGGTTTTCACAACGTTTCGATGCAGCAGATCGCCGAGGCGTCGGAATTCGCCGTGGGCACGTTGTACAATTTCTTCGAGAACAAGGAATCGCTTTTCGACGAACTTATGCGAATGTGTGAAGAGAGGATTATCGAGGCACTCGTCGCCGTACTGGATGCGCCGGGCACGGAAGTGGACCGTTTGACTCGCTATATTCGATACGCACCCGATATGATCGAAGTGCATGCTCCGTTTATCAAACTGTTCGTGTCGGAATTGGGCACGCGGGGGGTGAAACTTTCACAAAATCGGGATAAGGAACATTTCGATTCCATGATTTACGCCAGATTAGAACAGCTTCTGGCGGACGGAATACGCAAGGGTCACTTTCGCCCCGTCGATCCGGCCATAACGGCCAAGGCTCTTAGCTCCATCTCGGAAACATTGGCGTTAGAAATGGCTGATCGGTTTGACAAAAACGAAGCGAAAGAAATATTCGATAAGATCGAGCACCTCTTCATCGGCGGACTCCTCCGGCCGGGGGGGGCAAACCGATGACTAAATGCGTAATCATGAAGTTATTGAAAAAACTGAGTTTGTTACGTCGCTCTACAGCTCCGATGAAAATCGGATTCATGGCCACGGGTAGGGGGGGCAAAGGTCGTCTTTTGTCCACGTGGGTTCCGGTGAATGCCGAAAGCCGACTGAAATCGCGTGCGCAAGCCGCCGGAGGCGGACACACCCTACCTTTCTTTTCTTCTCGGTATCAAATGCAGAACGGCGTTGCAGCTTGCGATACATTGTCATTGCGAGCGGTTCGAAGAATCACGCGGCAATCTCAAACGTCACGCCGTTTTTTCTCTAAACGTTCCTTAATCACTTTGGGTATAACAGTCATAGCCGTCATGACATTGACGGGGTGCAGTCATTTCGATGGGCCAAAAGTCCGGCAGAGACATGCTGAAAACTATCCGAAGGTTCTGGATCAACGGGCTGAAGAATCCATTGCGGGCAAAGAGTCGTTAACGCTTCAGGATTGTATTATCATCGCCTTACGAAACAATCTGGATATCCGTGTGGCCCAAGTGCAGCAACGGGTGGCAAAACTCAATCGGAAGGTCTCTTTTTCGCAGTTCCTCCCCCAGGTCAATCTCACATACGACTATACCCGGTGGGATCCTCAACCCGAGCAGGTCACCGGCGCTGCGTCACAACCGATCCACGATGAACGGATTCGCGAGCTGACCCTGGATATCCAAATGTCGGTCTTCAATCCATCGACCTGGTTCATGTACGCCTTGCACAAACGCGGCGAGGAAATCGCCGAGATTGCCGCTGACTATACGCGGCAGATGATTGTGCTTCAAGTCACCACCTATTATTACTATTGTCTGGGCCTACAGGAAATCGAGAAGGTCCTGGACAGTCGCATCCGAGCGGCCGAAAAGCTGGCCGAACAGATAGAACATTATCAAACCGAAGGCCTCGTCTTTGCCTGGCAGAGCGATCAAGCACGCGCCAACCTCCAATCTCAAAAACTGCAAAAACGACGCGTGCGCCAACTCCTGGAGCAGACTAAGGGGCAGTTACTTACCGTCATGGGACTTTCACCACTGTACTCACTTGAACTTGACGTTTGCGGAACCATGACCGTACCGCAGGGAAACCTGGAACATTTCATTACCGAAGCCCTTTTAAGTCATCCGCAACTTCGTATCGCCGATCGCGAGATTGAGATCGAAAAGGAGAAGGTCAAGATCGCTCTGTCCGGTTTTTTACCGTCCCTGACGGGTTTTGCCAACCGCGTCAATACGACCGATTCCTTTCAGTTATATTCCAGTTATTGGATGATGGGTCTGTCGGGCGTGATGACCCTATTCAACGGTTTCGCCAATATCCACGAATACGACGCGGCCAAGGAAAACGTCAAAAAATCAGCTCTGGAACGGGAACAAGCCACATTGGCCCTGATGCTCGAAGTCTTCCAGGCGTACCAAAACCTTCAGTTGGCCCAGGACGCTGTTACGATCGCCGAACTAAATTACCAGGCCGCCCGCGATCACTACGATCAAATGCATCAGCAATGGCGGGAAGGTCTGGTCGATGTGACCGATTTAATGTCGGTTCTTGCCGAGAAGGACCTCGCAGAGATGATACGAATCAACTCTCAATTCCAGGTTCAGGTGGCTGTCGCAACACTTGTGAACGCAATGGGCCAAACCCAAATTGACTACGAGGAGTTAACGAATGACGGTCAGTCCGAAACATGATGTTCAAACGAAAAAGATGAAATTGATCGGCCGAATCATCATTATAGTGGCCTTGATTCCTCTGATCGTCGGAGGAGGGTATCGCCTCAACAAGAAGCTTCACGGTCAGGAAGCCCCCCGCGAAGATCATAATCCATCGACTGACGAAAAGGCGGTTCCGGTCGTGACGACAACGCCCCGAACGCTTGATTTCGAGCGAACCCTTGTCGTCCAGGGCAACGTCGAGGCGAAGAACTTCGCGATGGTTTCCCCGCGAATCCCCGGCACGGTGGTTTCCATTTTTGTAGAAGAAGGTCAGGACGTAACGGCTGGCGAGACTCAACTGTTCGAGACTGACGCGGCCAATTTGAAAGAGAACGTGGAAATCGGGCGTCACAATCTGACGGTCGCTCAATGTGCTAAGCAACAAGCCATCGCCAATATCGAAAAGACACGGGCCGACCTCCACAAGGCGAAACTCGATTACGAACGTTTTCAGCGATTGGTCGAAAAAGAGGCCGTGACCTTGGATGCGTTCGAGCAACAGGAATCCCGCTATTTGCAGTTGCAGGCGGCCGAGAAGCTCGGTCAGGCCCAGGTGAATCTGGCTGCGGCACAGGAGGATCAGGCCAAAGCGAACCTGACGATTGCTCAAAAGAATCTGGCCGATGCGACGATCGTCGCGCCGATCAGCGGAAAGATCAGTGCCCGGTTGCTGGAACCGGGGGAAATGGGCAATCCCGGCGTGCCGGTCCTTCGCATCGACGATACGACCGTTGTCGAAGCGGCCGCTTTTCTTCCGGCACAATATTATCCCGACATCGTTGCCGGACAGACCCAGTTGATAATCCGGGTTGCCGGTATCGATGTCGGTCGGCGCGCCGTCAGCTATAAAAGCCCGACGATCCATCCGAAATTACGAACGTTCGAGATCAAATGCCTGTTGACCAATCCGCCCGAGGGCGTGGCGCCGGGCGCAATGGCGCACCTCCGTGTTATTCTGGAAAGCCGTCAAGGATTGGGCGTCCCGTCGAAGGCGATTCAGCAACGCGCCGGCCACAATGTCATATTCGTTATCAAAGACTACGTCTCGCACCAGGTTATCGTCCAGACGGGCATCGAGATGGATGGTTGGACTGAGATTCGTGAAGGCGATGTCACGGAAGAGTCCGCGGTTGTGACTATGGGGCAGTACATGATCGAAGAAGGAACGCACGTCGCCGTCCAGAAGGAGGACACGTAATGTTTTTATCCGACGCCTCCGTCAAACGGCCCATCGCCATGAGCTGTCTGATCATCGGCCTGACCCTGCTTGGTCTCAACGCGTACCGAAAAATGGGTCTTGAGCTGATGCCGAAGATGGATGTTCCGTATATTACCGTGACAACGATCTATCCCGGCGCGACGCCGGAGCAAATTGAGACGGACGTCGCCAAGCGAATCGAAGACCAGGTCGTCACGATTGACGGGCTCAAACACGTCAGTTCCGCCTGTATGGAAAATGTCTGCCAGACGCTTTTGGAATTCGAACTGGGCGTGGACGTGGATATCGCCGCTACGGATGTTCGAGAGAAGCTCGACCTGATCAAAGCGGATTTCCCTGAAGACGTGGAAGACCCGAAAATTCTCAAATTCGATATCAACGCCAAAGCGGTTCTCAATCTCGCCTTGACGGGTGACGTTCCATTGGACGAGCTGTATGACTTTGCAGACAATACGCTGCGAGACCGCATCACGGTTTTATCCGGAGTCGCCGACGTTGAACTGATCGGGGGAGCGGAGCGTGAAGTTCACATTGTGCTTGACCGCGAGAAGCTCGCCGCGAAGGGACTGTCAAGCTCGAACGTCGTCCAGGTCGTTCAAAGTTCCGTGCGGACCATCCCCTCGGGCCGTATCCAGGAATCGGGACGGGAGTATTCCGTCAAATTCGATGCGGAATGCAAAGAGGTGGCGGATATCGGCGGACTTGAAGTGGCCAACGAAAACGGCCAGCGCTGTTACATACGGGACATCGGTCGGGTCGTCATGGCCACGGAAGAACTGCGACAGAAGGCTAACATCGACGGTCAACCCTGCATCTATATCAAAGTTAAAAAGAAGGCCGAAGCCAACGCCGTGCGTGTGGTCAATCGTGTCAAGTCTGCGATGGATAAGCTGCAGCAGGAGCTTCCGGGCGGGATGGAGCTGGTGTGGGTCAATGACGACGGTCGCTTTATCGAAGCCACCGTTCAAAGTGCATGGATCAATGTTGTACAGGGAATTATCCTGACGGCGCTCATTTTGTTCTTCTTTCTGTACAATATCCGCTCGACCCTGGTTATCGCTATAACGATGCCGTTGACCATTGTCGTTGGCCTGTTTTTTATGCAGATGGCCGGCTTTACGTTGAACACGTCAACCTTAATCGCCATTGGTATGTCTGTTGGAATTCTTGTAACGAATTCCATCGTGGTCCTGGAGGCGATCGTTAAGAGACTTGACAAGACGGGAAACGCTCGAGAAGCGTCACGCCTGGGAACGCATGAGGCGTTTATCGCCGTACTGGCTAGTGCCGGGACAAACATCGTAGTATTGTTTCCGGTGGCCATGATGGGCAGTATCATTGGCTTGTTTATGAAACCGTTGGCCCTGAGCATGTTGATTATGACGGCGGTCTCGCTGTTTATCTCCTTTACGTTAACGCCGATTCTCTGTTCGCTTTTACTCAGACCCAGGAAGCCCGACGAGCAAAAAAGCCTTATCGGCAAGATGGACGTTCGATTTAATCGTCTGCTGGGTTCCGTCATCAATGGATACCGCGGCCTTTTATCTTTCAATGAAAAGCATCGGACGGCCGCCCTGGCGGTTTTAGGATTCATTATCCTTTTGTTTGTCCATTCGTTGTCGCTGGTTAAGAAAGTAGGGTTCGGATTTTTCTCGAATCCCGACCAGGGACAATTGTTCGTGAAGCTGGAATACCCGACCTGGTATGATTTGGATAGGACGGAAGAGCGTTTGAAAGCGATCGAAAAAAAACTGGCCGACCTGACGGAGCTTAAACATACCCTTAGCTCCATCGGGAAGGTCGAAGGAATCATAGGACAATCCACCGAAGGTGTGTATCTGGCTCAGATCTTATTGGTGTTTAGTGACCGCGACCAGAGAACATTGTCGATTTATGATTTACAGAACGAAGTGCGTTCCCGACTCGAGGGGTATCCGGAGTGCATCGTCACGGTAACCCAACCGACTGTCATTGGCGGACAGGCTCAGGATATCGAGTTGGAAATTTCAGGGGATGACATTTCAACGCTGGAAGCTCTGGCGCTGCAAACGCAAAACTTGGCTGAAAACATACCAGGTTATCAAGACGTTGACACAACCGTAAGGGCCGGTAAACCCGAACTGGCGATTTTACCCCAACGTGCGGTTCTTTCTGATTTGGGTATCCCGGCGGTCGGCTTGGGAATGTCCCTTCGCGGCAACCTCGAAGGATTGGAAGCGGGCACGTTCAAAAAGGGGGATCGGAATTACGATATTGTCGTCGAATTTGCCGATCAACAGGGAAAACAACAAATCGAACAGTTTATGTTTCCCGGACCGCCCGGCAAGCCGTTGCTTCTGTCCAGTTTTGCTGAGATAGAAGAACGGACGGCCCCGATCCAGATCACACGCAAAGATAAGATGAGAGCCTCGAAAGTGCTTGCTAATTTATCGGCCTCTTTACCGTTGGGCAATGCCGTCAACCTGCTCGGCGAAGCAATCGATACGAAAGGACAATATCCGCCCGGCTATGAGTACAATTTTGCCGGACAATATGAGAGATTGGACGAAGCCAAATCCGCA
Organism: Sedimentisphaerales bacterium; assembly: GCA_016934255.1. Taxonomy (GTDB): domain Bacteria; phylum Planctomycetota; class Phycisphaerae; order Sedimentisphaerales; family Anaerobacaceae; genus JAFGTG01. Next base: position 22,464 of record JAFGTG010000098.1, read on the forward strand.
TTCAGCGAAGCCGGTCTGATTGCGGTTATCCTTGTCATCCTGACACTGGCGGCCATCCTCGAATCGTTCAAGCAGCCCTGGCTCATTCTCGTCACGTTGCCGTTAGCTTTGATTGGCGTCCTGTGGGCGCTGGCCGTCACCGGTGAGAGTCTTTCGATTTTCGTCCTGATGGGCATCGTTATGATGATCGGGATCGTGGTCAATAACGCCATTTTGATTATGGACCAGTTTAACGTTCACGTCACGGAAGGCATTCCCATTCACAAGGCGATGATAACCGCTTCCTGCGAGCGTTTTAGACCTATTGCGATGATCACGTTAGCCGCCGTATTAGGAATGTTGCCCCTGGCCGTGGGTCGGGGCATCGGCGCGGAGATGCGCAACGGGGTCGGGATCGCCTCGGTGGGCGGCATCCTGATCTCCGGCATTCTGACGCTGATTGTCATGCCCATTTTGTACGACCTGTTTACACGACGATCTAAGAAATAAGTGAAATATGCGTGTTCTCTTGGGACCTCGTTATTCCTCGCGAAGAGGAGGGATACGGATTCCTCGGATAAAACGCACATTCCGAGTTAACATCTGGACTTTTGCAAAATCGGAGTTCGGCATATATTATTTCAGAAAATCGGTTTTTTGATTTTCTGAAAATAATGAAGTCTGATACTATAACCTATTATCCTATGTGGTGTTATGCATCATGTTTTGAGAAAGAAAAAATCAAGAAAGAAGATTTTTCCTTTCCAAAAGTATGCCTGACGTCGATTTTGCAAAAGTCCAGTTAACATCGTAGATTTCAGTTCCGAGTAGAACAGTGTTGAGGTACGTTATTCATCTATTGCAAAAGGAGTAGAAAAATGACGACCCGGGATCTTGACCAGGATAATGAGTTGTTTGAAGGAAAACAATATGAAGATATCGTCTTTATCTCTTTCAAAGAAATCTCCCTGTTGTGGCTGAGCAACCTCAAAAGCAAAGAAAAATTCCTTTCCTATTTTCACCAGATCGAACGGGTTCCATCCCTTAAAACCGTGATTCTCTATGAAGCCCATAGTCCCCAGGGGCACGAGGATTATTTTGAATTCTATAATATGTTCACAAAATCCAGGATTGATTCCGATGAAATACTGCGGATGTGCAATGCCCTCGACCAAATTATGTTGGGTATTATTGAATCAACGAAGTTCTTCATTTTGGCCCAGAGCGGACGAATCATACTGCCTTTTTTTACTTCAGGTTTTGCCTGTGATTACCGAATCGTCGGAGATAACTTCATCGTTCAGAATCCAATGCCCAAAATCGGTTTGTTTCCAAAGGGCGCCGGCGCCTTTTTTCTTACCCGAATTGTCGGATCGGCAAAAGCGGAAGAAATCCTCTTGTCCGATAATAACATGGATGCTTGTCAACTATCTCAATTGAAACTGGTGGACAAAATCGTGCCGTTTGACCAACTAAGGTACGCTGCTTTGGAAACGGCCAGGACCTTGAGCGGCAAATCCGGCTCATCATTGACCGGTGTGAAGAGGCTCGTCAATTACTCGCTTCGAGATCTCAAGAGTTATCTTGAATTCGAAAACGAACAACTCCTTCAAATGCTCAATACGCTCAAAAAGGAGCACGAATAAAGAGGTATTCCGGTGTTCTAACCATCATTCGTGCCGGGGCCGATCGTTTCGGACGCAATCTATTATTCTACCGTTTGGATATTTGAAATATCTCCATGCTTTTGAGCATACTTGCTCATCCATTTGTGAAATCTTCACGATACAAGCCGTTTTTTCACGGGAAAAACGTTCTTTTTTTCCTCGGAGTGACATAGGGTTGTCACTCTGAGAGAAAAAAGTATTGTAACTCCTTTCGAACGTGTTACGTTTTAGTCGATACAAATATGGATATGGAGCATCGTTGCTGGAATTTAGAGACAATCAGCACAATCTGGACTCGTGAATGATTTTCTCGGTGGTTTTGATTGGACAAGGCGGCACAACAAATGATAGATGCAGAATTGATCGACCGCGTCGAGAACGCTCATGTTCGGGAGTTTCTTCATGAGTATCTGGATGAATATGTATCTGATGTTCTGGTCTTTTCGGAACAGATTCTTGCTCATGTTCCTTCAGAAAGTAAATCCTTCGTAAAAAGCGCAGGTTTAGCGTTTTACAGCACGGCGATTATCAGTTTCGTGCCGGACCTTCCCTGGCAAACGATTAAAACGGAGATCGCAAATGCGGTCTCTGAGGTGTTTCAAACGAATATGAACGATCAGGGCCGTCATGAAAAGGAAGCCTCAGATCCGCTCGACCAAGATCACACGGAGGTGGGATTTATCCAACGAGCGATCGTGACGGCCTTTGCTTCTGTCTGCAAAGCGGCCGAAGATGCGATGGGGGCCATTCTCATCGGAGACCTCGCCCAGCTTTTAGGTAAATACATTGCTTTATTCATCGCGTGGAAGATCGATGAAGCGGTCGAGTTCAAGTCTTATCCCATTGTTCTGGTTCCACCCCCACATTCCGACTAAACGCCATTCACGGATTAGAAGGTAATTGGCTTGACTTTCTCAATCCAACAGCGGACAATTTCCATCGTTGTCCAAGATATACACCTAAAAACCATATGCCAAACCAGCCATTAGGGGACTCATTATGAAACGGATTATCATAATGCCTTCGATAATTATATTCTCTTTATTCTTCGTAAATCATGCTTTCGGACGCCCAACGGCAAGAGATCGCGTTAAGAAGACATCGCCGATTCGACGGATCGATCCGGTAGCTCCCAAACTACCCGGCCAGGTCACTCTTCGCAATATACCTGACCCAACGGCGATCAATGTTGTCAAAACAGGCACGTTTACCGAGGAAAGACCGTTCCGAATAACCGCATGTACGCTCAACGACGGCACTATTTTCATCGGTTGGGAGGCGTTCGCCGACATGGCGGGGCAGTCCCACAAAGGGCGAGCCGGCCGGGGCGCCAGGTATAACACACAATTCCAGCGACTCGGTGTCGATATGATCTACACGGCCACGCGAGACAGCTATTTTCTGGAAAGCAACAATTCGGTGCCGCTTTCCAATGGGAACGTTTTGCTCGCCTTTAATGACAAAGTGGACGAGCGAAACGGCGTCGGGCAGGGCAAATATGTACTGTTAAGCCCGCAGATGAGAGTTCTCGTCGGTCCGGTCACATTCTGCCAGCGCGACGCGAAAAGCATCTCGGCCACGTCCATGCTAGACGGCGACGCCGCACTGATCGCCTATGGCGATACCACCTCCCCCACATATCAGGGCAAGTTTCTCATCGTCGATTCGAGCGGCAAGATCATCACCCAACCCAAGGCCTACACGAATAAAGGGGATGTTACAGAGGTCGCGGCGGGAACGACCTGGAACGGTAAGGCGTTCGTCGCCTACAACTGTTCCGAAAACGGCAGCCTGACCCTGGAAGTCAACGTCCTCGGCAATATATCACGGTGGTCGAGGTCGCTATTCAATTATCAAACCGTAACGGGCCTTGCCGTATGCCCCTTATCCAATAAGAACACGCTCGTCCTGTGCAACCGACAGGGGACTGCCTGTTCCCTATTAATCGGCCCGGACGGAAAGTACATCGGCGGCTTTCAGCAGTTCCACTCGGAGCAGGCCCACGATATGCAAGCCACATTGCTCAGCAACGACAACGTCTTTGTTAGTTTCACCACGCCCAACGAAAAGGCGATGTGTGTTGTGTTGGATCCGACCGGCAAACGGATCAAAGGTCCTAAAGCTCTCTGTGAAGGCTACAATGTCGAGTCCGGCCTGGGTACCATCGCCCAGACGAAGCTCCATAACGATATGGTCGTCGTTATCACGCACGGTTACAGAAAGGCCCCGCACAACGATAATATTACACTCTGGACTGTTCTGAAGTAAATGACCCCGTCTTTTCTCAACGATTCGATAGATACATACGAATCGAGATTTCATCTTGATTTCGAACGTCGAGATTGATATAATCATTTCGTGGGGTGTTTGTTTACGTAACCTCTTGATGGAAAGGGGATTTAAGGTCATGCAGGAACGACGAGGATTCACTCTGATCGAATTGCTTGTGGTCATCGCGATTATCGCATTATTGATGGGGATCCTCATGCCGGCGCTCCAACGAGTGAGAAAACAGGCGCGGACCGTGTATTGCCAGAGCAGCCTCAAGCAAATCGGTGTCGCGATGCACGCCTACGTTCTCGATTATGACGATTTCGTCCCCCGCGCGCTGGACCATCACGTCAAATGGCTCCTGGTTTTCATGCCGTACCTGGGCACGGAATACAAAAGGGCCCAGGATTATCGCGAAGTGGACATCTATCAGTGTCCCTCCTTTCCCCGCAACGGTACCGGCCTGAACGGTCATTCAAACGCCGACCAGACCGTGGATTACGTTGTCAACGCCTGGGACATGGACAATCCCGGCCTGACCAGCGGCAACAAAGGCATCCAAAGAGATGAGCCGACCAAGCTCTCCAGCATCAGATCTCCCGCCCAGCGGATTTACCTGGCCGACAACGAAGCGGGGGAGTGGCGTCCCGTCGTTCGTGACCGATACGAGCTGGAAGACATGTCCAGGTTCAACTTATTAGACGTCTGGTCGAGCACGCACATGCCCGCTTCGGACCAGGAGACTCGGGGCAGCAACCTGACGCGGCGCGTCGCCGCCGATCGGCATCGCGGCTCCGGCTGCAATAACCTGTTTTTCGACGGACGGGCCGACTGGCTCCACAAGGACGAAAACACCACGCGCTTCTGGTGCGGCCAAGAGTTACCCTGACGTACGATCCCCGAGTCGGACTGGACGTCGCTACCCCATTCGACATATAAAACGGAACACAACCGGAGGACTTTCCCTTCCCGTCAGTTGTTTTCCATATTCTGCCCTCCATCGTTTGCCTTCTGTCCCGTGATTTCCGCCTTCTGATGAGAAAAATTGGCTTTGTTAGGTCGTGGTGTAATACGGGTGAGAAGTTCATATTCCTTTTGCTCAAAAGGACTTAGCTCTTCCCGGTCCGTTGCAAATTGGCTTTGTTTTTCGCATTTCGTGTCGCGGGCGTCTCGCCCGCGCGTCACGCGGGCATCTTGCCCGCGAGAAGGGACCGCCTCCGTCTCGACCGTCTCGGTCTGCTCTTGTTTTCGCGCAACCTGAAGGTTCTTAAGCTCGCCCATCGTCTTGAACAGGCTCGCCTCGAACCGTCGCTCATACATCGATAGCCGCTCCAGCACCCGGTTGCCCTCGAAGTCCCACTTGGCAATCACACCCAGAACCAGATCGTCATAACAGCGTTTCGTGTTCTTCGACAACCGGCACGGCTGTCCGGTCATCAGTGACTTGCTCAGAATTGGCCTCGAGCAGTTGATTTCGTCTTTGATTCTCACGTCGATCACCACATCGTGCATCTGAGCAGCGCGTTTGAGCCGCCACGTCAGGCTGACGATCCGCTCGGCGAGAATGGCTTCCATCGCGCCGACGGGGTAGAGCTCCCTGAGCATTTCGTCGCGTAACGCGTCGTATTCCGCCTGATTTTCGCTAATGACCACGTCTTTCCGCGCGAAAAGGCCGTGTTTCGTCGCATTTTGCGCCACCGTCGCTTTTCCTTCAGCCGTTCGCGGCCCGGTTGATTGTTGTGCATTGTGTCGATTGGCCAGAAGCTGTGCTTGAGTCGCCATGATAGAAACCTCCCGAATTGACTATTGATTATTGACTTGTGACTATTGTTTATGAATTGTACATAATCTATGTTAATGTAATAGTTTAATGTATATCAAATAATATGTAAAGTAATAATAAAATAATACACGGAAATAATTCTTGATTTGGGCATGTTGATGCATAGGGTAGGGTGCGATGGTTCGCACCAATCGAGAAGCGGAACAAGCAACGTGGTGTAAAATTGTAAATATATGTAAAAAAATGTAAATTATTGTAATCTTTTGACACAGATTTCACAGATTTCACGGTTTTTGAAACTTAAAGCAATAATCAATCGTCAATATTAAAGCACTCTAACAAAACTGAGGTCTTATGCGTTTGTCATTCTGGAGCGCAGCGAAGAATCTCAATCTATGCGCATGAATAGAGACCCCTCGCTACGCTCAGAGCCTGCCCTGAGCTTGTCGAATGGGGTGACAAGGGTGAGGTTTTGTTAGAGTGCCTAAAGAGTAGGGTGGGCCTTGGCCCATCGATAACGTTTGAAACATTTCGACTCAACCTCGGTAAATCATCACAAAGAGATTTGTGTAGGATGGATCCGCCTTTGGCGGATTACCCATGCTGGCAATTAACAATCAGTATACCTTTAATTATCCAGTCACTCATATCAGAAATGTAAATGAAGTGTCTTGTCGTTGGCTAATCACTAATCAAGCTCTGACCCCATAAATACTCCCTAATCAAGCTCTGACCCTATAAATACTCCTCCGGATATAGTCACGGAGTCAATCATCGTTAACCGGTGAGGATGTTTTCAAAGGGATCGAAACCGTTGAGGTCGCGGCGGACAGGATGGCTTTTTTAAGGGTGTCGCAGGA
>JAFGTG010000099.1 GCA_016934255.1 Sedimentisphaerales bacterium
ATTTGGGGCACTGCCGACGAGTTCCATTTCGCGTACAAAATGCTCAGCGGTCCCGGCTCGATTACAGCCAAAGTTGTGAGCGTACAGAACACGAATGACTGGGCCAAGGCCGGGGTCATGATCCGTGAAACGCTGTATCCCGGTTCGCGGCATGCCTTTGCGTGCATCACACCCGCCAATGGCGTCGCCTCCCAGGCCCGCGTCGATACGGACAATACGAGTATCAGCACGAATCAAAGTGGTCTGGCGACACCGTATTGGATCAAACTGGAGCGCGATATCGGGGGCAACTTCACAGTTAAGCATTCGGCCGACGGTGTCACCTGGTCGTCCGTTCAGGGAGATATATCGAACAGGATCGTCATGAGTACGAATGTCTATATCGGTTTGGCGCTAACCAGCCACGACGCGGATTTGACGTGTGAGGCCGTATTCTCAAATGTAACGACGACCGGCAATGTCAGCGGACAGTGGTCAAACCAGGATATCGGTATCACGAGCAATGCAACCGAGCCGATGTATGTGGCCCTTTCCAACGCGGCCGGAGCGCCTGCTATCGTGACGCATGATGATCCCGCTGCGGCGACGATCGATGTCTGGACGGAGTGGGTCGTCCCGTTACAGGCTTTTGCCGATCAGGGAATCAACCTGACTAATGTGGATCAGATCGCGATTGGCCTGGGCGCGAAGGGCAATGCCGCGGCGGCCGGCGGTTCCGGGACGATGTTCTTCGACGACATTGGGCTCTATCGGGCCAGAAACGCTGCGGATCAGTAATCTCCGGTTTTGTGAAAGTGACATTACTATGGGTACCGAATCCGGGCTTGTGCCCAATCAGGTACAGGCCCAGAAGGCATATATGCTTGGAAGAATGCCGTATGAAAGCGTAGAAGAAATTGACCTTTTAGCTCATTTTTTAAGACTCTTTGAAAGGAGAACGACGATGTGTAAGAAACTGATTTTTCTAACTTCTTTTGTTCTGGTGCTGGGTCTGATCAATCCGGGCGCCGCATTTGGCGCCGTCATTGATCTTAGAATCGCCGACGGCGCAAACGATGCCGAGCAGCACCTTGATGACGGCAGCATGGACATCGGCAGCAGCGATCTGGAACTGCCCTATGAAGACGGTGGCAGTCCCGCCACGGACGAGCAGGTCGTCGGCCTGCGTTTTGTGGATGTCCCCCTCGAGGCCGGCGCCGTTATCGCCGATGCGTACATCGAGATCGAGGTGGACAAGGTTGACAAGGAAGGCAGTGCGGCTCCGGTCAATCTTATCATCGAGGGGGAGCTGGCTCTGGATGCCGCGCCGTTCGAGGATGTCGCGAACAACATTACGGATAGACCCACCACAGCGACGAAGGTGATGTGGTCTATCCCGGAGTGGACGGAACAAGACGCCAAATATCAGAGTCCCAACGTCTCCGGTATCATTCAGGAGATTATTAACCAGGAAGGTTGGACAAGCGGAAGTGCCATCGTTCTGATCGTTCGGGATGACAAGGACAATCCCTCCACGGGGCTTCGCGAGGCCGAATCCGCCGAAGGTGAAGCGGAAGCCGCGCCGATGCTGCGCATGATACTAGCCAGTGACATTGATGTCCGAATCGCCAATGGCGACAATGACGCCGAGGAACATCTGGATGATGGCGACATGGACATCACCAGCAGCGACCTGGAGTTCCCTTATGAAGACGGCGGCGATCCCGCTACGGACGAACAGGCCATTGGTCTGCGTTTCTTAGAGATTCCCATGGATCAGGGCGGTAAAGTCATTAGTTCCTATATCGAGATCGAAGTGGACAAGGTGGATAAGGAAGGCAGCCAGGCGCCCGTCAATGTTATTATCGAAGGTGAGCTGGCTCCCAATGCGGTTCCCTTTGAGGACGTGGCCGGCAACATTTCGGCCAGACTCACGACGGCAGCAAAGGTCAAGTGGTCCGTGCCGGAATGGACCGAACAGGATGCCAAATTCCAGAGTCCCGACATTTCCGCCGTCATTCAGGAAATCGTGGACCAGGAAGGTTGGGAAGCCGGCAACGCCATTGTCCTGATCGTTCGAGATGATAAGGAGAATCCATCGACAGGACTTCGAGAGGCTGAATCCTACGACGGTGAAGTAGAAGCCGCACCCCTGCTGCATATCACAGGTGCGTTGGCTATCGTTCGAACAGCCGCAGAGCCCGTTCCGGCGGATGGTGCCGTTGGCGTTTCCGCGATACCGGAACTCAGCACCTATGCCAGCAGTGACGTACCCAAGGCGATCCCCGATTGGAGCTGGACCACGCAGAAGAATATTCTCGGGGAAGTGACATCCACATTGGATGTGCCTGATTCAATCACCATCAAGGATCTCAACGTCGAGTTGGACATTACGATGCCCGGCGGGAGTAATGGTGACCTGAACGTTTATCTCAAATCGCCGGATGGTAAAAAAGTCAAGCTTTTCGACGACATCGGCGTGCTCACGTCTCATTTTACGAACACGATCCTCGATGACGAAGCGGGGTCTTCTGTTACCAGTGCCAAGGGGCCGTATAGAGGCATCTATAAGCCCGAAGGTAAATTGTCTGATTTTGATGGTCGCAATTCCCAGGGTACGTGGGAGCTTGAAATTATTGATGACTGGCCGGGCGGTCCGGGAACGCTAAATTCCTGGCGAGTCGTTATCCAAAACCCCATCACCGTTAGCTGGGTGCCTGGATTTGATGCAGCGTCACAGGATGTATATCTTAGTAGCAGTTTTGAGGACGTGAACGACAGCGTCGCGTTGCTCGGCACCGTCTCAGGGGATGTCGACACCATTGACATCGGCGCTCTTGAGATAGGCACAACGTATTATTGGCGTGTCGATACAATTGCAAGCGATGGCGCGTTGTATGTCGGTGATATCTGGAGCTTTAGTACGCCGATCGGCAATATCGAGTTGAATCAACGAATCGCTGATGGCGATGATGATGTCGAAGAGCGGCTCGATAGAGACGGCGAGCTTGATATCGGCAGCACCGACATCGAGTTCCCCTATGAAGATGAGGGCCAGGGCGATCTTCAGAGAATGGGCTTGCGTTTTGTGAATGTTGATGTTCCCGCGGGAGCCTCAATTATTGAATCCTACCTCGAGTTTGAGGTGGATGAGACCAAGGGCGGTACGGAGCCGGTCAGTGTGATCATCGATGCTGAATTGAGTCCCGATGCCGAGCCATTCGTCAACGAGCCCTACAATGTCTCGAACAGGACATTCACTGAGACCGTGGTGCCCTGGTCCGTTCCCGAATGGACTGTGACGGATGAGAAATTCCAGACCTCGGACATTACGGTTCTCCTGGAAGAAATCATCGGTCTGGAGGGTTGGGCGTCCGGCAATGCCGTTGTGTTCTCCATCCAGGACGATCCCTGTAATCCCTCCTTAGGCGTTCGATGCGCAGAGGCCTATGATGGCGAGCCGACTGCCGCACCGTTGCTGCATGTCGCCGGCGTCACCGAGATGGCGGGCAGTCCCAGCCCGGCCAATGGCGCCGTCGATGTCGTCCAGCAAACGGTCCTTCAGTGGTCGCCGGGATTCACGGGCGTTTCACGCGATGTGTACTTCGGTACCAGCAATTCACCACCAAAGCTGGAAGCCACAACCGGAACCAGCTATGACGTTGGAAAACTTGCCGTGAGTACGACGTACTACTGGAAGATCGACGAGTACGACGCCAGTGGAACCAAGTACCCAGGTCTCGTCTGGAGCTTTACGACGGTCATCGGCGAAGCGACGAATCCCGATCCGGCCGACAAGGCTAAGGCTGTTGCTCTGGACGTCGTTCTGAGCTGGACACCGGGAGGCACGGCCGTTTCGCACGATGTGTATTTCGGTACCAGTGATTCACCGGAATTCGTGGGCAACCAGGTCGAGACCTCGTTCGATCCGAACGATCTCGAACCGGGGACGACGTACTACTGGCGAATCGATGCGATCGAGGCCGACGGTACGACCCATATCGGTGAGGTCTGGAGTTTTACGACGATCACGCTGACGGCGTACGATCCGAGTCCGGCCGACGGCGCCACAGATGTGGCGACCGACGTACAGCTTAGTTGGACACCGGGTCTCGACGCGAAGCTACACGCGGTGTACTTTGGCGACGATCTTGACACCATTACCAATGCCGAGGGCGCGGCGCCAATGCCGTTTATGACCTTCGCTCCCGGCCCGCTTGAGGAAGGAAAAACCTATTACTGGCGTGTTGATGAGGTCAATCCTCCGACCACGACGAAAGGAGATATCTGGAGCTTCACGACGGTGGCACCGCCTGAGCCGGAACCCGAACCGGAGCCGGAACCCGAACCGAAGCCATAAGTTAGGATACTAGTATGAATAGACGCGGTGTGATTAACACCGCAAGTTAATATTGATTCGGAGCCTATATTGATCGGTTCAATATAGGCTCCTTTTTTTGTCCATCAATTTTTTGAGAAAAGGAACGTATTGCCTGTCCTCGATATGAATTTGCCCCAGAAACCATCCTAAAATACCGATAAAATAGGATGAACAAAGCTTAGGTATAACACCACCACATCAGAAGATAGAAGGAAGCTCATGATTCATTTCTGATCTTTTTTCTCCTGCGGAAAAACGACACGGATGACCAAAAAAACTGATTTTAGTGCTTGTCTTGAACAGGTCTATCATGTTTAATAGTCGTTCCGGTAGATGGGAAAAAAATAGAAAGGTATTTTTTGAGGTGATTGGCAATGGCAGATTTGAAGGCATTGGCTGAAGCGGTCATTAAAGGTGACCAGAACACGGCGGTCGAGATCACAAAAGCCGCGCTTGCAGAGGGCGCTCCGCCCAAGCAGGTTCTCGATGAAGGGCTCATCGCGGGAATGGACGTTATCGGCGCTCGCTTTAAGAAGAACGAGGTCTATATCCCGGAGGTGCTCATCGCCGCACGGGCCATGAAAATGGCGATGCAGATTCTCGAGCCGGAACTGGTTAAGGCCGGCGTCGAGCCGGTTGGGAAATTGCTGATCGGCACCGTCCAGGGCGACTTGCACGATATCGGCAAGAACCTGGTCGCCATGATGCTCAAAGGAGCCGGCTTCGAGGTCATCGATCTCGGCGTCGATGTAAGGCCGGAGAAATTCGTCGAGCAGGTTAAAAGCTCGAACGCCCAGTTAATCGGCATGAGCGCGCTGCTGACGACGACAATGCCCGGGATGGAAAAAACCATCAAGGCCCTGAAAGACGCCGGCGTCTCGGCCAAGGTGATGATCGGCGGCGCTCCAGTGACGCAGGATTTCGCCGACAAGATCGGCGCCGACGGCTATGCCCCGGACGCCGCGTCGGCCGTGGACATCGCCAAGAGCCTTGTTGCTTAATCCCAAAATGGCGAACATCAAACGTGTTCATTCATGGTTGAAGGAAAATACAAAAGCAGCCGCATACGCGGCTGTTTTTTTGCGCGCGTTTTTGGTAAAATACGCAATCGATTATGCGGAAGATACAGTGTCATAATCTGTCGCAATTGTTGATGCAGCTTCGCTTCACACCGGAAAAGAAGCGGCGAAAGCAGCTCGACGCCGC
>JAFGTG010000100.1 GCA_016934255.1 Sedimentisphaerales bacterium
CTGGTCGTGCTGTGGATGTATCGCCGTAAAATCTTTTTGAGGATCTGATTTCTTGTTTCACTGACGCTCAATATAAAGAGCAATCTCGTTACCTATAGACTCCGGCTTATTCCAGGTGGCATCGCCTTCGGAAACGAGAATTCCCGATTGAATGACTTGATTGCCGCTCACGGTGTCGAACCATAATAGGTCGTACGAACCGGCGTTCATGTCCTTGACGCCCATCGGACCGGAGTAATTATACGTATAGGCGATATACGAATTGCCCGGATTGGCCGATACCCACTTCGTCGAACCGGCGGCCAACTCGTCATGCGGTTTCATCGTGTACCAGTTGGTCTGTTCCATAAAGGTGACGGCCTTGCCGTCATCGACGATTCTTTCGCGTCCATCGCGTCGCGCTGGATTGTGCTGAGCTTCCAGGGCGTGCATACCGGTCAGGACGCACGCCCAGGTCTGTATCCGGCTGGTTGTGCGGTCGATGCGATGGTACTCCGTCTCGTTCTTCATGGCGATAAAGCGGTCGCCGTCCATCCCGGCGTACTTCAAATAAGCCCGGTGCTGTGCCTCATAATCCTTACCGTGCGGAGGCACGTGCAGCCATGTCACGATGTCGATATGAGGATCGTCGCGGAAGTCGCCGCTCATCACTCCGTCCGGGTGCATGTCTCCCTCGTGCGTTTCGGCCGTGACGAAGCTATGCACAATCGGATGGTGGTGATTATCCACCTCGGCAATGAGCTGTGATATTTTTTTGAAGTGTGCGACGCGGGCGCGCGGAAGCTTATTGCAGCTTTCCTCGATGCCCCAGATTATGTTCTTGTGATGCTTGAAACGTTTGACGATCCCTTCGATGAATCGCTTCTCATCCGGATACAGGTTGCCGTTTTCATCCAGCGTCCACCCCATCCTCTCGACGTCGGTGGCATCGTTGTAAAACTCCAAATGGACGATGATCTCTCTTTCTTCCAGGGCGCCCAGCCACGTATCCCACTGATCGAGAACTTTTTCGTTCAATGGCCTGGAGGGGTCGTGGTCGATGAATGGGCAGTGTGTATCGTCGCCTTCATCCTTGATGTTACAGCGGCGCATGCGGGTCATCTGAAAATGAAAGGCGTTGGCTCCCGATGTGCCGATCGTGTCGATGATGTCCATCTGCGGGCCTGACCGTGTACCGTCGCTGTTCAACTTGCCCAGGAAAAGGAAGTCTTCCGGATTGTCCGGGCCGCACAGATAGACGGGCTTGCCCCCGTTGAGTTTCAGGATTCCGGGTTTATTGCCTGCCACAATGATCTGGCCGGGCAAGGCATCGGGATTGTCAAGCGGGCCGATGGCATTATCAGAGGTTTGAGCTTTATAGTTAAGTTGCACGTAATCGAGCTTACCGGCTTCGGCGCCGTCGGCTTTCACTACGACTTTAATTTCGTCGCCGGTGTGGATCGTCACGTCGGCAATGGTTTTGCTCTGCCAACTCTCTGAGTCGGCGGAGGCCGTCCAGCTTTGGCCTTTCGGGATTCCATTGACGTACAATTTAAGCTCAGAACGTCCAGCCTTTTCATCAAAGTATCTGATTTCTACGTCGTAGAGACCGCTATCCGTTGTGTAAGGTTGATCGAAAGGCGTGCTAATCTGTCCGGCCGTCGAATTTGCGAGTCTGACGCTGAGCCGGTGGGAGGCCGTTCGGTCGCTTCTGCCGTCCACGCGATAGTTGTTCAGCGTTTTGAAATTCTCGGCTTCTATCCTCACGTCTGTTCTGGCCTTTATTGGAGCGGGCATTTTTTTATTGTCGAGCAGACGTTTGAATTTATTCAGATTGGCATCTTCGTCGCCCGTCAGAAGAAAGTACGTCATGGTGGAGTCGGAGATATCGGCTCTACCCTCTGCCTGGAGCCGGGTAAAAATCCAATTTAATTTCGGATCGCTTGAATCCCGCAACCAATGGTACAGACGCCATTGATCGGGAGCTGATGTTCGGCCGACGCCGCCGGGATGGGCGAGATTGGGATTGCCGTCTTTGACCTGGATCCAGTTAATTCCGGAGGGAATGACGTCGCGTTTGGTGTGATTGTGCAGATTCCTATCGCTACGGGTATAGCCGTCGTTCCACCGGCTGTGAGAAATGCAATAGACGTATTTGCGTTTGTCGGGATCGGATTTTGTTATCCCTAAAAAAGGCACTTCCATCGGGCCGGCGAGCACGTAATAAAGCGGATCATCTGCCGAGGAGGCGTTGATCGCGTTTTTAATACTCTCAATGGCCCCGTCCAGGTCCTTTTGACAGTCGAACAGGATCGAACGGGAAATATTGTATCTTTCGACCGAGCCGAGAACGCTTTCCGTCATTTCCTTGTAAAATCGTGGATCGTTCTTAGCGAGGATGTTGTTGTAATCGACGTGCACTAACTTACCCGTCACGCCGAAGGCGTCGAGAATCGCGATGGCTACTGGAAACGCGCCCCAGTCGTCCTCGTCGTTGTAATTACCGTCCGAACTGAAGGCGATTCTGCCTTTAAAGGTCTTTCCATCGAAAGGTCCTGAGAACGATAGAAGGGTTGATGCGAAAAGGTGAGAAATGAGTATTGAGGCACAGGCGGTCTGTATGAAGCGTTTCATGGTTGTCTCCATCAAAGTTGCTGCGAGTATCTTTTAGAATTCACCCATTCGATTTTAATACAATCAGGCGTCTCTGGAAAGTGCCTTGTTTTCGTTATTCAAAGGTCTGGTTGTTATTGATTGCTCGATGATATATACTTTCTCAATAATGAAAATCAGGATTAAACTGAAGGATGTTTAAATTATGCTTAATCGTTTATTCGCTGTTTTGTTGTTAACAAGTGCTTCGGCTCAGATTGTATTTTCTGAGAGTCTCAACGTCGGTGTCGTGCAGACCGTTATCGAGGATTCGCTTGAGAAAAATTGTAGTAAATTATTGGGTTTCATCGAACGGGCAAAGGCTCACAAATGTCAGGTCGTCATTTTTCCCGAGGGAGCGCTTTATTGGTCTGACATAGCGATAGACAAACCAAGTCGTACTGACTTGGATCGAGCAATAGCACGAATTGGCCGGAAAGCAGATTCGGAAGATATTTACGTTATCTTCGGGGTGGGATACAGAATGACCGATACAGGTCCTTATCTGAACAGAGGCGTAGTTTACGATCCGAACGGGCGGAGGCTTTTGTTCTATGAGAAGAATACTGAGGTTCCTCAACGGTTTTTCGTTGACGGAGTTCCATTTAATCTATCGATATGTTCCGACCGGGGTTATCTGGAACATTCCGATTTGCCGTGTTTAGTGCAAGGTTCGCAAGTCATCGTCGATATCTCCGGCGGTCACGGCGGCGACGATGGCCGGCCGGACTTACGCTGGATTCGATATCGGCCCTGGGCGATGAGGACCGGCGCGTATGTCATCGTCAGCAATCCCGTCCATGACGATACGGACTTCATGGGGCACAATCCGTGGGGAGGCGGCAGCGCCGTCATACGGCCCGATGGTTCGATCCAGGCGTGCCGAGTCTATGAAAAAGACTGTCTTATCATGGAGGATATCGATCTCTCCAAGGCAACGAGACTTAATGCGATCAGACGGCGGAATCATCCCATATTCAAATCCTTTTGGGATATGGGCGAGCGATTATTGAAAGGAGACCGTGTTGATTCAGTCCCGGATATTCAGCCGTACTCGTCGGCAAGGCGAGACATAACAATCGCCGCGGTGCAAATAACCTGTTCTCGGAGTATTGCTGAGAATGTTGAAAAAATCAGGCGCTATATTCGTGAGGCGGCCGATCAGGGAGCGGATATTGTCGTTTTCCCGGAGTTAGCACTCACAGGTATTCTAAAGGATGATATCTCAAAGGCCCAACAATCCGAATTGCAAAGCGCATTGGAGGAAATCCGCAGTGAAGCCGACAATAGAAATATATATGTCATCGTTGGGATGCCATATTGGGTCGATGGCCAAAGGAAGAATTGCGCCTTTGTTATCGGTGATGATGGAAGCGTCAAGACGCGATACGATCAGGTTTCAACAATTCGTGACGATGTGTTCCAGGCCGGTTCGAACATAAAAGCTATGTGGTTTGAATTGAAAGGCGTACACTCCATTGTCACGATAGGAGAGGATGTACATTTTGTGGAAATAGGCGACCTCGCGGCAGCCCGGGGGATGGTTCTGCACTTTCACATTACCAATGAAACATGTTCATCTTCCGAGGAAGTCACACTCTTCAAGCAAAGACACCTGCTACTGTTGATGTACGCAAAGTTCGGCGCCGTAGTGAATGCCGGAGGGATGAGTATGATTGTCAGCAGAGAAGGAGGGCATAATAAACCCGCGCCGAAAGGTATAGAATATTATTTACCCTATCAGACCAGCATTATTAAGAGCGCCGGCTCCGCCGAAACAATGATACTCGCAACGAGAAAGACGCCCGCAAGAAATGATACGGACCTTCTCGCTTATTGGCGAAATCGGAACAGACGGAACAGAGCACAGACCGGCTGGTACGACTGGATCAAGAAAGGCGCGTTGTTAATCGAGTCATCACAATGAACCTGAGCGCCGCCCATGATAGATGACGTTTACGTTTGCAGGAGTAAACGTTTTATTGCTGGAGTTTGGAAAGCAAACCTTCCAGCGTTGGGAGCTTCGAGGGTCTGGTGCACGGTGCACGACCCAAGCTGCCAGATGATTTTCATAATCTTCCGTTCCGCGGCTGTGATATGTGGCATTCCTTTACCCATGATGAAATCTTCATAATGACAGTTATTTCTGCTTGTATAGTCTGGCTACTATGCGCATCGTAGATGATCAAGCGGCAAGATGAATTTTTTTATAAATTTTTTCCCCCCTTGGAAAAAAGCTTTGACAAGAGACGTAACGTTTCTTAGGCGTGTGGTTTAAAAAGGATATAGAAATGAAAAAGACGATAAAGACAGGGCTGAAGATTGTACTGGGTGTTGTAGGTGTGCTGGTATTGGTGTTGGGCGGACTCGTCGTTCGCAACTGGGAGAGTGTGGATATCTTGAAGGGCACGCAGAGGTTGAGTGATCAAGTCCAGGAAATTCCCGAACTCGTCCAACCGACTACGACACTACGCGACAAAGGCGAGGCGGACTGGCCCTGTTGGCGTGGAATCGATGGACAGGCGAAAAGCGCTGTGACCGATATCATGAAGGATTGGTCAAACGGCCTCACACAGATCTGGGAGGTGAACTATCTGTGCCAGGGCAAGGACAGCGCCGCATGGTCGGCGCCGGTCGTTCAAGGAGACCGGTTGATTGTCTGCGGTCGTGACGGGGGGAATGATCTTATCTTTTGCCTGAGCGCCCTCGATGGCGGCCTTCTCTGGCGGAATCAGTACGCCGCGAAGGCCGCGAGCAGCCACGGGACCGGCATGCGAGCGACGCCGTACATCGATGAAAATCGGATTTATACCTTTGGACGCAGCGGCGATCTGGTGTGCTGGGATGTCAACAATGGTGAGGTCGTGTGGCATAAGAACGTTCGGGAGGAAGGGGGGAAGAAGCCGAAATGGGGCCATTCATCGTCACCGCTGGTCTCGGGCGGCCACGTTCTCGTTCAGGGCGGCGGTACGGCGCGCGTGATTGCGTACAATAAATCGAACGGCGAGGTCATTTGGAAATCCGGCCGGGGAGACGCCGGTTACGCCCCGATCGTACCTGTGACGCTTGCAGGCACACCATCCTACCTTGTGTTTCATGGCAAGGGTCTGGCCGCGGTTGCAGCGGACACGGGCAAAGAATTCTGGAATACGCCATGGGAAACCGCTTATGGCGTCAACGCGACAACACCGCTTCTGAGCGGCGACCGGGTCTTTATTACGTCGGGATACGCCACAGGTGCCCAGTTACTCGAAGTCAGCGATACGAAATACCAAATCCTTTGGACGAACAAAGCTATGGCTTCGCATCACTCCGACGGGTATATTCTGGATGGCTTTTATTATGGGTATTCCGGCCAGAGCTTTCAGAATAAGATTCCTCAACAGAATTTGTGGGTTGTTTTCGGTAATGGTAAATCTCCAAGTGTATGGTATAGCTGAACTTCCAGTACAGCGTA
>JAFGTG010000101.1 GCA_016934255.1 Sedimentisphaerales bacterium
ACCACTTACTCGTCAAGAAAAATGTAAGAAATAACTAAATTTCTCCAATTCACAAAAAAAAAACACCCCAAACCCCCTATACTCTTAGGGGATATGAGATCACACGGTAACGAGATGGAGTCGGATCGGTCGGACTCGTCTGACTGGTCGGACTCGTCGGATCGGTCGGACCCGTCGGACTGACTTTTTTCACAGAACAGACTATAACTATCGGAATACTTGTTTCCATTTGAATGAAATTGTATTAAAATAAAAGACAAACACGAAAAGATCTTACAGTGATGGGTCCATGAGAGAACCCGGATCACATGTAATGAGCAGGCGAAAGAAAACAAGAGGGCGAAAAAGCAAGAAATCCGGCCATTCATAACGTCCCGCCCCATCCGATAATAGATTTAGGCGATTTACGACAACCAACCTTGTTCGTTCGACAGAGTTGCCACACTGTCGGGAAATTGAGAGAAAAAATGACCCACAGGCGCAACACGACAAGAAGAAAAAGAACGTCATCTCACGGCAAAACAAAAAAATACCAGAGGTTGAACGTCGAAAGGAACGGAGGGACAAAAGAGAAAAAATCTTCCGGATCACCGGGGATAAACGACCCCAAACACATCGTTAAACTATCGGCGATAAAAATAAGCCGTCGGCGTTTATGGATCTTCCGCGCGATGGTCGTGTTTATCATTCCGGCGATTTCCATTTTTCTCCTGGAGCTTGGATTGCGCCTATCCGGTTACGGCTATTGTCCGGAAGCCATCATAAAAAGCAAAGTCAACGGGAAAGACGTCTATTGCGACAATGCAAAATTCGGATGGCGGTTTTTCCCGAAGAATATATCTCGCGAATTCTCACCGTTTACTTTCGATGCAAACAAGACGGACAAGACCTACCGGATTTTCATCCTGGGCGCGTCCGCCGCCCAGGGCGAACCGAGCCCCCCCTTCGGCTTCGGACGGATTCTAAAGGTCATGCTTCGAGAAACGTATCCCGACGTCCATTTCGACGTCATCGTTATGGCTATGGCGGCGATTAATTCACACGTCGTTCTGGAGATTGCCAAAGATTGTGCTCAGTATCAGCCCGACATGTTCGTTATCTATCTCGGCAACAACGAAGTCGTCGGTCCCTATGGTGCCGGGACGGTCTTTTCGTCTTTCTCCAACAATTTATTTCTGATCCGCGCCGGAATTGCATTGAAAGGCATGAAGTTGGGTCAGTTGATGACGAATCTGTTGGGGCCTTATCTGCTCCCGGAATTTCCCCCTGACGTTTGGCGCGGCATGGAGATGTACGCGAAAAGACAAGTGCCGATCCATGACGCGAGACTGGAAAGCGTTTACAAGCATTTTCAACGGAATCTCGACGATATGATTCGCCTGGGGCGCAAAGCCGGAGCGAAAGTTCTTCTATGCACCGTTGGAAGTAATCTCAAAGACAATCCCCCCTTCGGCTCGTTGCATTCCACCGATCTATCTCCATCACAGCTCGAAACATGGAAAGCGGCCTATGAGGAGGGAGTGAATCACGAGACCGCCGGGGATTATCGCCTTGCCGAGACGTCTTTCCGGGCGGCCGCTGTAATCGATGAAGACAACGCCGATTTACATTATCGACTTGGAAAATGCTATTGGAATCTGGCTGAGTACGAAAAAGCGAAGAGCCGATATATACAAGCACGGGATAGTGACACGCTTCGGTTTCGCGCCGATCGTCGAATCAACCAGATGATTCGGGATGTGGCTAACAGCGATAACACCCAAGGTCTCTACTTCGTCGATGCCGTCAAGGCGTTTGAAGAAAACAGTCCCCATGAAATTCCCGGTTCGGAATTGTTTCTCGAACACGTCCATCTGAACTTTCATGGCAATTATCTCCTGGCTAAAACCATCTTCGAACAGATTGAAAAGATATTACCTGATCGTCAGGGGGAACTTAAGCGAGCCGAACGTCCCGTGTTGACTGAAGCAGCGTGCGCCCGTCACCTGGCCTGGACAGAGTGGGATCAATATAAAATTGCCGACAAGATCGTTAATCGTTTTCTCAAAAAAGCACCGTTCACGAATCAACTCTACCACAACGAATATATCCAGGAGATGGATCAGCATTTAGCGGTTCTCAAAGCCTCACTCACCCCCGAGGTACTTCAGGACGTTGCATCCCAATACCGCCAGGCCATCGAGCAAAACAGCCGGGATTGGATGCTGCGCGAAAGATACGCCATGCTGTTATTGGAAGACCTTGAGGATTTCGGATCGGCCCTCGAACAGTACCGTCTCATGGCCCAATCGGTGCCGCATTCTTATTTAGGGCACTATAACGTGGGAACCGCGTTGTTTAAGCTTGGTGACATTGATGGAGGCATCGAGCAATTAAACAAGGCCATCCACATCAAACCGACGTACGGATACGCCCATTACCTGTTGGCCCTGGCGTACCAGAAAAAAAATGAAATCGACCCAGCGTTAAAGCACTACTCAGAAGCGATACGCTGGCACCCGGACCTCGTGCCAGCCTATAATAATTTAGCGGAGGTATGGATGCACCGGGGGGAACTTGATAAGGCGATTGAAATATGCCGTCGAGGATTACGCTTTTCGACGAACAGCGCCCTGCTGCATTGCAACCTGGGAGTTCTTTTAAACAAGAAAAATCAAAGAGCCGAAGCCATCAAAGAAATCCGAATCGCGCTGGAAATAGATCCCAACTCGGCTCGAATACAAAATATTCTCAAGGCCGTACAGCGCGGCGATCAATGACGAACCGCGGGCATAGCGAGCCGGCTCCATCAATCCATTCGGCGTTTGCGATTCTTTATTCGCTTCTTCTCCGCTTTAATAAAACGTCCGAAGGCTTTGTCCTTCTTCCGTTTATCCAGGTATGACATCTCGTAATACTCTGACTCTTTCTTGAGCTTGATAAAGCTGGAATAGCGATCCTCAGTCAATTCTCCATTTTCGACCGCCGTCCGAACGGCACAGCCGGGCTCGTGTATATGACTACAATTCGCGTAACGACAATCGACGGAAAGGGCGAAAATGTCTTCGAAATCGACGTTAACTCCATCGCCCGCTCCTACCAGGCCAAGCTCTCGCATACCCGGCGTATCGATCAACATCGCCCCTTCGGCAAGAAGAATGAGCTGCCGTCGTGACGTGGTGTGGGTTCCTTCCCCGGTTCCACTGACGTCCTTTGTGTCAAAGGCCTCACGGCCGATGAGGCGGTTGATGAGCGTCGTCTTCCCGACGCCCGACGAACCCAGGAGACAGTACGTCCTTCCCGGGCGGAGCGTCTGCTGAAACGCGTCAAACCCGATACCCGTGACGTTGCTGAGAGCGAGCACTTTCGCCCGGGTGACAGAGGAAACGATTGCGAGCTTCTGTTCCAATTCATCCCGGCCGATTAAATCGGTCTTCGTCAGAATGACAATCGGCTCGACATGCCCGTCTGCCGCCATGACCAGGTAACGGTCCAAACGACGGGGATTGAAGTCAACATGGCACGACTGGACAATGAAAGCCGTATCGATGTTAGCCGCGATCATCTGGAAGTCCACATCGTCACCCGCGGTTTTGCGGCGTAAAAACGTCCGTCGTGGAAACACCCGGTGGATGATCGCTTCGGTCTCATGGTTGTAGTATTGCACCGTCACCCAATCTCCGACACACGGCAAATCGACGGCATTCCCGGCCTGGTAAGAGAACTTTCCCGAAAGTTTAGCGGGGACTTCTTTCTGTTCATCTCTTATCAGATACGAGCCGCGGTCAACCGCCGATACGCGGGCGATACGGCGGTCCTCCTCGCGGAACGCAGTGATATACTCTTCAAACCATGGGTCGAAACCTAAATCACTCAATTTCATGATGTTTTATCACCGAACGCATAACCGAGTGGTAGTCTAAAGGCCATCCGCTTTGAAACCTTCATGAAAAGTGACTGTGCCCTGTGGAAAATGACTATCGAAAGATAAAGCAAAGAACACCTCCGGCGGTGCGCCCTCGTACACGAGTCCCGATACATTCTCAAAGCCCAATTTCCCGTAGTAATCCGGATGCCCCACAAGACAACACCCCTGGGCATTCAGAGCTTTCAACCGTGATAGCCCTTCTCGTATTAATGATTTGCCAATGCCTTTCCGCTGGTATTCCGGCAACACCGAAACGGGTCCAAGCCCGTACCAGTTTCGGGTACCGTCTGAGATGTTTATCGGAGAGAACGCAATATGGCCTACGACCCGGCCATCCACTTCCGCAACCAGTGACACCGTTAGGGCTTTGGCGGCGCGTAGCGCCTCGATGATAAACTGTTCCGTATGGTTACTAATCTCCAGGGTCTTGAACGCTGCGATAGTCACCTCGCTTATCATGCCAACATCGGCATCTGTTTCGTCCCTGATAACGACCCTGGGATTCATCTATCTATTACCATTACAAACGGATGCCTTATTCCTGCGCAGTTTTCTCCTGTTCCGAACTATCTTCAGCCTCGGACGCCTCTTGAGCGTCCGCCTTCGATGCCTCTTCTGTGACTCCAGCGTCTTCTTCCACCCCTGGTTCACTTACTGCCGAGACCGGAGAGTTCTGATCTTTCGGCTCCGTGACCGGATCGTCCTCTTCTAAATCCAGGTCCACTTCGCTGTCAATAACCTCCCCTTGTTTACGCCTGGCGAGCTTGTCCATAAAATCATCCGAAAGGACGCGTTCCGGACCCGCCGGCTGGCGCAACGGCTTTCGCTCGGGCTGCGGCTCCTCGGCCTGCTGCTCCTCGGCCGCCCACTGGACGCGCCGCAAACTCAATCCGATCTTGCGGGAATCCGTATCGACTTTCAAAATCTTGACCTCGACTTCGTCGCCGACCTTGATGACGTCCTGGGGCTTATCGATCTTATGATCGGCCAGTTCGGAAATATGGAGGAGACCTTCCAATTCTGGCTCAAGCTCGACGAACGCACCGAAATTCGTCAGTTTCGCGACCGTGCCTCTAATAATATGACCCGGAATATACTTTTCCGGGATGGCGCGGATCCACGGGTCCTCCGTCATCTGCTTGATACCCAATGAAATCCGCCGTTTCTCTTCGTTGACTTCCAGTACAATACATTTAATTTCCTGGCCCTTCTTCAGCGCTTCGCCGGGATGGCTGTGTTTGCGCGTCCAGCTCAGGTCCGAAATATGAATCATCCCGTCAATACCGGGCTCGACTTCCACAAACGCGCCGAAATTCGTGATGCTCCGCACCTTGGCGGTGACAATCGCCCCGGCCGGATATTTCTGGGAGGCAATCGCCCAGGGATTCGTCTGCGTCTGCTTGAGACCTAAGGAGATTTCCTGCTTTTCCTTATTGACGTTGAGCACAACGACCTCAATCTCATCCCCGAGATTGACCATCTCGCCCGGATGCGCCAAACGTTTCGTCCAGCTCATCTCGCTGATATGCACCAGCCCTTCAATGCCGTCTTCCAGCCGAACGAACACGCCGTAACTCATCACGTTGACGACCTTGCCTTTGACCTTCGCATCGACCGGATAACGCTCCTCGACATCATCCCACGGGCTGGAGGTCTTTTGCTTGAGGCCCAACGAAATCTTCTCGTGCTCTTTATCCACACCGACGACGACGCACTCGATTTCCTGATCGAGCTCGACGACTTCCGACGGGTGCGATATCCGGCCCCAGCTCAGATCGGAAATATGCAACAAACCGTCCAGTCCTCCCAGGTCCACGAACACACCGAAGTCCGCGATGTTCTTGACAATGCCTTTGCGCCACTGGCCGACCTCGATTTCCGACAGGATTTTCTCTTTGCTGCTCCGACGCTCTTCTTCGATGAGCTTGCGCCGCGAGATAACGATGTTTCGACCTTCGATGTCGATCTTGAGAATCTTGCAGTCCACCTCTTTGCCGATAAACCGGCTGATATCGCCGGGCTTTCGGATATCCACCTGTGACGCCGGCAAAAAGACGGGCACGCCGATATCCACGAGCAAACCGCCCTTGATTCGGCGAATGACCTTGCCCGTGACCACGTCGCCTTCTTTTTTCGTTTCGAGAATACCCTCCCACCCTCTGATCAAATCGGCCTTGCGCTTGTTGAGCAAGACGAGGCCGCTCTCAGAATCCGTATCTTCCAGCAACACTTCGATTTCCTTGCCGGGCACGATTTCATCAGGGCTTTCAAACTCGCTCGCATCCACAATCCCTTCGCTCTTGAGACCGACCTCGACGATCACATCGTTGCCGATCTGCGAGACGATTGTGCCGTGAAGAATCGTTCCGGGCAGACGTAAATCCACCTTCTTCTGGAGCGTCTGTTCGAGGAATTCATTTTCCTGATCGCCGAAGATCTCGTTCACCTGCTCGTTCAGCTTCTCCTCCGACAGCCCTAATTTGTTAACAATATTTCTATCTACCATAAATCATTTCCCTCTGTGGAGTCTATGGATCATGAGCGGCCGGCGCCCCACATTCACGCCGACATCGCTTCGTGCAACAGAGCACACTTGTTTCATCTTCCGGTTCAAAATGAACATAAACATCGGCCCACGCAGCAGATGCCTTTAACATCATACCATATTTTTCAAAACCTATAATGATAATTATCGAAAAAGTATTTTTCAAGCCCCCTCTTGGTTTTTTTCAGGATGCATCGCTCGAATTTGGAGGTTCCTTAAAAAACCTCCAAATTCTCCACAAATTCACTGATAATCCAATCCGGCGTCGAAGCCCCGGCCGTGACCCCCGCCGTCGTTTTACCGTGAAGGATGCTCGTATCGAGTTCATCCCAGTTTTGCAAATGAAACGTTTGCTCATTGACTTTGACACAGAGTTCCGCCAATCGCCGCGTATTGGCGCTCTCCAGGCCGCCGAGAACGAACATAATGTCCACCTGTTTACACAGCCGGATGGCGGATTCCTGCCGCTTGATCGCCTCTTTGCACAGCGTATTAATGACCTTTAATTCACTAAAGCTGCCCCGCCCCATCGCGCCCAGCATCTTCCCGAAATGCTCCGGGTTTTGCGTGGTTTGGCAGACCACGCCCAGCCTGGCATTTTGGGGCAACCGATGCAAATCCGACTCGTCGGCAATCACGATCACGTCCTTGGCGCAGCCCACGACGGCCTGTACTTCCGGATGGTTCTCTTCGCCGATAATCACCACCTGATACCCCTGTTCTTCCAGCTCGCCGGCGATATGCTGAACACGCTTGACCAGGACACAGGTGGCATCGATAATGTTCAGTCCTTTGTCCTGAAGTTTTTTAACCTGCTTCGGGGCCGCACCATGCGAGCGGATCAGCACGGTCCCGGAGTGAATGTCCTCCACCCGGCGGACGGTTTTCAATCCGGATTTGGCCAGACGCTCCACGACATCGCTGTTGTGAATGATCGGCCCGAAACTATAGACGTCCTTCTCCTGGGCCAGAATTTTTTCCGCCACGCTGATGGCGTTTCTGACGCCATGACAAAATCCGCATTTTTCAGCGACCAAAACGTTCATATCTATCTCATCAACAACTCATTCAATCTATAAAACCGTTGTCGAACAGTGTATAAGAAAGCGCTTCGATAATCTACTAAAACTTCTTTCAACAACGGCTCATATTTTCAGAAGTTTCTTATTGACGGGCCGAACCAAATGAGTTTTATTGATACACGAAGGTGGAGGATGTAGAATTGTCGGTTCGTAACGACCTATAATCAAAAAGCTTGTATATATAAGGATAGCTGGAATAACGCCATAATCATCTTGGAAAGGATCGAATGATGAGAACCCTCAAACTCTCCGCGATTGTTATCTTTGCTTGTGTATTCCTCGTCAGCGGATGTAATTCCGAAATGGACCGCCTTCGGATACAAAACAGTAAACAACAGGAATTAATCAATCGGCTCACGAGCGATCTGAACGCCGCGAACCTGGAACTCAATCAACTTAGAGAGAAGCTTGCGGGCGCCGGCCAAAAAGATAGTATCGAAGTGGACGCCCTCAAGCAAAGAATTGCCGCCCTTGAAGAGGACATCGCTAAAAAGAAGGAAATGATCGAGTCGATGCAGCAGAGGTTGCTCCTCGGAGGCGGGGCATTGCCGGTGGAGCTCAGCACGCTGCTGGAAGACTTTGCCAAGCAGCGTCCCGACCTCGTGACGTACGATGCGAACCGGGGGATCGTGAAATTCAAGAGCGACCTGCTCTTCGAGCTGGGCAGCGACCGGGTCACCGCCTCAGCCGCGGAAGCCGTCAAAGCGCTTTGTGCCATTCTCAACTCCGAAGAGGGCAAGGAATTCGACATCATCGTCGCCGGACACACGGATGACGTTCGCATCGCCAAGGCGGCGACGCGTCAGCAACATCCGACCAACTGGCACCTCTCCGTCCACCGGGCCCTGGCTGTCCTCAAGGTCATGGAAGATAATGATGTTGCGTCCACGCGTTTGAGCGCCCGAGGTTTCGGCGAATACAGACCCATTGCCGAAAACCTGCCCGGCAAGAAAGGCAATGCCCAGAACAGGCGGGTTGAAATCTACATTGTGCCCAAAGGAGTATAATCCACTCACTGATTTCCATCGGGAAATCGGATCAACTTCATAGATGACAGAACGTACATTAGTCATTATCAAGCCGGATGGCGTCCAACGGCATTTGGTGGGTGAAATCATTTCACGATTCGAGCGAAAGGGCCTGAAGCTCGTCGCGGCCAAACTCATGCTCATTCCCGAAGCGCTGGCCCGACGGCACTATGCCGCCCATCAAGGTAAGCCGTTTTTTGAACCGGCGGTCACGTTTATGGCGTCTTCCCCTTCGCTTTTGATGGTTTGGGAGGCAGACGGCGTAATCGACATCGTCCGCAAGATGTTGGGAAGCACGTTTGGATATGACGCCCAACCGGGAACGTTACGGGGAGATTTCGGCTGCTCCCAACGGTACAATCTCGTACATGGCTCGGACAGCCCACCATCGGCCCGGAATGAAATCAATCTGTTCTTCACACCCGACGAAATCATCGACTACGAATTATCGGACGCACGCTGGTTATACAGCAAGAAAATCAAACCGACAAAGTAAATCTAAATAGCTTTTGTTTCGGAATCACGACTTGTCATTCCCGCGTAGGCGGGAATCCAGTTGTTGGGTTCTGGACCCCTGCCTCCGCAGGGGTTACGACTCAAACCTTTGCTTTCCGCAACAGAAAATAAATAGAAGCGCGTCCTCTATGGTAGTTTTCACTTGAATTCGTGCTATTGTCGTAGTACAATATTTCCGATGATACATTTTAAAAAGTGGATGGATTTGGGGATGAAACAATTAATTTTACTCTTAGTATGTCTGTCGTTAGCGATCACATCTCAAGGGGCGGTCCTCACCGTTGATGACGACGGACCTGCGGACTTCGAAAATATTCCCGATGCGTTGAATGCCTCTATGCACGGCGATACGATCGTGGTCAAATCCGGCACGTACAGCCGGAGAATTACCTTTAACAACATGGCCGTCACGCTCACCAGCGAAGATCCGGACGATCCGAACGTCGTACAAGCTACCGTTATCACGACCGATTCGGGCTATAGCGTGAGCTTCGACGTTGATGAGGACAGCGGCTCGGTCCTCACCGGTTTTACGATAACCGGCCAGGGCATTCATTGTTACGGGACGTCCCCCACCATCACAAAGAACATGATTAGAGATTGCGGCGGTTACGGTATCTACGGGGAAAACAACGCCGCACCGATTACTTCCTACAATCAAATTACCGCAAGCAGATGGCAAGGAATATATTCGTGCCATGGGCCGATCACGAACAACGTGATATCCGAAAACAACGGCGGCATCGCCTACTGCGACGGACCGATAACCAACAACATCATTTCATACAATTCCAACGTCGATTCGGGACGCGGCGGCGCCCTATCCTTTTGCGATGGGCCCATTACAGGTAATGTGATCGAGGGCAACTATGCAAGTTACAAAGGAGGCGGCTTTTACGAATGTACGGGCGACATCATCGCCAATATCATTACGGCAAACCAGAGCGCCATCGCCGGCGGCGGCGTATGCAACTGTCGCGGAAAGATTATGAACAATATCATTGCCGGTAACACCTCCGACACCGGCGGCGGCCTGTTTAGCTGCACCCAAGTCCTGAACAATACCATCGTCGGCAATACCGCTACCATCAACGGGGGTGCTTTAGGACAATGTCCGGGCGAGGTCAAGAATAACATCATCGCCTTTAATAAGGCCGCCGGCCTCGTCGGCGGGATTTATGGAGCTTCCGTTAATTCCCATAACGTTTTTTGGTCTAACGACGGCGGAAACGTCGGGGCTGGAGCGGGATTCGGCGACGGCGATGTGATTGCCGATCCGCTTTTTGCGAAAGATGGATATTGGGACGACAATGAAACACCCGACGACGATAGCGACGATGTCTGGGTGGACGGCGACTATCACGTTCAATCCAAGGCCGGCCGATGGAGCACCGATGACAACGAATGGGTCCTTGACGTTCAAACCAGCCCATGTATCGACGCAGGCGATACGGATTCGGACTGGACGGCGGAACTCTGGCCGCACGGCAGACGCATCAATATCGGCGCTTACGGCGGAACGGCCCAAGCCGGCATGTCGTTTTCGACGGTCGGCACGCCGGCGGATTTGAATCCGGTCATCGACGACGTCAATGACTGGGTCGATCTTCGCGACATGGCCTTACTCTCTGACAAATGGCTGAGCCGGGAAGCCCCGCTGATCCAGGACATTAACCGGGACGGCCTCGTCGATTTTGCGGATTTCGCCATACTCGCCGACAACTGGCTGCCGGAACCGCCGACGCCGCAACCGCCGACACCGAATCCGATGGCCTGGAAAACGGAACCTCACGCCACCTCGACATCGACAATAACCATGGTAGCTGCGGAAGCGACCTCCACGGATGGCAGCGGCGTGGAATATTATTTCGAATGTATCACCGGCGGTGGACACGACAGCGATTGGCAGGAAGAGCAAACCTATACGGACGAAGGGCTGGCGGCCAATACGACCTATTCCTACCGAGTGAAAGCCCGCAATAAAGCCAATCAAATTGAAACAAGCTACTCCGAACGATCCTCAGCAACGACGTTTCCGGAAGATACGACGGCGCCTCTTCCGAACCCGGCTACGTGGAAGACCGAACCGTACGTCGTCCCGCCGGCGTCGATTCGAATGATCGCCACAACGGCCTCCGACGACAACGGTGTTGAGTATTACTTCGAGTGCACCTCACATCCGGCGTATAGCAGCGATTGGCAGGACAGCCCGGAATACCAAACGCCCACGCTTCCGAAAGATTCCTATTACAGCTTTGTCACGCGAACACGGGATAAATCGCCCAATCAAAATATGACGCAGGATTCAACCGAAGTTACTCTGGACCTGGAAGCGCCGACTCCCAATCCGATGGAATGGGAATCGGAACCCGAAGAGGTCAACCATGGCGGCGGAACGTTTGACTATTGGGCTGAGATGACGGCCGTCGAAGCGACCGATTCCAGCGGCGACGTGGAATATTACTTCCAATGCACGACGGAATCCGGGTTCAGCAGCGGCTGGCAAACCTCGCGAACCTATGAAGTGAAAGTCGGCCGATCCGGACAACGCCATCGCTTCCGAGTCAAAACGCGGGATATCTATGGGAATGAAACCGCGTACTCGACTCTGTTGCCGGCTCTTTAATCTCAATCATCTCCGACAATAATGATTGAGATATAATCAAAAGAGGAATGATCTTCAGTCTATAAAATCAATCCGCGCCGATCGACATGAACTCAACCGGCACGGATAGATCATCTATCAAATCACGTACTTCCGTGAATACGTATGCAATCCTTTGCGTCACGTCTTCTTACCGTGACTATATATCTTCCGGCTCCGAGGAAATGACAGGCTGATTCCTTGCGGATTCTTCGATCTCTCGGCTGATTCGGGAGACTTCACCCTTCAGTTCCCCGATGACCGTCGGAACCTCGCGGCCCAAGGTCTCCGTGCTGCTTTGCACGCTATCAATCTGCGATTGCAACTTGCTCTGGCTCTCCTTGATAGCGCTGATGGAATCATCCAACGCCACAAGCCCCGTTCGCGTTTGCTCCTGGAATTCAAGCAGCCCCTGCCCGCTGGCATCCATCATGCTCACCAACTCACGGATATTGCCTTGAAGCACATCTTGCAGCTTCAACAAGTCGCTGCTGAGCGTGTTCATATTGGAAGCCACCTGTTGAATATTCTCCTGGAGATTGCTCATCACGGTCAGCGATTCCTGCCGGTTCTGCTCAATGGCCGCGGAGGTATCACCCAGTTGCTGGCTGTTGCTTTGAACCGTCCGATGAAGCTTTTCCTGCTCCTCGGTGACCGCCGTGAGACCGGCGTACAGCTTGGCCTGCTCGCCCGCCACAGAGGCCATTGACGCTGCGACCTTTTGAGAATCATTTTGGACGGCTTCCATTCCCGACAGCAAAGTATCATGATTCTGCTCGATCATGGCCAGCTTCGCCGTGACCTGTCGGGTATTGGTCTGCACCGCCTCTTGCAGTTTAGCCTGGCTTGCCAGTAATTTGTCTTGTTTTTCCTTCAACTCGGCCTGCTCTTCGCCGAACGCAAGTGCATGGGCATCCAAACGGTGGATGTCTTCCTGCAACGCCACAAATCCGGCTTTGATCTCTTGTTGGTTCTGCTCGATGACCGCTGCTAAAGCCTTGATTTGCTGGGCGTTGCTCTTGGCCATTACCTGCAGTTGAATCTGATTTTCCTCGATCCTCGCCGTTTCTTCACCACACCCGGCTAAACCGAAACATACAGCGATAACCGCCACTGCCAGAATACCCCTGGCTACTGTTCCATTCACGCGAAATCCGTTTCTCATTTTCATTCTTGACTCCTTTCTTGGTTCAATCACATCCCATAGTCTTTCTTTATGAATAGACAGTTCTATCCTTTCCTTTTATCGGCAGAGATAACATAATCTCTTGAGTTTTTATAGGACGGACAGAAAAATTCCGCGTACCGGAATTGTTCCGTGTTAAGATTTGACACCGATCTATGCATTTCTTCCATGAACTGACACATCGGTTATGCTAAGGGGTCGTATTATCGGGAACTCCGTTCCCCGTTCAAAAAGCCATTAGCGGCGCCCCATGCCGCCCATTTGATCCATCATATACATATCTTCCATCATGTAGTCGCCGCCGTAGTCATCCATCATATCGCCACCCAGGCCCCCTCGACGCTTGCGATCGCTGGTGCCGAAGCTCTTGAATTCTTCCTGGGGCTCTCTTTGCAACCGGTTAATATGACTATGCACGCTCGCCAGGGTCTTCGGTCGGAAAGACGGACCCACCGGCATATGTTCGATATTGACTCCATCGTAACTATAAAGCAAGTCAAAATAGTTTCGCGTGCGAAGGGGTTTGTCCAACCAGTCATTCACGACGATCGTATCCACCATGACCGCCCCGGTTCGATAATCGATAATCTCGGGAACATTCGTCTTTTGCTGAGTTCTGGCGCCCATCATCGGGTCGAAACGCCCGGTCGGATCATTCATACGATTCTGTCGGCTGTTTCGATCTTCCTTTTCAGGCTCCGGCTCGCGCGGTTCCCCGATGACCTCTCCCTGCCGAACCCAAAATTCATCGCTATGCCAGCGGCCCAGGGCAAGCCGGGCGACCTCAACGTTGACCGCTTTGTCCGCCTCGCGAACATTATTCGCGAAGAAATACAGTTTACCCATAATCTCGACCGGTTCGGTCACATCCGAAAAGTCACTCCAGAGAATCACGTCACTCTTTTGATCCTTATACTTGGCGTTCATCTTATTCGTTCCGGCCACCGGATTGAAAACACCCAGCCGCAACCGGTAGCGATACGTCTTCCTCGGCTCAACCGTATCGTCATGCGCCCAAAACGTCAGCTTTTCCAGCTTCTCGAATTCCGTTAGCCGGGTGAGTACCATCTCATCATATTTAGTATAGACTTCGTTCAAGGGGGAGTATCGCGCGTTCACTCCACCCATTCCCGGTTCCATCATATCCCCATACATCATGTCGCCATAGAGATCGCTCGTTCGACCTCTCGAATCGCGTCCCGACGACCGCCCTCGAGGGTCGGCCATGTTGCCAGGCACTCCCGTTCGACTACTCGTACTCGAGCGCCGACTAGTCCGGCTCCGTCCTCTCGATCGCGTATCTCCATAATCCATTCCTCCCCCCATACCATAGAGATCGCTCCCGCCGGCTCTTTGGTTGCCGCGTGTCCTGCCGCTTCCCGGGGCTGGTCTGCCGACGCCGGTGCGTCCAACTCCTCCGACGTTCCCAATTCCTCCGGTATCCCTCTGTCGATTCCGCTCCTCCCGTTGCTCTTCCATTTCCTGTCGTTTGGTTTCCATCGCCTCCTTCGCTTTGATTTGCTTATACTCTTTGTGCAGTTCCGGGGGCAGCCATTCCTCATCAGCCGTGGCAAACTGGTACGGATCCGGTTGTAACAGGCCGATCTGCACCATGGGATAATCATATTGAAGCAGCCGCACCTTCAAACCGCCGGCAGGTAACTGCTCGACTTTTTCCGTGATATTAAAAAGCTTCCGATACTGATCGATCCGGGCCCGCGGCACATCCTGCCACGGACTCCAGGCGCCATTGCCGTTCAACTCCTGCCGCTGCAATTGTACGGCGGCAAAAAGCGGCTCGGCCAGGCACGGATCGGCCCAACGTTGCTCAACGTATTCCACAAAGCACTCTTTGAATCGCTTGTATAAACCGGCAACGTCGAACTTCCCCTCGACGGAAATTAAATCGATATCGTTCGGCTCATTCCCGGACTTATCATACGTATTCTGTTCCGTGACTTCACCGATCGGCACATAGGCCACGGCCCGGATGTGCTCGATGGCCACGTCCTCGACGTCGCCGATACGCGGCAGGTCATAAACGCCGACGGCACTTTCGGACGAAGCCACAACGGGCGCCACCGTTACGGACTGAATATCGACATTGGTAATCGAGGAATCCAGCTTGGCGAGAAATTCTTTCGCCCTCGGTTGATACGGCTCAAGTTTCTCCGGGGGCTCGCGCAGCGTCTGCGCCAAGGCTTTGGCCTCTTCTAAAATCTCATTGTCAATCGCACTCGGACTGAATTTGCTCTCGTTGTAAGTCACCATATTGGGGCTCAACAAAACGTGCGCAATGAGGAGCCAAATACAAATAAGACCCACGATCACCAGGACGATTTTCTCGACATGCTCTTCGAAAAAGCTGCCTATGCTGCTTAACTTAATCATATTTGAATTCCCGTTTTATACCTTCATCTGGTCATTCTTACTTTGTTTCTTCCACTCCGTCCAGGGTATCCTGGACCGGTTTCGGCACGAGAGCCTTATAGGCCTCTACCTTGAAAAGATATTCACAGATCAAATCCAATTCCACGGCATTGCCCTCACCGTAGCGATAGTTTCGATGGTTCATCTCTCTGGGATTCACAAATCCGATCTTGCTTTCCAAAACCGTAATCTGATTGTGCTTGAAGGTTTGCGCCGGCTCTTTTCCATCAGGATACCCCATGAACTGGTGCTCTTTCGCGCTGCACAATTCGTCCATCAGCGGCAGGACGTCCGTGGCTTTGACCACGAAAGACACATTAAAATGGATCGCATGGAGACCCTTTTCCTTATCGCAAAATCTCCCGGTGCAGGATTCCGTCAGGCCATCCTTGTCCGAAAGAACATAAACGGGTCGGTCTGCATTTTCACTCTTTGTTTGTCCCGAGCTTCGCCGGCCTCGACCGCCGCGAAAGACACCGCCTCCGGCCCTCGGCCTTTTTAAGCCCATGGTAAATGAAAGGCTCAACAACCGTTTGACCGGCGCCGTGAGCACATTTTCATGCCCGGCATTCATTTTCTCTATCGTGTCAAAAACATCTTCAACCACCCAATACCCCAATTGGGAATACCAGCAATCCTTGATGGCTTCATCTTTTCCTTCGTACGTAAAAGTCGCCCAGTAGTCGTAACCGGCGATTTTCGTTGGATCGACGTAAACCGGAATGGACCTCGCTCTCGACTCACACAGCTCATCGATGATCAGACTGTTCACATTACTGCCCGGCATCATGCCACTGCCGTAGTAATCCCCCATACCCATGCCCATCCCCCCTCGTCCAAGACCTCCCATGTCCATCATCGGCATTCGTCCCCCCATACGCGAACGGGACACGGATGATTCCTCCAACGCCCTTTGCAGTTCTTCCAGCGTGGGACAGTCGCGACCATTGACATCACGAACAAGGGCGTCGATCCCGTTTCGGAACCGCTCGCCGAAGACCCGGAAGATCACCGCCGAGAAATCGGCATTCGGATCGGGCTCGGGAAAAATATCATAACTTAAGAGCTCCCGCTGCGTCGTTTGTAAAGCCAAACGGGCGATCTCGTTGGCATCATTCGCCCGATCCGTCTGGCGCGCCAGCTCGATTTGGTATTGCTCACCCGAAATCGGCTCCGCTTTGAGCCTCTTGATCACCGAGGCTCCTTTTGTGAAGCTCTCAGCCTGGATGCGCTTTTGAAGCCGGCGGCTAATCAGGTACGTTGGGACGAAAAGCAGGGCTGCTACAAAAACAATAATGATCGGCACCAGGAGCGCCATGTTATTCTTGATAACACTCAGTTTCCCAAGAATCTCTTTGAAATTGATATTCGGTAAATTCATTTTCTAATCTCACATATCGTCGCTGGGTATACTTCGGCTGCTCGAACTGGACGTTGATGGTTTACGGGTGCTCATTACCCCTCGACCGCCAAGCAAAGACGTACCGGTGGCCTGCTTGGGAGGTTCGGGGGCTTCCGTCCACTCAAATTTCACATTCAAAACGAACCAATGGTCATTCACTCGATAAACAGGCTTACCGTTGATGATGACTTGTTTTCCATCTTCATTCAATACGGGAACTTTATTGATCGTCTCTCTCGTCATCGGATCAACCAGTTCCCACTCCGTCTGCGTTGCGGTTCCGACGCTACCCAATCGGCCCGTTTGGGCGGCCGTTGTCGTTGAGGCCTGTAGCACTTTTTCCTCCCAGACGCCAACGCCCTCGGGCGGCATCGAGTCCGAGTCCTTCAAATCCACCTGCTTAACTTCCAAGCTGAACTGTTCTTTCTCAGCCTTTTTATACAACTGGAAGGGACTATTGCCGTCTTCGACCAGGTCATTCAGGTGGGCCAGGCGAGTGACAAATCCCCATTTGTTCGGATGATCGTCAACGCCGTGAGGATCTAATAATTCCTGGACTTCCGTGATTTTGTCGCCGTAGGGAGTATAGCCGATGACGGTCAAAACAAATCCCTGTTTCTTTTCCTCCGTCTGCTGGGCGCCGTACATCCCCATCCCATACATATCCATCCCATACTCGGCCTCCATCATCATCGCGTATTCGTATTCATCCATCCCCTCCATCAATCCATCCGTCCCGCCGGGCGCTGCCCGGCTTCGCCTCCATGAATCGGCGCCTCCGAACTGTCCTTTATCCAGATCGTTCGTAAAATACATCGACATGTTCGTCACGAAGACTTGTGGCCGCTCCTTGCGAGGTGTCTTTTCAATATCTTCGACACGTCCCTCGGCAAAGGCTTTGTGGAGCGCGGCATGTTTCGGATCGTTGTCTTCGTTGGGCAGCGCGGAAAGAATCGTCTGGTACAACTGCGGCACGACTTCACGATATTGGAACGGCTCGAACTCTTTTTCTATCGCCGCATCTTTTGTTGCGCCCTGGCTTTTGACTTCTGCGTATTGCTCCTGAGCCTGCTGGACTTGTCCCACCGTCCGTGCAATACTCGATCGGACCTGGGCATTCTTGTTATAATTCATGCTATCCCAGCCGTTCCGCCCTAAACGCAAGAGTGAAACCGCCAGAAGCATACACGCCGCAATAATAAAATAGCGTCCTTTGCTCGCCCAGGCCATAGATCGGGCAATATTGCGAGGCAACAGATTGCTCTCTATCCGGGCCAAACCCAGACCCTGCAGGGCCAAACCGTAAACGACCCCGAAATCGGTGACGTTCTCGTGGAATTTCGCCGGCGAAACGCCCGGTCCCATGACCAGTCGCTTGAACGTATCCGGCCTTTCAACGGGAATTTGAAGCGTCTGCTGGAGATACTTGGTCAAACCTCGCAATCTCGTCCCGCCGCCCATGGCGACGATCTTCACGATTTTCGTGTTCGGATTGGAACTGTTATAGAAGCCTAACGACCGCTGCA
Source organism: Sedimentisphaerales bacterium (assembly GCA_016934255.1). Taxonomy (GTDB): domain Bacteria; phylum Planctomycetota; class Phycisphaerae; order Sedimentisphaerales; family Anaerobacaceae; genus JAFGTG01. Next base: position 18,267 of record JAFGTG010000101.1, read on the forward strand.
CTTCAGAGGCCAGATCCGTAAAAACGGGCCGCATCGCCTGGAAGATCTGCCGGGCGTACTTGCTGACCGGCGCGGTGCGTTTGAGCTTTTCCGCTTTTTCAAAATTCAGCCTGAAGGCTTCCGAGATAGCTTTCGTAAAGGCATTGCCGCCGATCAGAATACAACGTTGCCATACCCCCGATTTCGTACAAACAACCAGGTCGGTGTTTTCAGCTCCCACATTGAGAACCACCGTGGCCTGCGTATCGGAAGTCACCAGCTCCGGACGATCGTGCAAGAGATAATTATACAACGCCATCGGCGCCATTTGCACGTACCCCGGCTGCACGTCCTCCCGGTTAAAATGCTCCAACGCCGAATTGACAACTTCGTTCTTGATCGCAAAGATACCCACTTTGATCTCGGAACTATCCGGCTCGGACATTAGCTGCCAGTCCCACTGAACGTCGTTGATGCCGAAAGGAATCTGCTGCACCGCTTCGAACTTGACCATCTCGGGAATACGCTTGGCTTCCACGGGAGGCAGTGTGACGAAACGCGCAAAACTGTTCTGGCTCGGCACGGAGACAACAATTTCGTCCAGGCTTAAACCATATTTATTGACAAATTTGCGCAAAGACAAAGCAATCAGTTCCTCTCTTTCAGCGTCGGTCACGTCGCCTCCGGTGAGAACCTTGCCGTGACGGATATTGTCGAAGCCGACGACCTCCACAACGCCGCGTTCCGTGCTCAAGGACAACGCCTTAAGCGAATTAGAGCCTATATCAATTGCCCAAACAGTACCTGTTTCAGCCGCCATAATATGCCTCTCGCGAAGTTATTCAATTCCCCTTGTCAATCCGTTCCAACATACATACAGTATGGACCATCATGAGAACATTTTCTATACGCACTCTTGGCTGTAAAGTGAACCAATATGAAAGCCAGCAAATTCGAGAGTTTCTCGAACACCTCGGCCTGTGCCCGGTCGAGCCGCCCGCGCCACCCGACCTTGTTGTTGTGAATACCTGTTGTGTCACCCATACAGCCTCGTCAAAGAGCCGGCAGTACATTCGACAAGCCCGAAAGGAGTATCCCGATGCCCTCATTATCGTCTCCGGTTGCCTGCCTACCGTTAACATCGGTGAATTGAAAATACCCACCAAAAACGTTTATGTAGTCAGGGATCGAAGCGGCCTTGCCGCAACGCTAAAACAATTAGTTTGCGGCCAAGCCGTCGCACCGGTCTCCCGAAGCTCTCAATACTATCCGAACTACTCTATTAAAGCAAAAAACGGCTTCAAAATCAAGCATAAAAACAAGTTATGTGATAATGACTTGGAATTACCGATCTTAAACTTGTTTAAAGACCACACCAGAGCCTTTCTCAAGGTTCAAGATGGCTGCGATGGATACTGCAGCTACTGTATTGTACCCAAAACAAGACCGTTTGTTCACAGTAAGCCGGTTGAAAAGGTTTTATACGAAGCCCAAACTCTTGTGAATTCAGGACATAAGGAAATCGTGCTCACGGGCGTTTTTCTCGGCGCTTACGGCCGGGACAGCGTTCGACGTAAAAATTGGCCTCATTCGCGAAATGACCGTCTGGCCAGGCTGCTCGATAAGGTCGCCAAGATACCCCATCTGGCCAGAATAAGGTTAAGCTCGCTGGAGCCGTCAGATGTAACGGATCGCCTTCTGGACACCTTCTGCGCGAACCCTAACATCATGCCACACCTCCACTTATCGCTGCAATCCGGTTCAAATGCGATCCTCAAAAAAATGTGCCGACAGTACACCATCGACGAATTCAGGAAGGTTGTCGATTCCATCCAAACGAGGCTCGACAGGCCCGCGATAACAACCGATATTATCGTCGGTTTTCCCGGGGAAACGGACGCCGACTTTCAACAGACGATGGATATAGCGAAGGAGGTCGGTTTCGCGAAAATGCATATTTTCAGTTATTCTCCCCGACCGGGAACCGCGGCCGTAAAAAGTAACAATATTGTTGATAAAAAAACCATTAAACGCCGATCAGAAAAACTCCACGAGGTGGGTAACGAGTTGGGATGGGCATTCCGCCAGCAGTTTTTTGGTGAAACAGCCGAGATTCTCATCGAAAAAACGATGGACGATGGACGAATCATTCCCTCCACATCGTCTCTCGTCCCTCGTCCCTCGTCCCTCGTCGTTCACGGTCGGAGTGAGAGATATTTCCAGGTGTTTGTAGAAAACCAGGCGGGATATCCCCAAAAAAATGACCTTGTACAAGTACGATTAATTGAAAATCGTGAAAACGATATGATCGGTACACTTCTGAGATAAGAATCCATCTCAGGTTTTTCTTGACAGAAAAGGACTTTATCTGATATAAGATATATTCAGCGTTTGCGGTTTTTTTGTCTTCGTTCGTAAGAAAAAGTTCTGTAGCCATTCATTCTTTTTTTGAAGGAGGACGACCATGTGTAAAAGACTCTTCTGTTTAATCTCTCTTTCCGTCATATTCGCAGGTCTGACCCGCGTCACGAATGGAGGAAGTCTGTGGGGCTACTACCCCATCAATGAGAACGACTTTGAAGATTATTCCGGCAACAACCACCACGGCACACCGGTCGATGGCGTGGTCACCGTATCGGATTCCCAGCGGGGCTGGGTGGCGTCCTTCAACGCCGAGCCCAGCCGACCGAGTCGCATATTATGCGGAACAGATGACCCCTCGGTCGACGGGAATCTGTCAATATCGGTCTGGGTCCAATGGGAAGGGCTTAACGGGAACTGGCAGGGCATGGCCGGCAAAAGCTTCCAATACGGACAAAGACGGTGGATTTTTCAGCTTCGTGACTCCGACGGTTTTATCCAATGGGGAGGTTCGGACTCGGAAGGTCTGGATATCTGGAGCGAAGTCGC
>JAFGTG010000102.1 GCA_016934255.1 Sedimentisphaerales bacterium
CAACCAACGGCGGAATGGGCAACGTGACGAACTGGCAACAACATATCATTCCGACGTTGCTCGATGAACCGGGTAAGGAATTAGCCGAGATTTTGGGGCGGGACTTGCCGGCCGATGCCCAACCTTCCAAACCTTACGATGGGCTTCCGCGACTCATTGTACCGACGGTCCGTACTAGTTTATCTGTCTGTGAAGACCTGGAATTGAAAATCATTGTTCTAACTCCAAATCCACCGAAAGAGTTGGCCATATACCACCGAACAATGGGAAAAGGCGATTATCAAAAGACGTTACTTACGCACGTTGCTCGCAATGTCTATTCAGTGCGCATTCCCGCCGGCGCGATCCAAAGCGATTTCGAGTATTACATCCAGGCTCTATTCGCTGATGGGCGAGAGATCATGTTCCCGTCTACCGCACCGAAAATCAATCAGACCGTTGTCATCGTGAAGGAGTGACCATGATCAGTAAACAAGATTGCACTCGACGGAATTTCCTGAAAGCCCTTGGTCTGGGCGCTGCATCAATGGCTCTCAATGGATGTGCGAATTTATCCGGACGAGCCAGGGCGGATACCTCCCATACAAAACCCAATATCGTTTTCATGCTCGTGGATGATTTGGGCTGGACGGATGTCGGTTGTTATGGAAGCACGTTTTATGAAACGCCGAATATCGACAGGCTCGCCGCCGAGGGTATGCGGTTCACCGACGGCTACGCGGCCTGTGCGGTATGTTCTCCGACTCGCGCCTCGATTATGACGGGGCGCTACCCCGCCCGTCTCGGCGTGACCGACTGGATCCGTTCACGTTTCCAGGGCGGAGCGATCCCGGAAGACAAGAAAAATCCGACGGAATACGTTGGCGGCAAAAATAAAAAACTTTTATGCCCGCCCAATGCGTTGTGGATGGAGCTTGAGGAAATCACCATCGCCGAAGCCCTTAGGCCGGCCGGCTACACGTCCTGTCACATCGGCAAATGGCACCTCGGCGCCGATGATTGGTATCCCGACAAACAAGGCTTCGATTTCAATATCGGCGGATGCGATTTCGGCCAGCCCCCAACTTATTTCGATCCCTATTACCGAAAGGGACAGGGATCGATTGCGACGCTCGAACCGCGCCATGAGGGGGAATACCTGACGGATCGTGAAGCGGACGAAGCGGTTACGTTCATCCGTCGGCATAAGGACGAGCCCTTCTTTCTTTATATGGCCCATTACGCCGTACATACTCCCATCCAGGGAAAGAAAGAGCTTGTCGAAAAATACAAGACAAAAACACCGACGAACCAAAAGAATCCGACGTATGCGGCGATGGTCGAAAGCGTGGATAACGCCGTTGGTAAAATCATGGCCGTTCTGGATGAGCTTAATCTGACGGACAAGACCATCGTATTCTTCACGGGTGACAACGGGGGCTTATTGGGTGTGACGAGCAACGCCCCCCTACGGTCCGGCAAAGGCTTTCCTTACGAAGGCGGTATTCGCGAACCGGTCTTGGTGCGCTGGCCCGGCGTGATCAGGCCGGGCACGACGAGTCGGGAGCCGATGACGAGTGTCGATTACTTCCCTACGATTTGCGAAGCCGCGGGCGTTTCCGCACCACGCGATCGCGAGATCGACGGTGTGTCCCTTCTGACCCATCTCAAATCCAACGGAACTAAAAAGCTGAATCGCGAAGCGCTCTTCTGGCACTTTCCGCATTATCGAGGTAACGTTGTTCCTTACAGTATTGTTCGAGCCGGTGACTGGAAGCTCATCAAACGATATGAAGGAAAAACATTTGAATTGTTCAACCTGAGAGACGATCTTTCGGAAAAAAACGATCTCTCAAACAGAATGCCGGAGAAGGTCCAAGAGCTCGACGCCCTGTTAAGCAAATGGCTGCTGGCTACCGGCGCCAAGATGCCCACACCAAATCCGAATTATCAACCGACCACTTAGAGCTTTGTTGTATGAATAGACGCGACTTACTGAGAACCGCAGGCCTTAGCGCCGGTGCATTGGCTATGTCACGTTGTGGATGTTATGCCACAAACAACCTGAATATAACCACCCCACTGACGAAGCAGGTGACATGGCAGGATTTCGAGCTGGGTATGCTCTATCACTTTGACCTGGACGTGTATATGCCCGGGGGGAGTCACCACGAACGATCCAGAAGAGAAAAGCTGGATGCGAACCTGTACAATCCAACTCAACTGGATACCGATCAATGGCTCGAAGCGGCTAAAGCGATGGGCGCGAAGTACGCCATCTTCACCGCCACCCATCATCAGGGCTTCCTCCAATGGCAGAGCGATGCCTACCCGTTCGGTCTGCGACAAATCGGATGGCGTAACGGCAAGGCCGATATCGTCAAAGACTTCGTCGAATCCTGCCGGAAAGTCAATATCACGCCGGGAATTTATATCGGCATTCGATTCAACGCTTATTGGCAAGTGTATAATTACAAAACGAACGCCGGCAAAGGTGATGGCGTCAATAAGCAACGTCACTATATGCGAATCTGTGAAAAGATGGTCGAGGAGCTATGCACGCGATACGGCCCGCTTTGCGAAATATGGTTCGACGGCGGCGTCATTACGCCCGAACAGGGAGGCCCCGATGTTCTGCCGATTGTCGAGACGTATCAACCGAATGCGCTCTTCTACCATAGCCTCCAGCGTGCCGAGCACCGCTGGGCCGGCAGCGAAACCGGCACGACGGGCTACCCGTGTTACTCGACGATGCCAACTGTCGCCAGCCAGATCCGCGCTCATACCGATCCGAAAAAACGCACCACGCTGCTCATGCACGGCGATCCGGACGGCCGGGTATGGTGCCCCGCAATGTGCGACGCCCCGATCCGCGAACATGACTGGCTCTGGAAACCAAACGCCGA
>JAFGTG010000103.1 GCA_016934255.1 Sedimentisphaerales bacterium
CGTGAACTCGGCAGCCTGGTGTTGTCGGGACCGAACCACAGACGTTTCGCAGAAAGGAGCTGAGAAAATGCCAAGAGGAGATGGAACAGGCCCGATTGGGCAGGGACGTGGCGGCGGCCGGGGTATGGGTCGAGCCGCGGGTATAGGCAGAGGCCGGATGGGCGGATCGTTTGCCGCCGGACCGGGTGGAAACTGTGTCTGCCCGAAGTGCGGTATGAAAACGCCGCACGTTGCGGGCCAACCATGCACCGCAAAGACGTGTCCCGAATGTGGGACGAGAATGACAAGAGAATAATTTTTTTGAAAGGGGCTGATTATGCCACGTGGAGATGGAACGGGTCCCGCCGGGATGGGACCGATGACAGGTAGAGCGGCTGGTTTTTGTGCCGGCTATTCCGCACCGGGTTATATGAATCCTGTAGGCGGTCGCGGTTTTTGGGGCCGAGGCCGGGGCGGCGGTCGCGGCTGGAGAAACTGGTACTACGCAACGGGCCTGCCCGGCTGGGCCAGAGCGCCGATGGGCGTCCCGGCCTGGGGCGGTCCCGCGACTCCGTACGCGCCGCAAGTCGGACCGGCCGCTCCCACGGCCGAACTGGAACTGGACGGCTTGAAAAAGCAGGCGGAATATTTCCAGGAAGCGCTCGGCCAAATCAATCAGCGTATCCAGCAACTCGAAGAAGAAATCAAGAAATAGCGCCAAGAGTCGTTACAATTCTATAGACGGAGGAATTATGCGCTCGGCGCCTTGACAAGGTGTGTGGAAGATGCCGATATTTGAATACAAATGTAAAAGCTGTGGACACAAGATGGAGTTTTTGGAAAAGGGCGGCCAGAAACACAAGCACGTTTGCGAACGGTGCCAAAGCTCGGATTTGCAAAAACTATTTTCTGGCTTCGCCGTTGGGCAAGGCCATGATGGATCGTCACGGGGCAATGACTCCTGTCCGACGGGGACGTGCCCTTTGACTTAGTTTTGCAGGGTGTGTCCGCCTCTGGCGGATTGCACACGCGGCTTTGACTCAAGAATCCGCGTGGGCAAAAAACGACATTTGCCCACCCTACGAGTATCTCGTTGTCCTTCCCGCGATGGCTTGGCCATGCCTTACGGCAAAGCGGGAATCCAAACACGAAAGGATTTATATGAAAATTGCCATCACATCGACGGGTGAAACATTGGACAGCCAGGTGGACCCGCGTTTCGGAAGAGCACAGCGTTTTATTATCATCGATACCGAAACGATGGACTACAGCGTGGTTGAAAATGCAAGTATCGCGGCGGCCGGCGGCGCCGGGATCAGTGCGGGTAAGGCCGTGGCCGACACGGGCGCCGAAGCGGTGCTCACGGGCAACTGCGGTCCGAACGCCCAGCGCACGTTGGACGCGGCCGGTATCAAATTGTACACCGGTGTGACAGGAACCGTCGCCGAAGCCGTGGAGTTGTTTAAAAACGGGACACTCTCAGCTTCCGACGGCCCGAACGTTCAATCTCATTTTGGTATGGATACGTAACATGTTGGACGACTTTGTTGTGGCCGTCGCCAGCGGCAAAGGCGGAACGGGCAAAACGACCGTCGCGGCTAATCTCGCCCGGACGGCCTGTGATGCGGGACAGAACGTTCAATATCTCGATTGCGACGTCGAGGAACCGAACGGCCATATCTTTTTGAAACCGCAGGAGTTGGCCAGCCGAAAGGTGACGATCGACGTGCCCCAGGTCGATTTGGAAAAATGCACGGCCTGTGGTCAGTGCGGGCAAATTTGCCAGTACGGCGCGATTATTAGCATTAAAGAACACGTGCTGACGTTCGAGCAGCTTTGCCACTCGTGCGGCGGTTGTTTCCGCGTTTGTCCCGAGGATGCCATAACACCCAAACCGCTGGAGATCGGCGTGATCGAATCCGGCAAGGCCGATGGAATTGACTTCGTGAGCGGCCGATTGAACATCGGTCACGTACGCACGCCGACCCTGATAAAGGAAGTCAAAAAACACATACGCCCGGAGACGCTTGCGATTCTCGATGTTCCGCCGGGAACGTCCTGCCCGGTGGTCGAGGCGCTCAAAGAAACGGATTTCGTCCTGCTCGTGACCGAACCGACACCGTTCGGTTTGAATGACTTGAAATTAGCCGTGGAATTGGCTCGCGAATTGAATCTTCCTTTCGCCGTAGTGATTAACCGCGACGGTATCGGCGACTCACAGGTTGAGACGTACTGTCTGGACCAGAATATCGAGATCGCTTTTCGATTAGCCGACGACCGGCGGATTGCCGAGGCGTATTCCTCCGGACAGATGATTGTGGAGGTATTAGACGACTATAAAAAGCAGTTTTTCGATATTTATAGCTATTTGGAACGCGCCAAGACAGAACGTAATGAAACGAGACGATGACGAATTCACGGAAAAGATGCATTTGCGATTTGAAAGCACGACGTGCAGCGTGTTCCATCCTGGGTGTCGCCGAAGGCGAAGGCAAAAAAACAATCAAAAAGGCGTATAGACGAGCGTCTTTAAAATATCACCCGGACCATAATCCGGATGATAAAGACGCACATAAGCGATTTCTACTGGTCAAATGTGCATACGAACTTCTGGCGAAGGACATACCTTGCGACATGTTACTGGATGAAATCGATTCCTGGTCCGGTGTCCCGGAGGATGAACGGTACGAGCTCGACAACCTTTGGGGACATTTTCTGTGGTGGCGCGAGAAATTCTTTTAATCGGCACAGAGTAAGGCTATGGACGAGTATTTGAAATCCTGCAAAACTGAATTTTGGAGCAATGTTTTCAAAGCAGAATTGGAATACATTCTGGAAGAACTCAAAGGTACCAAAGAGGTTTTAAGTGTCGGATGCGGGCCAGCTATCATAGAGGCGGGGTTGGCTGAACAGGGTTTCAATGTGACCGGTTTGGATATTTCCAACGAGGTTTTAAATCAAGCACCGGACAGTATAAGAACCGTAGTTGGCCCGGCAGAAAACATGGATTTTGAAGATGGTTCTTTTGACGCGGTTATCTATGTTGCTTCTTTACAGTTTATCAAACGATATCAGGAAGCTATCCGAAAAACCGTTGATGTTCTCAGGCCGGATGGAAAACTGATAGTTATGCTGTTGAATCCCGTTTCTGAATTCTTCAAAGAAAAGCTTAAAAATCCGGGATCTTACGTAAATAAAATCAAGCATATAAACTTATGTGAGATTGAAGCAATAATTGCAAAATATTTTATTGTAAAGACCGAGTATTTTTTAGGGATCAGGGAACGGGATATATTTGAAACCAGAAATCCCAAGTTGTCGAGTCTTTACGTTATAAAAGGGGATAAAAAGCAATAGATATCCAGGAAAGGAACCAAAATGAAGGCACTTATTGTATTTAACAGAAACCCTTATGACGGTACGGATGTAACCTGGAACGGCCTTCGCCTGGCGGACCAGTTACTTCATGCCGGTGTAGGGGTAAATATATTTCTAATGAATGATTCAGTCGATTTGGCCCGCGATGCGGCTACGCCACCTGAAGGTTACTTTGATTTGGGGAAAATGCTGAAGGAGTTGATTGAAAAAGACGTTCCTGTTAAAGTATGTGGCACCTGCAAAGTGCGCTGTGGTATCCACAAAGGAAAGCCTTATTTTGAAGGTGCAAAGGAAGCCAAGATGACGGAACTGGCGGAATGGATAAAAGAAGCTGATAACGTTATAACATTTTAATTAAGGAATCCTATGGAAACAAAAACGGATATTTTGGCCATCGGGGGTGGACCGGCGGGAATTATTAGTACAGTGACGGCGCGAAAATATTACCCCGACAAGAAAATCGCCCTGATGAAAAGCATCGGGGACGGTGTGATCCCCTGCGGTATCCCTTATATGTTTGCCAGCTTGGACAGTCCCGATGAAAACAAGCTGGGTAACGCCCCATTGGAGAAAAATGATATCGACGTAATCGTCGATGAAGCAATCCGCATCGACCGGCAGACCAAAACCGTGGTCACCAGGAACGGCGCCAAATACAATTATGAAAAACTGATCCTGGCCACCGGCTCTGTGCCTGTCAAACCTCCCATCCCGGGTATCGACAAAAAAGGCGTTTACCTTATACACAAGAGTATGACCTGCCTTAAAGGCGCCATCGAAGAAATCAAAAAGACACAAAACGTACTCATCATCGGCGGCGGCTTTATCGGAGTGGAGTTTGCAGATGAAGCGTCCAAGATCAACGGTCTCAATGTGTCTTTGGTGGAAGTGCTCCCCAATTTACTGGCCCATTCTTTTGATACGGAATTTTCTGCGCTCGCTGAGGAAACGTTGAAGTCGAGAGGCGTTACCTTATTGACCGGCGTGTGTGTCGAAGCGATTCTGGGGGCGGAAAACGTAGAAGGCGTCCGGCTTTCGGACGGCAGAGAAATCCCGGTCGAGAGTATTATTCTGGGTGTCGGCGGAATCCCGGACGCCAAACTTGCCACTGAAGCGGGTTTGGATTTGGGCAAAGGCAAAGGCATCTGGGTGGATGAGTATATGCGCACGAGCGATCCCGACATCTTTGCCGTGGGCGATTGCGCCGGCAAGCGGGATTTTTACACACATAAAGCCTCCCCCGTCATGCTCGCTTCCACAGCGACCGCGGAAGCCCGGATTGCCGGGGCCAATCTGTACCGGTTGAAAGTCGTACGAGAGAATAAAGGCACTATTGCGATTTACTCGACGTGCATCGACGGACTGGTCTTGGGATCAGCCGGGCTGACGGAAAACAGCGCCAGGAACGAAGGCTTCGAAATCGTAACGGGCATCGCCAATGGTGTCGATAAGCATCCGGCCACGTTGCCCGGGGCGAACAAGATCAAAGTGAAGCTGATCTTCTCGGAACGCTCCGGCATCATCCTGGGCGGACAAGTCGCCGGGGGGCCGTCCTGCGGCGAGATCATCAACCTTATCGGCGTCGCCATCCAAAAGAGGATGTCGTTCGCCGAGCTGGAGACCCTGCAAATGGCGACGCATCCCTACCTGACCAGCGCCCCGACGGTGTATCCGATCGTGATCGCCGCGCAGGATGCGGCGCATAAGATGTGACAGAACATAGCTTGTAAGAAAATGATATGAGTCATCACTAATCTCTGGAGGCGTAACGATGCCGGATATAGCCAAAAAGATAGACGGAAAGAAGTTTATGTGGGACAAAGGTCATTACTCTACCGAAGACGAGGCACGCCAGAAAATGACCCGGTATGAGAACGAGGGTTTCGAGGCAACGTGTGTCGAAGAAAACGGCGAGTACCTGGTTTACACACGCAGGCTTGTCACTGAAATCGTACTCGAGGAAGGAGGTCAGATATCATGAAAGGATCTGTACTTGTTGTTGGAGCCGGCCCGGCGGGGATGCGGGCAAGTGCCGAGCTTGCGAATCAGGGGTTCAAGGTGATTCTGGTCGAAGAAAAACCCA
>JAFGTG010000104.1 GCA_016934255.1 Sedimentisphaerales bacterium
GCCACGTCGCTGTCGCCGCGGGCAATCGTCTGGGCCGCTTCCGCGATGGCCAGATGGGCGGACGTCTCACAACAGGTAATCGTGTTGCTTGGTCCCTGGATGTCGTGGATAATACCAACGTGACAGGCGAGCATGTTCGGCAGGTACTTCAACAACCAAAGCGGCGTCATGAGTTCGAGACCATCTTTACCCCATTTTTGTAGATCGAATTTCCCGTCGGTGATACTAGCCGCCACGGCCGGGGCCAGCTCGATCATGTCGCAACTAATCAGGCCGGCGCCGAAATTGATCCCCATCCGCTCCGGATTGACGTTGATGTTTTCCGGGTCGATCCCTTTGGTCACCAGACCGGCGTTCTGAACGGCTTCATGAGCCGCAATGACGGCCAGTTCGATGTCTCGGGACATAAGCTTCGTGGCCTTGCGATGGGATTTCGGCACGAAATCACGTATTTTGTACTCGGGGACTTCTCCGGCTAATTTACAGTCGAATCCCACCGGATCGAACGCTTTGATCGTATCGATCCCCACTCGGCCGGCGCAAAGGGCGTCCCACGTTTCGGCGGCGGTCAGTCCGAGGGGGGTAATCGCTCCAAAACCGGTAATGACAACGCGAGCGGGACTCATCAGGCGTGCTCCGTTTTCTCCGCGGTTTCCGTCAGCATATCTCGAAGAAGCGGTCCGAAGACCGAGGTGCTGGAGCCAAAGACGAAATTCTCGGCCGGGAAGGCTTTGCCCGCCAGGTTTTGGTCGATATGGCTGAACATGAGATCGATTTCGGCGATGAGTTTGTCGGAGCGTGTAATTTTCCCGCTCGTACTGGCGGCTTCGGGGGCGAAGGATTCGATGACGGATTCCAACAGGAGGGTATCGCCGGGTTTGACATAATCAAAGAAGACGGCCTTTTTAATCTTCGCCAGAACGACTTTCTCCTTGAATTTGGCCTTCTCGCCGACCAGGATACCGCCCGTCTGGGCCATCGCCTCGATCATCAAACACTCCGGCATGACGGGAAAGCCGGGGAAATGATCGTGCAGATGCTCTTCGGCGAGCGTTACGTTTTTCAATGCGACGGCCCGCTTGCCGCTTTCGAATTCAATGAATTTATCGATCCAAATCCAACGCATTTTCTATCGGGCCTTCGATACGGTCACGCCGCGTTGAGCTTGTTCTCAACGTAGTTGACAATCGCATTGACGGTGAATAAGTCCGCCATTTTATTGATATCAGGGTCTTTCTCGAATTCCGTCAGGTCGGTGTGCGGCATCCTCTGCCGTAATTCGGAAAGTCCCTTCTCGGTTAATTTGCCGTTGTGGATGAGTTCGGTATCGGTCATGAGACTCTCAACGGGAAACAATTCCTCCCGGGGGATCTTGATTTCGAAGGCCTTTTCCAACCGGAATACGATGTCGAGAAAGTCGATACTCTCGGCCCCAAGATCGCCCATTAACGTTGCTTCAGCCGTGACCTCGTCGTCATCGACTCCCAACGCATCCACTAATACTTCCTGAACCTTTTGCTCAATGTCATCCCGACTCATTGCCATGCCTGTTTTACCTCCAGCACTCGATAGCGTGTTGCATCATGGGTTTCCATTCCAATACCGGACAGGAATCTATTCACTGCCCAGCAAGTTCCATCGTGTTTTCAGATTTTCAATAATCCCGGCGTCCACGGACGCCATTGCCGAATTCTCATCGGCCAGGTTAAAATGCTTCAAGCCAAATCGCGCCTCGACGATCCGCTGTCCGTTCGAGACGCCAACGCCGGTAAAACTACTGATGTTCTCTTCGATCATCTTGGCCTCGACCGTGTACTCGATCTGCGTACCGGGCGCCAAAAAGCTTTTATACTTCACATTTCGCGCCTGTTCAAGCAATATCATGCTGTGAGTAAAATTTTCGGTCCGACGGACCAGCCACGAGGCCGACTCGATCAGCCCTTCCAGCAAGAGGACGCCGGGCAGAACCGGGAACGTCGGGAAGTGGTCAGCCAGATATTCCTCGGATAACGAGACGTTTTTGACCGCTTTAATGTGCCGGCCCGTTTCGATTTCAACGACCTTATCAATCAAAATATATCGCATCGTTTAACTCAATCTTCAGTTCATCATTACGGCCCATTAGCCGATTCGCCCCATTGGGGTAACGCGATACGCTACACGTTGCGTGCCGATTTTGCAATGGTTTTTCCCACGTTTTTCCGTTTAAATCGGAGAAAGATTTTTTTCCGGCTTTATAACGAAATACGATTGAGTGCCATAAAAGAGCATTATGAGGAGTGAAGGCCAATGTAGAAAAACCTTTGGATGATTCGCATGGATGATGTTTTGAACAGGTGTGTTTTACCAACAATCATGCTCTTGTTGTTGGGCGTCGTCTTCATGGGGTGCCGCGGGCCTGTTGTCAAACTCACGGAAAACATTGACGGTATGACGACGGCGTTGGAATTATTGAAATCCATAACGGTTTCATGCCGGTGACTTGTATATGCAGGGATTTGTTTTATTGTATGGACGGCTCCCTGTGGCCGCCCGTTTTCTAACGAAGGGTTTGTAAATCTTCTTTGAAATTCACATTTAAAAAGTTATATTCTTTTGGTTATGAACGTACGCAATGCCAAAATTTCAGATGTTCCGGCTATCCATGCCCTGATCAGCACCTATGCGGAGCGGGACCGGATGCTGTTTCGCTCGATGGCGGATATTTATGAGAATCTGCAAACGTTCACCGTTGCGGAATTGGATGGTCAGGTCGTTGGCTGCTGTGCGCTGGAAGTGATCTGGTCGGACTTGGCGGAAGTCAAATCCCTGGCGGTCGATGGCGCCAAAAAAGCGATGGGCATCGGCAGAATGATGGTCAATGCCGTAATAGAACAATCGGCCGCGCTCGGCATACCGAGGGTTTTCGCTCTCACGCTTGAGCCGGAATTCTTTCGGAAATTAAGCTTTGAGATTGTTGAGAAGGAAACGTTGCCCATGAAGGTTTGGAGCGATTGTGCCCGATGTCCGAAACAACAGCATTGCGATGAGATTGCGGTGATAAAAAAAGTGAGCTAAAGTGAGCTAAAGTTTCGATTTTCCGTCTTAGAATTATATATGGCTGAGCGTGTTTGTCCGGTGTGGGTTGGGTATTTTCTGGCCAGTCCCCTCAGGAAGTTATTACAAAATCCGAAGAAGATCCTCGGTCCGTATATCAGCGCGGGGACGAACGTCCTGGATATCGGCTGTGCGATGGGTTTCTTTAGTTTACCCTTGGCCGAGATGGTCGGTCCCGGCGGTAAGGTCATTTGTATCGATGTCCAGGAGGAAATGCTCGCATCACTTCAAAAGCGGGCGCAAAAGGCAAGGGTGTCCGATAATATCGAGGCTCGCGTTTGTTCGCCGGATTCTCTTGGCCTTGATGGGCTATCGGATCACATCGATTTTGCCTTAGCTTCCGCCGTTGTCCATGAAGTTCCAAGTGCAAAGAGTTTCTTCTCGGAAATTTATGGGGCGATCAAACCAGGCGGGCGATTCCTTGTCGTCGAGCCGAAAGGACATGTCTCGCAAGAGGATTTCGAGGTTACTGTGTCTCATGCAGATCAGGCCGGTTTTCGTGTGATCGACCGACCGAAGGTGAGGCGCAGTCGCACTGTTTTGCTGGAGAAGTGATTTCAAATTCACGTGTGCAACAAACTTACACGCCCTACTTTAGCTCACTTTAGGCACTTTTAAATTTAGGCACTTTTTTAGCCAACCTGGCGGCGCTGGAATAATGCAATCGCCAGCGCGAGGATTGCTCCCGTATAGCAGAGGGCGTAGGTGGCGCCTATCGCAAGATATTTCATGGGAATGGTGCTGCCTTCGTAAATCGCATCGCTGATCCAGAAAATCTGGAGATTCGGCACCAGAAACCTTCCGATCCGCGCCCATAAGTGAGCCTCGGCGAACCGACCGAAGGCGTAATCACTCACAAGGCCCAGCAAAAAGATTCCGATGCAGACCGAAAGCGTGACGACAATGTTGAATCGGGATGAAAGTGCGATGGCCAAAGCGACGATGATAATAGCGGCTAAAAGCAGTAAAACCGAGCCGTAGATATCCACGGTGCTTAATTTATTGTCCTGCGGATTGAATTGCCAGTTTCGGTCGATGAAAGCTAAAAAAATGATCGTCAGTGTGGCGAATATCCCGGTCAAGACGGTTGCGGTTGATGTAAATTTCCAGTCGTAAATGTAGTTGAATAAGGCGCTTAAAAGAACGACGGCGATAAGGCTGACGCTTGCGGCGCCCAGGACCGTCCAGTCGTGCGTATCGTTGACCGTTTCGAGAACGCCGTGGCGAATCGCCATGAGCAGAGCAACGGTGCAGATGTAATGTGCCAATATGACGGCGGCGGTGACGCCGAGAAATTTAGCGAGTATGAATATCGGACGCTGAACCGGCTTGGTCAGGACGGTCATGATCGTTTTGTTTTGTAATTCTTCGGCCACGGCGCCGGAGGCCGAGAAGATTGCAATGAACAAGCTGGTTAAGAATAACGTAGATAACCCTATCTCGCGTAAGAGCTTGTTATCGTCGTCCATCGTGTACATCGCGATGGACGGGCTGATGATGAACAGGCATAACGCCGCGAAGATGATGATGGCGTAAATAGGTTGCCTTAAGGTTTCGATGAATGTGTTTTTGGCTATGGTCACTAATTTGTTCATCTGATACTCAATCGGCATAAAAGCGGCATTCTTAAACGTTCGGGCTTAAAATTTTTCGTAATCGCCCTGTACAAAATACCAATTGGTGTTATAGTACGCAACTTAATAACCTGTGGAAAGTTTTAGCACATATAAACCAAATACTTTGTTAGTGTGTTTTTTGTTCAAGCTACAAGACCGGGATAGAACATGACAGTATCGGCCAAACGCCCCGTACACGTTGCTCTGGTTTCCTTGGCACTGAGCGTAATCTTTTTCGGTATCGCCTTTTTCCTGGGTCGATGGAGCGGCTTTGCGGCGATCTCCACCATCGGCTGGATGAATCTCGGCGTCGCGTTGATCTGGCTCGTTTTGAGCCTGCAATTCCATCAGCGTGCCTTAGCCGAACAGGAAAAGCTCGACGCCAATCAACTGGTCAAAGACAAGGGGACATCCACGATCTTCCAGGCCGGCAGCGAACGCGCGACCTTATTCGACGCCGCCCAGCGCCGCCTTGAGATCTTCGAAAAATGGTTCATACCCATTTTTGCCGGCCTCATCGCCGCCTATCAAATTGCGATCGGGTTGTATTTGCTCAGCACCCACCAGGGGGCGATAGAAGGCGAATTGAAGCAGCCGTTGCTTTGCTGTATATGCATGGTGGCGATTGCTTTTACGAGTTTTTTAATTTCGCGTTACGCCACGGGGATGTCGCGCGAGTCGGCGTGGAAACCGTTGAGGGCCGGCGGCAGTTCGCTGCTGGGCGTGGCGGTCTTGTGCTTTTTCCTGGCGATTGCGCTGGCATCGACGTATCTATTTAAACGCCTTTGGCCGGTCAATGTGATGGCCCTAATTGTCCCCGGCCTGCTCGTTGTGCTCGGCGTCGAGACGGCTCTGAACATCGTTTTGGATATCTATCGGCCGCGGCTCAAAGGCCGATACAGCCGCAGCGCCTTCGACAGCCGATTGTTGGGCACCATCAATGAGCCGGGCGGTATTCTGCGAAGCGTCGCGGACGCCATCGACTATCAATTCGGCTTTCAAGTTTCGCAAACCTGGTTTTACAAACTGCTCGAACAGGCGATTGTCCCGTTAGCCTTGTTTGCGGTTGTGACGCTCTATTTGCTCAGTTGCCTCGTTGTTGTCGAGCCCGGTGAACAGGCGATTATCGAACATTTCGGCCATCCCGCGAACGACGCCAACGAGGTTCGCCTGATTGGTCCCGGATTGACGTTCAAATGGCCCTGGCCGATTGACATCGTTTATAAGTATCCGACGGAACGGATATCCCAAATCAGTATCGGATACGTCCCCGAGATCGATCCGAACGGACAAATGGAGCACAAACCGCTATTGTGGGGCGAGAAACATTACAAGGCGGAATACCAATTGCTCGTCGCCAACGAGCAGGATCAAGCGGAGTCGAGCGCCGGCACGGTGCCGGTGAGCATCGTCATCGCCGCGGTCCCCGTCCAATACCGAATCAAAGATTTATACGCCTTCGTTTACAACCACCAGGAGCCCGAGAAGCTTCTGGAATCCATTTGCTATCGCGAGCTGACGAAATATGCCTCCAGCGCCAAGGTCGAGGTTGAGCAGGAGACCGATGCAGAGCAGAGCATCATCGGCATGGGGCGGGCAGAGGCCGGAAAGATCCTTACTGAAAGAATCCAGGCCGCGGCCAAAGAGGCCAAGCTTGGTGTTGAAATTGTCTTCGTCGGTTTGGAGGGCATTCACCCGCCGGTCGAAGTGGCGGCGGATTATCAAAAGGTCATTGCCTCTTTTCAGAAAAAGCAGCAGTCGATTCTCGATGCCAAGGCTGAGCGAAATGAAATCCTGGGCAAGCTCGTCGGTTCCGTCGAGAGGGCCGAAGCCTTATACGATCTTGCAGCGAAATATCAACAGGCCGAAGAATCCGGCTCGCAGACGGAGATTGATTCGATTGGCAGCCAGTTAGACAAGGCGTTCGAACAGGCCAAGGGCGAAATCTTTAAAACGCTTCGAGAAGCCCAAAATGAGGCCTTTAAGAAGGAAATACTCGCCGAAGCAACGGGTTTGCAATTCGCCGGCCAGCTCAAAGCGTATAATGACGCTCCACAAATCTATACGCACGAGCAATGGCTGACGATGCTCGAGGAAAGCCTCAAGACTCTTCGTAAATATGTTGTTGTCGCCGGGCCCAATGATACCCAGGTGACGATCTTCGATTTCCAGGATAAACTTATGCCTAATTTAACAGACTACTTGAGCGGTTTACAGGAGAGCAGTCAAAAATGAAAAATTTCGCTATCGCCCTTTTCGTCGCATTGATTGTGATTTCCCTGGGTTTCTACCTGGTATCATTCCAGGTCAGAGAGACGGAATCCTGCCTGGTCACGACGTTCGGCAAAGCCACGGCCGAAGATGAGATTACCGAGCCGGGGTTGTATTTCAAATGGCCGTTTCCCATCCAGCAGGTTCATAAATTCGATTCTCGCATGAGGGTCTTCGAGACCGAAAGCGAAGAGACGCGTACCGCCGGAGGCGAACCGATCATCGTAAGCACCTACGTGGTGTGGAAAATCGCCCGGCCGCTCGAATTCTTCAATGCGATCAAAACCGTGACCAAAGCGGAAAATGAATTGTTGCACAGCCGGGTCCGCAACGTGCAAAACAATGCCATCGGACGGCATTACTTTTCGGAATTTGTCAACAGCGATCAGTCCAAGATTAAGTTTAAAGAGATTCAGAACGAAATGTTCGATGACCTTCAACAAGCTGTGGCCGACGCGAAATTCGGCGTGGAGATCAAAACCGTCGGCATCAAGCAGGTCAAAGTCAGTAAAGATGTCAGCACGGCGGTGTTCGACCGGATGAAGGCGGAAAGGACTCGCCGGGCTAAATTTATCGAATCGGAGGGAGAAGGCGAGGCTATACGGATCCGGACGGAGGCCAAATCGAAAAGTGACGAGTTGATCGCCGCCGCCGAGGCCCGGGCCAAGCGCATCCGGGGCAAAGGCGACGCCGAAGCGGCCAAGCATTACGAAAAGCTCGAAGAAAACGTCGAACTGGCCATGCTGTTGCGGGACCTCGAATCCCTTCAAAAAAGTTTGGAGAGTCGATCGACGCTTGTCATACCGACGGATGCAGCGCCGTTTAACCTTCTGAAGGGAATGCCGACCCCCCCGGAAACGAAATAGAAATCATTGCTTAAGAACCGTTCACGACCATGACAGAACACGATAAAGAAAACAACAAGTACGAGCCCTATTCGGAATCACAAAGTCCGGTAGGTCAAGAGCTGGATGCCGCCGGAAAGAGTCTGTCCGAAGCGTTGGGAATCAGTTTCGCTATCCTGAAGGTGATCATAATTATTCTGATCATCGGCTTTCTGGCCTCCGGCTTCAAGACGGTCAGCTCCAACGAACAAGCCCTTGTGTTGCGATTCGGCGCGATTCGCGGTGTGGGTGAAAAGCGATTGCTCGGTCCCGGGGCGCATTGGATCTTACCCTATCCGATTGACGAAATCGTCAAGATTCCGGTGGAGAGCACCGTCCATTTATCTATCGACTCGTTTTGGTATCCGGAACGACCGGAAGACGTGCTTTCGGGACGAGAGCGCCCGGTTCGTCCGGACACGCCGCTCGATCCGCTTAAAGACGGCTATTGCATCACCCGGGATGAAAAACAGGATGAAGCTACGTCGGACGCCGCGGGCAGCGACTATAATCTGGTCCATACGAAGTGGCAGCTCACGTACCAGATCAAAGATCCCGAACGCTTCTTTCAGAATGTTTATGTCAAAAACGTCAGTCCCGGCGATATCTATTTCGATGTGATTACCCAAAGTGTCGAGCCGCTTTTGAAGGATTTATTCGAGGGCGCCGTGGTAACCACAATGGTTGATTACACGATTGACGAAGCGATTTCCAGCCAGGACAGAATACCGGGCGACGTGAAAAGTCTCATGCAAGAAAAGCTGGACAGGATCGAGAGCGGGATTAACGTTGTCTCGGTTCAATTGACTCGAAGCACGCCTCCCCGTCAGGTCAAACCTGCTTTCGAAGCCTCTACTTTGGCCAGCCAGAATAGGGATAAGGCGGTTACGGAAGCCCGGACCTATGCTGAGACTACCCTGAACGAGGCGGCCGGTCCCGTTGCCGAGGAGCTTTTCGCGTCCTTGCATGATGAAACCATGGACGAGCAGCAGCGGGAGCTTCTCTGGGAACAATTAGCGGGTACGGCCCAGGAAAAACTCGGGGATGCACGGGAATACGCCACGACGGTCGTGGAAAATGCCAGAGCCAATGCCGATTATATCGAGAGCTTGCTGCCGGAGTACCGTGAACGCCCGGAGCTTGTGCTTCAACGAATCTATCTCGATGCGATTGAGAATGTCCTGAAAAACGCGGAAGAGAAATTTCTCATTCAGCCGACCAAGGGCACGAAGGGCAACGAGATACGCGTGCTGTTGAATCGAGACCCGTCGCTGAAACGACAACGATCCGGGAGTGAAGAAACAAAAGAGGAGAATCAATAATTAATTCTAACGCTGTCATCCCTGCGAAAGCAGGGATCCAAAAGCTGAGTGATAAAGTGGATTCCCGCTTTGCCACAAGGCATGGCCCAGCCATCGCGGGAATGACAACTGGATGATGATAATGTAGAGACAACACTATGGCGCATGACCACCTGCATTTTAAGGAAAACATAGCCGTCGAACATACGCACGGCAAACAAATTCGCGTGAGCATGGCTCTGCTGGGCACCCTGGCCGGCGGCGTCCTCCTGATTAACAGCGGAATCGCCCAGTTTATCTACGGCAAAGGCCACTTCAATACCGAACTTCTGGCGATGGCCGGCGCTCTGTTGCTCGGGGTGCCTATTATCTTACACGCCCTCAAGAGCCTTCTCCATCGAGAAGCTCACATGGATGAGCTGGTTGCATTGGCCATCCTTGCGGCCTTTGCGATGCAGGAATACGCGACGGCCGGGATCGTTGCGTTCTTCATGCTTTTAAGCGAGTTAATTGAAACGCGCACCGCCCTCGGCGCTCGCGCTTCCATCGAGTCGCTCATCAAATTAACGCCGACGAAAGCCAACCTCCTCGATAACGCCGGGGGGGAAACAGAAGTCAAAGTCAGCAGCCTCAAGCCCGGCGACACCGTTCGCGTCCGACCGGGCGACAATGTGCCTGCCGACGGCGAAGTGGTTAAGGGGCTCAGTTCCGTCAATGAAGCGACGATTACGGGCGAATCACTGCCCGTCGATAAAGTGCCGGGAATGCAGGTCTTCGCCGGAACGAGTAACCTCACGGGTGTGCTGGATATTACCGTGACCAAAGCGGGCAAAGATACGACGCTCGGTAAGGTCCAATCGCTGATCATGCAGGCCGAGCAGACGAAGATCCCCATTATGCGGATCATCGACCGCTATGTGAAGTGGTACACACCGACGATCCTGATGATCGCCGGGATTGTCTTGTTTTTCACCCGCGATATGAACCGCGCGATCACCATCCTTGTGGTTTCGTGTCCCTGTGCGTTGATTTTAGCGACACCGACGGCGATGGTGGCGGCGATTTCGGCTTCCGCTCGTCTCGGTATCCTGATTAAAAACGTCGCCGACCTCGAAGTGGCCGGCAAGATCACGGCGATGGTGTTCGACAAAACGGGAACGGTCACGACCGGCCGGTTGTATGTGACCAAATTGACGCCCGCCGAGGGCGTCGAACCGAGTGAACTCTTGTCCGTCGCGGCGTCGGCCGAGCAGATGAGTAAGCACCCCGCCGCACGGGCCTTGCAGGAAGTTGCGAAAGAAGCCGGTCTGACCCTGCCCGATACGGACCAGTTCCAGGAAACGCCCGGTAAAGGCGTTACGGCCATGGTCAACTCATCCAGAATCATGGTCGGCCGGGATACGTTTCTCAAAGAGAACAGCGTGGATTTGAGCGGTATTTCCGATCCGGCGTTGCATGAGGAGCAGGGTTTCAGCACGCTCTATGTGGCGAAAGATTCGAGATGCGTCGGCTGGATCGGTTTGCAAGACAAAACTCGCCCTGAAGCCAAGCACGCCGTTCAAGAACTGCTGGATATCGGCGTCAAAAGGGTCACGATGCTAACCGGCGACCGTAGTGAGGTGGCCGGCCGGGTTGCCGCGGAACTGGCGTGCACGGATTTCAAGGCGCATTGTTTGCCTCAGGATAAATTAGCCATTGTCGAGCGGATTAAAAAGGACGGCCACACCGTGGTCGTCGTCGGCGACGGCATTAACGACGCGCCGGCGTTAGCCGCGGGAGATTTGGGCATCGCGATGGGAGCGGCCGGGAGCGACGTGGCGATTAATTCCGCCTCCATCGCCCTGATGAGCAACGATTTAAAGCGGCTGCCCTTCCTCGTGCGTTTATCTCGAAAAACCGGAAAGGTCATTCATCAAAACCTCGGCTTCGGGATTATGTTCATTATATTAGGTATCGCGGCGGGCGCCGCGGCGTGGCTGCCCGCGATTTATGCGGCCATGCTGCATTTCGCCGGCTCGCTGATCGTCGTCTTCAACAGTGCGCGACTTGTCCGCTACGGAGAGGAACTCGATCACGAATCGTAAGAATGTAAATATCAAAATGTAAAACTTAGAATTACAGAGCAAAATGTAAAATCGTCAAGTTCGACTTTTTTTTCATTTTGATTTTTGACTTTAAATTTTTAATTTGCTTATGGAATATGCTGTCGAAACAATATCCCTGACGAAGATATTTTCCGATTGGTGGGGTCGGTCCAAGGTGTTTGCCGTCGATAACCTCGATTTGCAAATTCGACCTAATGAAGTCTTTGGACTCCTGGGTCCGAACGGTTCGGGTAAAAGCACGACCATCAAAATGCTCCTCGGCTTGCTCCATCCGACCAAAGGCAAAGCCATTGTCCTGGGCGGCGACGGGGCCGATCCGAAGATCAACGCGAGAATCGGTTTTCTCCCCGAGGAATCTTATTTGTATCGCTACTTAAACGCTCGTGAAACACTGGATTTTTACGGCCGAATCTTCGGCCTTGTCTCGAAACTGCGAAAATTGCGCATCGAGGCTCTGTTGGATATGGTGGGGCTGAAAGCCGTTGCCAACCGGCCCGTTGGGACGTTTTCAAAAGGTATGGCCCGGCGGATCGGCCTGGCCCAAGCCCTGATTAACGATCCCGATCTGCTCATTCTGGACGAGCCGACGACCGGGCTCGACCCGATTGGAACCCGGCAAATCAAGGATTTGATCCTGAAACTGGCCGAACGCGGCAAGACGATTCTACTGAGTAGTCACCTGCTGGCCGACGTCGAGGATGTGTGCGATCGAATCGCCATCCTTTACGGGGGAAAAATTCAAAGCCAGGGGCAGGTGAGAGACCTCTTGCAGCAAACCAATAAACGACAAATCACGACCGATGCGCTGAGCGAAGAGACCGTCGAGAAGATCAAACAGCTTGTCCGGGCCGAAAGCAATGAATGCGTCGTGACGTCCCCGATGGACAAGCTGGAGTCATTCTTTATTCGAACGGTTACCACGGCTCAGCAGCAGGCTCAGCCGACCAGCGGCGCGGTTAGCACAACAAAGATCGGCGACTTCCTCACTCAGCAACAGCCGACGGAGAGCATACTCGATAAACTCGTCTCAGCGTCGGTCTCTGAAGGAACGCCTCAAGAGCCTCCGACGACGCAGAAGGTTGTGGCTGCGGCGGATTCCGGATCGGAACCTGATAAGGAGCTGCTCAGTCGATTGACCCGAACGATTGAGCCGCCCCAACCCACTCCCAAGGCGAGAGATACCGTTGAAGCGCAGCCGGTCCATGCACCCAGTCCCGTTGAAGAAGATCAAGTGAAAGAGGATATCTTAGATAAACTCGTGGGCCGGAAACGTTCCGAGGAAGGTCGCACGCAGCCAACCGACACATCCCAGGCAGGAGATACCGGCGATGCGTAGTATCTGGGCTGTCGCCATGAATACAATCAAGCAGGCGATGCGGATGAAGATCGCCATCGTTTTTATGATTCTGCTGTTCGTCCTGCTCCCGGTGTTAGGCATGACGACCACCGGGGATGAGACCTTGAAAGGCAGGCTTCAAACGTTTGTCAGCTACGGCCTTTCCCTGACGAGCTTATTGCTGTGCCTCCTGACCATCATTGTTTCCATCTACTCGGTGACGAGTGACATCGATCAGAAGCAAATCTACACTGTGGTGACCAAACCGATCCGGCGTTTTCAGCTCATGCTCGGCAAGCTCCTGGGCGTATTGCTGTTGGATGTCGTTCTTCTCGCCCTGTTTTCGACAATTATTTTTGTCATTGCGATTTACACGCCGAAGTTCGTTGATCCACCGGAATCGGAAATCATCGAAGCCAACAACGAATTTTTCACCGCGCGGGCCGCCTTGAGCGTTCCCCCGGTCGATGTCACCGATATGGTCAAAGCCCGGTATGAGCAACTGAAGCAATCGGACCGGCTCCCATCCGGCTACACCTACGAACAGACCATCGATGAACTGACGAAACAGGCCCAATTATCGAAGCGCGCCGCCGACGTCGGAGGCTGGCTGGTTTGGGAATTCCATAACGTCAAACCGCTTTCCGACAGCATGTTTATCCGTTTTAAATACGAAATTTTGCCGAATCCGCCCGACTCGCAGGTTTATGGGCGATGGATGGCCGGTGACTGGCAGTTTGTGAAGTACGGCCAGCGGCCCCAAACGCCGATTTACGACCAGCTCCATAAAAACGCCGCCCGGACCTTCCACGAGATCGAGTTTCCCGCCGAGGTCCTCCCGGAAGACGGGCACCTGGCGATTGCCTTTCAGAACGTTCCATATAATAGTTCGACGGTCATTTTTCCGCCGGATGGCCTGGAAGTGCTTTATAAAGCCGACTCCTTTGGAGGCAATTTTCTAAGGGCTGTTTTGCTGATCTTGTTTCGGCTGATTTTCTTAGCCTGCCTCGGCCTTTTTGCCGCAAGCTTCCTGTCGTTTCCCGTTGCGATTCTTTTATGTCTGTGGATCTTTTCTACGGCAAGTATCAGCGGATTTGTCAATGATTCGTTCTCTTTGCTCAGCCACAACGTGGGCGTCTTTTATACATATACGATTCAGTGGATCGTGGGGCTTCTGCCGGAGTTTGATAAGTACAATCCCACGACATTTATCATCCCGGCGAGATTGGTGAATTGGTCTTTTTTGGCGAAATGCGCCTTATTTATGGTTTGTATTAAAGCGTTCCTGGCGCTTATTATCGGTTTAATTGTTTTCAGATATCGGGAAATTGCACGGATCACGGTTTAGAGGTCTCGTTGAAATCCTCGGCCGTGAGATTCGGACCGGATATGCGTACGCGTGACATCATAACGTTGTTGGTTTGTATCGTCGTTATGATCGGTCTGTGTATTGCCGCCGGTTTGCAGCTCGATCCCATCAACCGCCAGCGCAAGGATATGGGCCTGATTATCGATCAGCCTGAGGATATTCCGCCAGAATTAGTCTTCGCCACGGTGGCGACGGGGGCTTTTCGCGGCCTGTTGGTGGACGTGCTGTGGATGCGGGCCGACAAGCTGAAAGAAGAAGGCCAGTTTTTCGACGCCCGGCAGCTTGCCGAATGGATCACGATCTTGCAGCCGCGTTTCGGGTCCGTGTGGGTCTTTCAAGCCTGGAATATGGCCTACAATATTTCCGTCGCCATTCCCGCTACGCAACCCGATCAGCGGTGGCGATGGGTCCGGAACGGCTACGAGCTGCTTCGCGATGAAGCCATCACGAAATACAATCTCAACGACATCGAAATTTATCAGGAACTGGCCCGCATCCTCCAGCACAAGCTGGGCGGTCTCTCGGACGACTGTCATAAATACTATAAGCTCCAAATGGCGCTGATGATGGATCCCCTGCTCAACTCGGAGGATAACCAGCTCACCCGTTCGGATAACGCCTATTATGATGCGATTGCCAACGTACCGGCCGATTGGCTGACACTCCTGGCGGATCCCAACGTGGCGTCCCTCATCGAAGCTCTGAAATCCGCCGATAGTTCTTTCTCCGATCAGGAAACCTTCGCCAGGACGTATCTGTCATTGCGTGAGAATTCCCAACGATTCGAACCGGCCGCCGCCCAGGCCATCGACGATTTCAGGGGATCAAAGGCCCTGAAAACAGTCGATCTGTTCGCCAAAGCCTACGAATTGCGCGAAACCTGGAAACTCGATCCGACCCTGATGCGGGAGATTAATCAAACCTACGGCCCGATCGACTATACCGATCCGAACAAACATCTGCCCATGGACTGGCGGCATCCCGACGTGCATGCGATCTACTGGGCCGTCAAGGGATTGCGCGTTGCGCCTACGGAGCGGGACGAGAAGGGCGAGATTGGGGCCAACGAAACGAATACCGACCGGATCGTCAGCCATAGCCTGCAGAACCTCTTCCGTAACGGCAAGCTCTATATTCACGACGTGCCGCTTCCTCCGGTCACCGAAGGCCCGGTAGATGAAATAGGAACGCAGGTGATCGGTAAAGAAGTGTTCTTACGGCCGGATCTGAGAATATTCGATTCGTATAACAAGGCCACGCTGGCCAACATCGAGAAATACAAGGACGACAGAGGAACGTACGAAACCATGCAGAACGGCCACCGCAACTTCCTGAAAAACGCCGTTCTCCTGATTTATCAGACGGGCCATAAGGCGATGGCCCAGTGGGTGTATAACGACATGCGAAAACGGTACCCGCTGGACGAATTTAAATCCCCGCTTGTGGATGTCTATGCGAAAATACGCTTCAACGAAGAATTTGAGAGCATCACGATCAACGATGCGAAAGAGATGGTCGTTGCGATGTTGCGTGAGGCGTATTTCCGATTCGCCATCCGTGACGACGACGAGGCCGCCGGGCAGGAGAGCCTTGCCGAAGAGGTCTGGAATCACTATCAGTCGAAATATCTTGATGAAAATCGGATTGACCTGCCGAGGTTCGATGTGTTAATATACACGGCGCTCCAGGACTTCCTGGAGGACCAGCAGTATTCGCCTAATCTCAGGCTCGGATTGTTGGCTCGAGTCGAGATCGAAAGGCCCGATCTTTCCGAACAATTAGCGCCGTGGAAAGAGCAATTGGAAAAACAGAAAGCGCAGATACAACAGCAGGAAGAGACGTTTCTTCAGAGATTCTAAAAAACAAAACTAACATAACAAAACGTTCCGGCGGATGCACGATACCCTCTCGCAACAATTAACAGAATCCCAACGTCAGGCCGTCTTTCACGTCGAAGGGCCATTGCTCGTCCTTGCCGGCCCGGGGAGCGGTAAGACGCGCGTGATTACTTATCGCATCGCGGCCCTGATTGACGTCGGCGTCCCTCCTTACAATATCTGCGCGATCACGTTCACGAACAAAGCCGCCGAGGAGATGCGCCAACGAGCCGCGACGCTCGGCGCTTCGGCCGGGGCGCATATCAGCACGTTTCATTCTTTGTGCGTGAGAATTCTTCGCCGGTATGCGAAAAGAATAGGAATCAGTTCGAACTTCAGTGTTTATGACGACGCCGATCAAAGAAGCTGTATCAAAGAGGCGGTTAAGGAATGTGCCTTCGATACGACGAATTTTCCCCCCGCCCGAATGCTGGATGCGATCTCCACGCTGAAGAATAAGCTGATCGACGCCGAATCGTTCAAGGAGGACGCGGACGACTTTTTTTCCAGGACGTTGGCCGAGATATACCTGGGTTACGAACGCATCCTAAAGGATCGGAACGGTCTCGATTTCGATGACCTGTTGATGAAAACGGCCTTTTTGCTCCGGGATTGCCCCGATGTTCGCTCCGAGTTGAGCAACCGTTTTAAATTTCTGCTCATCGATGAATACCAGGATACGAACCACGCCCAGTACCAGATCGCCTCGACTCTCGCTTCAGAGCATAAAAATATTTGTGCGACCGGTGACCCGGACCAATCCATTTATCGCTGGCGCGGCGCGGATATTCGCAACATATTGGCTTTCGAGAATGACTGGCCGGACGCGAAGGTAATTAAGCTGGAGGAGAATTTCCGCAGCACGACGACGATTCTCGCCGCGGCCGATCATCTGATCGCTTATAACCGCAATCGAAAAGAAAAGAAGCTCGTCCCTACCCAATCCGAGGGCCAGGCCATTCAGATCACGCCCTTTGAGGACGATAAATCGGAAGCGCGGGCCATTGCTCAGCATGTGAAGGAGCTTGCCGAAAACGGCGCATCTCTTAAAGAGATGGCGGTATTCTATCGCGTTAATTCACAAAGCCGGGCCATCGAAGAGGCCTTCATCAAGGAGAAAATCCCCTACCAGATCGTTCGCGGTGTGGAATTCTACAGAAGAAAAGAAATCCGCGATCTGCTTGCTTATCTGAAGATTCTGGTCAATCCGAACGATGAAATCGCCCTGTTGCGGATCATTAATACGCCCGCCCGGGGCATCGGCAAAACAACCATCGATCGCGTTCGCGATTTTGCCGCTCGAAACAATATCAGTTTACTCGAAGGCGTGAAAAGAGCCAAAAGTATCGACTCACTCTCCAACGCACCCAAGGCCAAGTTAGCTGTTTTTTACAGCTTCATCGAGCAGTTCAGGAAAGACCTGACCGGCCCGGTCGCCCCGCTGGCGGAACGTGTGTTTAAGGAATCCGGCCTGGAAGAATCCCTCCGCGCCGCCGGGGCCGAAGGGCAAAACGCTCTGGAAAACGTCAATGAATTGATTAACAGTGCCGCCGACTACGACCAGCAAACCGAAGAGCCGTCCCTGGTTGATTACCTTCACCAAATATCGCTCTTTAGTGATACCGATGCCTACGACGCCGCCAGCGACCGTGTCGCCCTGATGACCTTGCATGCCGCCAAAGGCCTCGAATTCGAGAACGTCTTTATCACCGGCGTCGAAGAGGGGCTCTTGCCCCATGAACGAAGCGGCGCCTCGGAGAATGAAGATGAACTGGAGGAGGAACGCCGGCTTTTATTCGTTGGTATTACGCGCGCCAAATTAGGTTTATCAATCAGCTATGCCCGGTATCGTACGATTCGGGGACAGTATATGCGAACGGTTCCATCCCAGTTCTTGTTCGAGCTTGGCGTCGATTTCAGCGAGCGCGTCGAGGAAGATGACTACGAGGAGGATCACTTTGACATCTCCGTGCCCGATTTTCAGCCGGGCCAGTTGGTCCGGCATGATTTGTTCGGCCTGGGACGCATTCAAAAGTACCTGGATATGGGCGAGAACAGCACCGCCGTGGTGAAGTTCAACAGTGGACAGACGAAAACCCTCATGCTAAAATACGCCAACCTTTCAAAAGTGGATATATAGAACGAACGAAACGCTTTTCAAAAGGAGGTACCCATGGCGAATAACATCAACCGACGAGAATTCGTGCAATTAACCGCAGCCGGAGGCGCTTTATGTATGAGTGGAATGGGATTATCAGCGTTTGCCGCCGGTTCCAAAGGCTCGAAATTAATTAGTCCGGGCTGTCGGGGGACGAAAGTCAAGGTGGCCCGAATCTACATGGGAACCTCGCATGGCCTCTGGCCCGAACCGAAAATGGATTTCAGGAAGGAAATCCGGTTTTACGAATCCGAATTCGCGAAGCTCGAGGAACTATCGGATGTCGAATTCGTTGTGGATCAATTGGTCTCCTCCGCCGATCAGGTGGGCCCTCTCAAAAACCGTTTGAAAGAAGTGGACGGTATTCTGCTGATTCATTTCAACATCGGCGTCCGACCGATTATCAATGAAGTGCTCAGCGTAGGGAAGCCGACGGTGATCTTTGCCGCCCCGTATTCGGGACACGGCTGGACGGGATTCGGCGCTTTACAAAAGCAGGAATTGGGCGCCAAGCTGGAATGTATGCTGACCAGTGATTATAGCCAACTGGCGGTCGCCATTCGGCCTTTCCGCGCCATTCATCACCTCCGAGAAGCCAAAATACTTGATTTGACGACCCGGTCGATCGATACGTATGCCAAGACGATGAAAGACAAATTCGGCACCGAGATCAAACGCATCGAACGCCAGCAGGTGCTCGATGCTTATGAAGCGGTTGACGATAGCGAAGCGAGGGCCGAAGCCGAACGTTGGATCAGCAGCGCGAAAGCACTGGTCGAGCCGTCGAAGCAGGACGTATTCAAATCGTGCAAACTGGCGTTGGCGTTCGAGGATTTGGTCAATCGGGAGAATGCCACAGTCCTAACCATCGACTGCTATGGCACGATGTGGGACAAGACCATCAAGCTTCCGGCTTACCCGTGCCTCGGTTTTACGCGACTCAATAACATGGGACTGGGTGGGATTTGCGAGTCGGATTTACAAAGCGCGATGACTCACGTTATCATGCAGGGATTGGTCGGCCGACCCGGTTTTATCAGCGATCCGACGGTGGATGAGTCGAATAACAGCATCATTTTGGCGCATTGTCTCGGTACAACGAAAATGGACGGTCCGGATAAGCCGGACGCTCCCTATCAATTGCGAACCGTGATGGAACGGCGGGAAGGCGTCACCCCACAGGTGTTCATGCAGATCGGGCGGAAAGTCACACAGACTAAGCTGGTCGGGACCGACTTCATGCCGTACTTCACCGGCGAAATTATCGATGCGCCGGATGTTCCCAGGGGCTGCCGGACCAAAATCACCGTCAAGGTGGACGGCTGCGTCGAGACATTGTGGAAGAACTGGTCGAGCGGATTGCACCGGCAGACGTGCTACGGAGATATAACCAAAGAGCTGGGTTCTTTCTGCAAATATATGG
This sequence comes from Sedimentisphaerales bacterium, assembly GCA_016934255.1. Taxonomy (GTDB): domain Bacteria; phylum Planctomycetota; class Phycisphaerae; order Sedimentisphaerales; family Anaerobacaceae; genus JAFGTG01. The sequence continues at coordinate 19,437 of JAFGTG010000104.1, forward strand.
GCATTAAAATGGTCAATGAAGCCGTATAGGACGGAAAGGCGGTTGTATGAATCGGCGTGGTTTTCTCAAGGCGACGGGATGCAGCGCAATTTCACTGGTGGCTTTTTCGAGGCCGTCCTCCGCCGCAAACGAATCCAAAGAGCAAATTCTTGAACGGGCCGATGACCGAATCGAAAAGCACCGCAAGGCCAACGCGACGTTGAAAATCATCGGGCCGGACGGTAAGCTATTTCCTACCGGCTTAATCGTAACCATCCAGCAGACCCGGCATCAATTCCTGTTTGGCTGTAATATCTTCAAGCTCAACCGGTGCCGAACGCCGGAAGACAACGCCGCTTATGAAAAGCAGTTTGCCGCCCTGCTGAACTTTGCGACGCTGCCGTTCTATTGGTGGAATTACGAACGCCGCCAGGGGGAGCCGGAGGATGGTCGCACGGAAGATATCCTTCGCTGGTGCCTGGTTCGGAATATAACGACCAAGGGACATCCGCTGGCCTGGAACTATCGAGATCCCCAGTGGTTGCCGAACGAACCCGATTTGGCAATGCAGCTTCAACTCAAACGTATCAGCCGATGCGCCCGGAAGTTTAAGGGCAAAATCGATATGTGGGACGTCGTCAACGAAGCGACGCACTACGACCGGGAAAGTATCAAAAAGCAAGCACCGATCCTCACGGAGGCCATTCGGAAGATGAGCGTCGATGCCTATATTCGCGAGGCATTCCGGGCGGCGCGAAAGGCCAATCCGAACGCCACGCTTTTAATTAACGATTACCGAACGGACGCGGCGTACGCCGACAAGGTCATCTCTAAGCTCATCGATGATAATGGGTGGCCGCTCTACGACGTTATCGGTATTCAATCACACATGCACGGCGGTTACTGGTCTCCTCAAAAGACGTGGCAAACGTGCGAACGTTTTGCCCGGTTCGGCAAGCCCCTGCATTTCACGGAAACCACCGTTGTCTCCGGCGAGCAGGGATGGGAGCTTCGACAAAAACGAAAAGAACCTGATTTTCGCTGGGTTAGCACCTCCGAAGGGGAAGAACGGCAAGCGAAACAGGTTGCTGAATTCTATCGCATCCTGTTCTCCCACCCGGCGGTGGAGGCCATTACCTGGTGGGACTTCACCGACCAGGGCGCCTGGCAGCAGGCACCGGCGGGACTCGTGCGCGACGATATGACGCCGAAACCAGTTTATCACGAACTCAAGCAACTCATTAAAGGCCGGTGGTGGACAACGGCCGGAGGGACAGTCGATCCTTTAGGTAATGTGCGTTTCCGCGGTTTTCTCGGGGATTACGAAGTTCGCGTCCGACTCGGCGACGAGCGATTCAGAGGAACATTCCGACTCGACAAGAAAGCGTCGGAGCCGATCGAAGTCCGGCTGAACGCGTAAGACCGGAGTTTGGGGGACGAGGGTTGATTCTTTCAACTCGAAGTGGTAGTATTCTGCGCAAATCTGGAATTGCTCGTGAAAGGAAATGATTATGATAAGGCATAAGAGGCCCGGCGGGTTGTTCAAAATCTTTCGTTACGTATCGATTTTGATGCTCCTTCTTTTCACGACCGCCGTAACCGCGGGTGAGATTCCTCGCCCCGAACACCCGAAACCTCAATTCCAGCGGGATACCTGGCTGAATCTGAACGGTGAATGGAACTTTGCTTTCGATTTCGACGTCGTTGGCGTCGAAAAAGGCTGGGCCAAAGATCCGTCGGGCTTCGATAAGAAAATCATCGTTCCTTTCTGCCCGGAAAGCAAGCTTTCAGGCATCCATTACACGGGTTTCATCCCCGCCGTTTGGTATCATCGACCATTCACCGTCCAGGATCAGTGGAACGGCAAGCGGGTCTTCTTACATTTTGGCGGCGTCGATTACGATTGCCGGGCCTGGATTAACGGCACAAATGTCGGGAGTCACTACGGAGGCTCTTCCTCGTTCTGTTTTGAAATCACCGAAGCGCTCAAGGAGGGTGAGAACAACTTAGTGGTCTGTGCGCTCGACGACGTGCGTTCCGACGTTCAACCTTCCGGCAAGCAGAGCCGACGGCTCGAATCCTACGGCTGCGTGTACACCCGCACGACGGGGATCTGGCAAACCGTCTGGCTGGAGGCCCGGCCGGAGAGTTTCATCGAATCCGTTCATATTGTGCCCGATCTCGATAAGAGCCGTTTCGTCGTGACTCCCGTCATTCAGAACGGATGTCGCGATTTAAGGTTTCGAGCCATTCTGTTGTCCTCGGCCGGAGAGAAGATTGCTTTCGTTCGCGGTTCATCCGCCAGCGGTTTGCCCTATGTGCTTCAAGTGCCCAAACCTCGTCCCTGGGGACCGGACGATCCCTATCTTTATTCGCTCCGGCTCGAACTGCTCGATGGGATGCGCGTCGTGGATTCGGTGAAAAGTTATGCCGGGCTTCGCAAATTTCATATCGAGGGCAATAAATTTTATCTGAATAACAAACCGATCTTTTTACGTCACGTTCTCGACCAGGGTTTTTATCCCGATGGCATCTGGACGGCGCCGAGCGATGCGGCGCTCAAGGCTGATATCGAGATGTCGCTGGCTGTGGGTTTCAACGGCGCAAGGTTGCATCAAAAAGTGTTCGAGGAACGCTTTCACTACTGGGCGGATCGGCTGGGATATATCACCTGGGGCGAATTCTGCGATTGGGGCGGCGCGCATTCCTTCGCCAATCCGCAGGGGGTTCACAATCATCAGCGTGAATGGCGCGAGGTCGTGATGCGCGACCGGAACCATCCGTCGATTGTGGCCTGGACGCCGTTTAATGAGACCTCCGGCGCTGCACGCAACCACTCCGAAGAGCATCGCCGGGGTGTGAAAGAGACGGTGGACTTGACCCGTGCACTGGACCCGACGCGCCCGATCAACGATTGCAGCGGATATGTCCACGTCGAGACGGACATTTTCACCGTGCACGATTACGATCAGAATCCGGAAACCCTCCAAAAGCGTTACGCCTCGGTCGCGCCCGACGGCAAAGACGTCTCCGTTCGCTTTCCCGAGATGTCCGTGCCTTACGAAGGCCAGCCCTATTCGGTGGACGAATACGGCGGCACGTTCTGGACGAAAGAGTACGTCGGTAAAGAGCCGGCCCGCACCAATAGGGATCAGTGGGGATACGGCAAGACCGCCGAGCAGGTCGAGACGCTGATCGGCCAGCTCACACGCATTTTAACCGATCATCCCAATATCGCGGGCTATTGCTATACGCAACTGACCGACGTCGAGCAGGAAGTCAACGGCGTCTATACCTATGACCGCAAGCCCAAGTTCAATATCGA
>JAFGTG010000105.1 GCA_016934255.1 Sedimentisphaerales bacterium
CTACGCGGGAATGACAAATCGTGTTTCCGCAACAGAAACGCATTAGAAAGCGGCAGGGACGGGATATTGTGGGAGGGAGAAGGTGCTATGATTCGATTTTGTTGCGAACACTGCGGCCGGAAAATCGGTGTTCAAGACAACTATGCAGGCAAGCGGGGCAAGTGCCCGGAATGCGGCGCCGTTATCGTCATACCGGCTAAATCGAACGTCACCCCATTTCATTGCCCAAATTGCAATCGGACAATGAACATCCCCAAAACCTATGTCGGCAAAGAAATCCAATGTCCAAATTGCAAAGACCGGTTTGTTGTTCCAATCGCAAATTTAGATCATTCCCACGAAACTTCAAGTCACCCGGCTGAAAAAATTTTTTCCACCGGGGCGCTCACCTTTCTGGACGTCCCCGAGGAGTACAAGCTCAAGGATCTACCCGTTCGTCCGATGAGCGAAGCCGAAAAAGCCATTCTCAATGAGCTCGAATCGGAATCAGACTCATCGAAAGAAGAAGAGGCCATCGGAAAACGCAAGCTGCCCTGGTTTATCGACATTTTTCTCTATCCGACAAGTCCATCGGGATTGATACACCTATTGATCTTCGTGGGCATCCCGCTTTTGATCGCTATCGTCCGGACACTGCTGGGACCATTCGGTATCGTGATCGGTCTGCCGAGCTTTTTTATAAATCTCGCCATCGGACTCTACCTGTTCTGGTTTTTCACCGAATGCGTTCGAGACAGTGCTCAAGGCGGCACACGTGCGCCCGAAGTCTTTGCCACCAGCGGTTTAGGTGACATGTGGTCGCAGGCGCTGCATATCATCGGCTGCTATCTCATCCTCTTAGGGCCGGTCCTTTTTTATCGCCTCTTCACACAAAAAAACGACGTCATCTTCTGGCTGCTCCTGGGTTACGGGGCCTTCTTTTTCCCGATGGGTTTGCTGGCCTGTATTATGTTCGATTCCGTCCGCGGCCTAAATCCCATTCTTCTTGTCGCTTCCATATTTAGTACATTCTTTCATTACTCAGGCCTCGTACTTCTGATCATTGCAATCATCCTGGCGTTCAGCGCACTGCCGAGTATGAAAACAGACGAAACACAACAACCCGATATACTCACACTCTGCGTGGGTGGAATTTTCTACGGTGTCTCTATCTATATCGCTCTTGTGATTGCACATGTCATCGGTCGTTTCTACTGGCGTAATCAGGAAAAGCTGAACTGGGAAGTGTGAGGACTATCGCCATGAAAATACTCGAAGAGGATCCACCGCTGGCGGATGAATGCAAGCTGCCCTGGATGATCGACGCCTTTCTCTATCCCATCAGCACATCCGGCATGGTCCATCTTGTGACCTTTGTCGTTGTGCCTCTACTGATCTCGACACTCATCAGATTCATAGAACACCTCCTGGGACCACACCTCGGACCGGCAACGGCTGAGATCACCGAGCCCGTTACGTATATTCTCCTTGCCATCTTCTACAGCTACGTGTGCTATTACATCGCAGACTGTGTCATCAGCAGCTCCAGGGGGAGCCGGCGGGCTATCGACGTCACAATGCAGAATACGATCAGCATCGGCGACTTTATCTCCCAGGCATTTATCATTATGGGTTGTATCGCCATCTGTTTATCGCCCATGCTGCTCTATTCCGTCTTCGTCAAACGACATGATGTGTGGTTCTGGATACTGTCGGCTTACGGGATTTTTTTCCTGCCGATGTCGTTACTAAGAGGCATTATGTTCGACGCCTTCGACGCCCTGAATCCGATAGAACTCGTTAGGTCGATTTGCCACACCCTCTTGCCGTATTGCGGACTGGTACTGTTTTTCCTCGTCCTCGGCGGAATTGTTGTGGAACTCATACCGAGACTGCCGGTATGGAACTTTCTCAAACGCGTTCCTCAGGTGTATCTGATTTTTGTCCTGGCACATCGTTTGGGCTGGTTTTACTGGTGGTATAAAGATAAACTGGGCTGGGACATTTAGGCCAAAATAAATGGGAGGGGCGTCACTTGGAAATGGAAAGACTGTATGATCCAATTTAACTGCGAACAATGTGGTCGTAAGATCAGCATCCAGAACGAACACGCGGGCAAGCGAGGCAAGTGTCCCGAATGCGGCGCCGCCCTGGTTATCCCTGCGAAGTCTTCTTTATTTGAACTCCACTGCCAGAATTGCGGTCAGAAAATCAACGTCCCTCAAACGTACGCGGGCAAGCAAGTGAAATGCCCCACATGCAAGTTCATCGTTGCGATCCCTCAAACTCTCGAATCACCCGCCGAACCCGGCGTCGTTCGGTTTACATGTCCGACGTGCCGGAACCAGATAGACGAGCCGGAAAGCTCGAGAGGAAAACTCATCCCCTGTCCCCATTGCAGCTCGTTTGTGGCCGTTCCGTTGCCGCAAAGTTCAGCAACAAAGGCCGAAACCTCGAACGAACCGGAGAAAGAAATAGACGAATCCGAAGGACAATTCGAACGGTTGCAAATAGGCAGCATCAGAGAATTCAAACAACCCCCGAACGTCGTCACCCAACGGAAGCTGCCGTGGATCTTCGATATTTTCCTTTTTCCGACGAGCATATCGGGGATGTCGGTTCTTGGAATCGTCGTCTTCACGCGCTTTTTCTTCAGGGCTTGCGTACTTTATCTCCGCCAAGTCGCCGAAGTGTTTATGCCATGCCTTGCTCCGTACGGACTCATGGTTGGGATCAATATCATCGTGAGGATCGTCCTTTACATGTACCTGTGCTGGTACTTGTGCGAATGCATTCGTGGTAGCGCCAACGGCGGCGTCAGGGCCGTCGAGACCAAAGGCCACAACGCGGGTCTGGGTGATATGTTCGGGCATACGATTAAGATTGGATTCTGCTTTCTGCTTTACCTGGGTCCATCGGTCACTTATCTTATAGAAACCGAGAATAAGGATACGATCTTCTGGAGTTTATTCGCCCTCGGACTGACTTTCCTGCCGATGAGCTTTTTGGGTGTCGCCATTTTCGAGACATGGGGCGGGGTCAATCCTTTTCTGCTGATCGGCTCGATTTTCAGCACCTTTTTGCCGTACCTCGCGATGACGCTCACCTTCATCGGAGCGGGCATCATCTACGTCCAACATCTGCCCGATGCGGAGACGCCGCACTTGCGTTTCTTTATGACCTGGTTCGTAGGCGTTTATCTGGCGATGGTCTTGGCGCATTTATTAGGGTGGTTCTACAACCGCTACGAAGAAAAACTCAACTGGAACGTGTGATCTAACAGGAGTAAAAGCGAACGAATTCTCAACGATATCGAATATTCAACATTTGGGAGAGGATAACCGATTATGCTGATTTGCCCGAGTTGTAAAGAGACGCTGACCAGAAAAAGTGGGAGGCTGGGATTTTTCTGGGTTTGCCCTTCATGTCAAGGCCGGGCCATGGCATTAGAAGTGGTCAAGAAAGTCATACCGCGACAGGCGATAAACACCCTCTGGCAGAGAGCGCGCGCCAGCCGTCAAGGCGACGGCAAAATGTGTCCGGCGTGCAGACGGCGGATGACTGAAGTTCCCATCGTGTCCGGAGAAAAAAATGAGTATCTCGACGTCTGCACCGGTTGTCACTTCATCTGGTTCGATCCACGAGAATTCGAAGCGCTGCCCCAAAGCGCCGCGGCAAAGGCCCCTAAAGCTCGGCCAATGTCCGACAAAGAAAAAGAAGCTCTCGCGCTGGTACATCTAAAAACAGTCAAGAAGATGCAGATGGACCAGGAAGCGCACGAGACCTACCCCGAAAACTGGATAGATGTTGTCGGGGCTTATATGGGGATTCCAATCGAGTATAACAGCATGCCGCTCAAGCACCGCCCGATCGTGACAGTGTTATTGGCCGGGGTGATCGCTATCGTCAGTCTCGCAACCTTTCGCAATCTCGAATCCGCGGTGACGAACTGGGGGCTGATCCCCGCCGAATTAGCCAGGCATTACGGACTGACGTTCGTGACGTCCTTCTTCCTGCACGGCGGTCTCATCCACCTGCTCGGCAACCTGTACTATCTCATCCTCTTTGGCGACAACAGCGAGGACGTACTCGGTAAGGGACGCTATCTTCTACTGATTGCAACCGCCTCGATGGTCGGCGATACCGCACATATCCTCAGCGACCCAAGCTCGACCATTCCCTGCGTCGGAGCCAGTGGCGGCATCTCAGGCGTCATGGCCTACTATTGCCTGCGCTTCCCCAAGGCCAGCATGGGCTTTGTCGTGTTCTTCCACTGGATCTGCCTGCCCGTCGGCGCCATGTTCGCCTTATGGGTGGTGTTGCAAATCACCGCATTCATGATGCAACCGGCCGGTATCGCCAACGTCGCGGTCTTCGCCCATCTCGGCGGCGCGGCGGTCGGTGTCCTGTTCTGGTGGTGGGATCGTTGCTCCTTATCCACAACAAGCTGAGCTTATTCCGTTCGCGTAATCGCAAATCGCAAATCGGCAATCGAAAATTTCACCCTTCTCAATCCTGCTGGCGGATTCTGACGCTCCTGGCGTGGGCGTCCAGTCCCTCGACCTGGGCGAGTCGAATGATATCGTCGGCGCTGGCGGCCAGCATTTCCTGATCGTACTCGATCACACTGATCGATTTGAGAAAATCGTTGCTCGTCAGCGCGCTGGCGAACTTCGCCCGTGTCCCGGTCGGCAACGTATGGCTCGGTCCGGCCCAGTAATCCCCGACCGCGACCGGGCTGTAGGAACCGATGAAGATCGCCCCGGCGTTGGTGATGCGATCCGCAATCACGCGAGACTGATCGCCACACTGAACCTCCACATGCTCCGACGCGAAGTCATCCGCCATCTCAATCGCCTTGACCATATCTTCCACGACCACAATCGCACTGAATTTCTTCAGGGATTCTTTCGCTTCTTTAGCCCTCGGCAATGCTTTGACCTGTTGCTTGAGTTCCTTGAGAACGTCTTCTGCAAGCGTTTGTGAATCCGTGATGACAATCGCGCTGCTATCGGCGGCGTGTTCCGCCTGGCTGAGCATATCGGCGGCGATCCACGCCGGGTTGGCCTGATCGTTGGCGACGATCAACACCTCGCTCGGCCCGGCGATCGAGTCAATGCCGCAATAGTCGCCGGAAACCTGCTTTTTCGCCGCCTGAACCCATTTATTGCCGGGCCCGACAATTTTATCGACCTTGGCAATCGTCTCGGTCCCCGCGGCCAGAGCCGCCACGGCCTGCGCCCCGCCGATTCGATACACCTCCGTGATCCCCAATTCACAGCAGACCGCCAAGATCACCGGGTGAATACTCCCGTTATGCCTCGGCGGCGAGACCACGGCGATTTCCTTCACCCCGGCGACCTGGGCCGGCACGGCCGTCATAATCACCGTGGAAGGCAACGGCGCCGAAGCCCCCGGCACACAAACGCCGACCCGTCGAATGGGCATGTAACGTATGCCGCGCGGTACTTGATCCGTGTCGATCAGGATGTCTTTCTGATACATCCTCACGTTCTCAATCGCCTCGCGCAGACAAAGCAGAATGTCCTGATCGATCTCCTGGTTGGCTCTGTCCAGCTCATCCTGGCTTACCCGGAATTGCTCGGGCTTGAGCTGTACCTTGTCGAACTTATCCGTGTACTCCGCAACGGCTTCATCGCCGCGGCTGAAAACGTTGCGAAGGATCTCAGCGACTTGCTGGTTCTCCTTACTTTCTTCGTCGTCAAGCCGGGCGGCTCGGGCCATAGCCGAACGAAAACGTTCCATCTTCTTTTCAAAACCGGGACGAGATGAGCACATAAGAATTCGGTCGAGTTCCTGAGGCACAGTGTCATACTCCTAAGAATATATAAAAATAAGATTTAATAAATCCGAATTTCTAAATTCTAAATTTTAAACAAATACAAATGACCGAAATTCAAATTTCAAAACAATGTTGTAACACATTCGGATCGGCCATATACGTTTGGATCATTCGAATATTGTGATTTTGAATTTGTTTAGAATTCAGGTTTTAGTGCTTAGGATTTCACACTCCGTATGTTTTGTATCGTATAGTCCTTTGGCTACTCATTTGCCGAAATTGCCGTGGCTGTACGTCCGAACGGCCTTTTGCAGCAATAGATACTGTTCATCTTTGTATGTCGTCAGAATCCCTGCGATTTTGAATCGCAACGGCTCGATCTCAGCCGCTTGCGTACGCTCGGTGAGTTCCAATACTTCACACGGCAACAGCCGTAAAACGCGCCGCTGAACATTCCGACCGAGAGCATCCGGCACAAAAGCAAGCCGGCCATCCGCCTGCTCGACCAAAAAAGCCGTCCCGTCCACAAAGACCGAATCGGCGCCTCGTGTATAAGACGGAGCTTCCGTTGACGTTTTTTCGGCCGGGACCTCGTTGCTGTCCACGATTTGCCGCAGACTCGTGGTCGCAGGTCTTTCCCGTTGGGCCTTGAGCCTTTCGATGATCTCAGGAGGCACGGCCAATATATCGTTTGGCTCATCAATGGCAAGTTCTAACGTGTCGCGGGCATCTTGCCCGCGATTCGAGGGCGGTCCCAGGGACTCCTTACGGAGGACGCCCTCGACACGAGATCGTTCACCTCCCGTCTCCTCTTTTCCATCCTCAGTTTTCCGTTCTCCGGTCTCTGTCTTCTGCCTGGTCTCTTTCGGCTCCCGCAGCGGTAGAAAGTATCGTGGAAAGATGAAATTACTGCCCTTATATTTGGTGATCTCCGCATTCCAGAGCCTGTAGGCGGGTTTCGTGCGCGTCTTGGCGTCGGCCACTATTTTCTCAAGCGTCGAGGAGGGGAGTAATTGTAGCCTCGTCCCCGCTTTAACGACGGCTCGATAATCGTTCACGTCCTGGTTTAATTCAAAAAACCATACGTCATTGCTATCGGACCGAACCAGTTTGCCATCCACGCCGGCCAGGGCAAAGCCGTCCCGCAACAACTGAGGTCCAGGCGTCGTCTCCGGACCGAATCCCGCCGTGGCGACGGTTCCCATCAAAAAAACAATAATCAAATAATTACCGATCCGAATCATAAATCACCTATTGTTTCAACGATCCGCTTGGGATCGTTCACCACCTCAACATATCGCCGACTGTCGGGATCGTCGGTTGCGACCAGATCGACCAGCGGTCTCCAAAATCGCCCTACAAGTATAATCGGTCGATCCGCATCTAAAAAGCCTTTGTTTTTTAATTCCCAGACCTTGGCTAATTCCAGCAGCGTCCCGGTCCCGCCCGGAAGCACGACATAAGCCCGTCCCAATTGGACCAATTTTTCGAGCCGCTCGTCAAGCGAATGAGTCACAACCTCGCGGGTTGTATATTCATTGGCCTTGCTGGATTTGAACGCCGAGCAGGTTACGCCGATCACTTCGCCCCCGGCCTCGGCGGCTCCTTTGGCCACGGCGAACATCGTTCCGCCATACCCGCCGTTGGCGACGGCAAAACCCGCTTGAGCCAATAATCTGCCGGTCTCGTACGCCAAAGAAAATATCTCATCGCCCGGCCTAGCCCGACCGGTTCCGAAAATCGTTACGATCTTTTTGGACATCGCCTCAGATTTCAATTAACCAAAAAATGCACAATGCGACAGGCATACCCACAGCTTTTTTCATTCTTCTTGTCCGTCGTTCTTAACGTCAACTCATGAACGCCCGGGCTGAGCTCAGCGTCCAGAATATAGGCCCAGGGCAAATGAAGATTCGCGCTCCACTGTGTAAACTGATCGACCTGGCGAAAAGACGATTGATCGATACTGTATTCAATAATCCCCACATTCGGACCACACGTGACAAAAATTCCAACAGCCGTACCTTCGAAGTTAAATCGTAACTCCGCACCGGGTCGGTCGGCTTTCAGCACGGGTACGTTGACAAAACCTTTGCGTATCCCTTTACCATCACCAGGGTTCCACGCCGCGTCATAGGTAAAGCCCTTAACAAGTTCGGCTTTACTAATATCCACATACCGACCATGATAGTAGCTAAACGAATCGAGAGGCTTATCGGGCATAGGATTAGGCGCCGCTTGAATGCTTTCAGTCGTCCACGCCGTATCCAATAAATGCTTCATCGAGCGGAAATAAACATTCTGACCGAAAGGCGACGGATGAAGATTGCGAAAATCATTGGGCCAATCGAACTGCCCGGCGTTGATTCGCTCAGTGACTTCGAGCGCAAGATTCAAGGAGGGTAATTGATAATATTCGGCTACTTTCTCGTGGTTACGAATGACGGCCGGGACGGAGCCTTCATTGTATGTTTTCATTTTCTCGGGATCGACGAAATACATCAAGATAATATCGATCTCGGGATTAAGTGTCCGAGCGTGCCGAACGATCCCTTCCATACCGCGAATCTGCTCGATATCGGTGCGTCCGTTGGTCGTATCATTGACAGCGGCTTCCTCGAAGAGCAAATCGACCGGACCGTTTTTGAAAACGTCTCGCGTTAGACGAAAAGCCCCCGGCGTCGATCCCATCGAAGGTATCCCGGCGGCGATAACGTCGAACTCCGTTTCAGGAAAACGGTGTTGCAAATACTGACATACCATGTTCCGCCAGCCGGGATTGTGGGTAATCGAACCGCCCAGAAAAGCCACTCGGCCTTTCTTTTGCCGCAGGAATTTAATCCGGCTGTTGGTCAGTCCGTGCCTCAGGCAGTAATGGAACTTGTCGTAATCGGCTGTTGTATGCGTCAGGATAAAATCCACAATAGGCTTCGGATCCTCAAGACTGTGCGGATGATGGTCCACGCCCGGCTTGCGAATCACGATGATTTTGCCGCCAAGTTTCTGATAACGTTGTTCGATAATGTCCGTGTTCTCCGACATCGGAACGACGGTGTCGGCGGTTCCACAAACATGCAAAACAGGTACAACGGATCGAGTCAATGGTTCCAGATTGTCAACCGGATTATGCTTATACGTTAAAGCCTGCTCCTCCGTCAGGCCGTACGCTTTCAGACACGCCTCCCAGGACGGTTGATGGGATTTTCCTTTACCTCGAGCGGCAGGCCAGCTCTTGAAATCACAAACGGGATTGTCGGCGTAGATGCACGCCACTTTCTCTGGATTGACGCCGGCCCAGTTGTAAACAATCAAGCCGCCCCGGCTCATCCCCTCCAGAGCTACGCGCGGATGGAAACCATGATGTTCGGTCAGATAATGGTAAAAGGCATTCCAATGATTCACCGCTATGGGAGAGCCGAAGAGATTGGCTACGTCCATATAAACAAGATGAAATCCCTTCTCCAAAAGCGCCAGGTCTGTCTGAGGCTCATGACCGAAGAAACGGGCCCGCCATATCCAGGGTCGATGCCCGGCGGATTCCTTCGTTGTAACGACAATACACTGGCGGGTATCATACGTAAAATCATAGCGATCATAAATGTACCAGACGGATTTCTTAGTCTCTATGCCATCCTTTTCAAGCCGCCGGGCAAAATCATTACACAGAGAAATGTCAGCCCAGAAAGCCGTAAGCGTAACAGCGAATAGTAAGACTCGCATGTTTTTCATGATATATCCGTCACTCGCTTACCTTTTTGCGCGTGTAGTTCAAAAGTCCCGCAGACAGCAGAATCTCCCGGTCTCTATCAGATAGCGCCAGCTTGCCGACGAATTCAAACGAGCCGTCCGTTTTGGCAATCTTCACAGTGTCACTGCTCTTTACCGCTTCGAGCAGTCCATCGATCCGAAGTTCGTCGTCACGTTCGATTTTGTCGTAGTCCGCCGGATCGGCAAATTCGAACGGGACGATACAGAAGTTAATCAGATTCGCCTTGTGGATGCGTTCAATGCTCTTGGCGATCACGACCTGCACGCCGAGATACATCGGACATAACGCCGCGTGCTCTCGCGACGAGCCCTGGCCATAGCTTTCGCCCGCTATGATGACGCCGGCAACGCCTTTGCTCTTTAAAGCGAGCGCCCGCCCGGCAAAGGTCGGCTTGCCTTCTTCGTTGAAGCAATTAAAGACCACCTTGGCGTATTCGGGTACGTTCGAGCGGAGTTTCAGAAATGTCCCCGCCGGCATGATATGGTCCGTCGTGATTTTGTCGCCGCACTTGAGCAACACGTGACCCGCCAGCTTCTCCGGCAATGGCTTGGGCGCTTCCGGTACAACAATCGTCGGGCCTCGTAAAATTTCAATCTTTGCCGTTTCGGCGTCGTCCAAAGGTGGCTCGATCATGTTGTCATTAATGACAAACTTATTCGGCATCTTTATTTTCGGGAATGTCACACCCGGCAGATCGCGTGGATCGGTAATCTTTCCCGTCAGGGCCGAGGCGACTGCCGTCTCCGGGCTGACCAGATAAACCTGATCGCCTTTCGTCCCGCTTCGACCGGCAAAGTTCCGGTTAAACGTCCGCAAGCTGACGACGCCGTTAGCCGGTGAGAAGCCTTGCCCGATGCATGGTCCGCAACCCGATTCCAACACCCGCGCGCCCGCGGTGATCATATCCGCCAGCGCTCCATTTTCCGCCAGCATATTGAGAACTTCCCGGCTTCCCGGCGCAATGGCAAATTCGACCATCTCGTTGACGCGCCGCCCCTTCAAGACCTTCGCCACCATCATCAAGTCGGTATAGCTCGAATTCGTACAACTGCCGATCACCACCTGCCGGGTTTCCAGACCGCCAATCTCCCGGATCGACTTGATGTTATCCGGCGACGACGGACACGCCGCCAAAGGCTCCAGTTCATTCAGATCGATCTCGATAACGCGGTCGTACTCGGCATCCGAATCAGCGGCCAACGGTTGGTAATCATTTTCACGTTTCTGAGCCGCCAGAAACGTCCGTGTCTGTTCATCGCTTGGGAAGATACTCGTTGTGACCCCCAATTCCGCCCCCATATTGGTGATCGTCGCCCGCTGGGGCACCGAGAGTCGTTCCACACCATCACCGCAATATTCGACGACCCAGCCGACATTGCCCTTGGTCGAAAGGATGCTCAACAGCTTGAGAATCACATCTTTGGCCGCGACCCAATCGTTCAGTTCGCCCGTCAGTTTCACACCGAGAACTTTCGGGCACTTCAGGTAAAACGGCCCGCCGGCCATCGCGACCGCGACGTCCAGTCCGCCGGCGCCGATGGCCAGCATCCCGATCCCGCCGCCGGTCGGCGTATGCGAATCGCTGCCCAACAACGTTGCGCCGGGCTTGCCGAAGCGTTCGAGGTGGACCTGATGGCAAATCCCGTTGCCGGCCCGCGAATGATAGACGCCCGACTTGGCGGCTACTGTTTGCAGATACAAATGGTCGTTGTGGTTCTCAGGCCCGAAGCCCGCCATATTATGGTCCACATAACTGACCGACAGATCGGTCTTTACCCTTCCCCCGCCCATCGATTCATACAGCAAGTAGGACGTGGTTCCCGTCGCATCCTGCGTCAGCGTCTGGTCGATACGAATCCCGATCTGCTCGCCGGTGACGAGTGTGCCGTCCGCAAGATGTTGACTCAATATCTTTTCAACAAGTGTCTGTCCCAATTTTGTACTCCTCGAAATTAAAATAGGTAGTTTAGCACAAGGACGTACAAAAGACAAACCCCGGTGAGGGATTATTTGGGGGATTGTGTGAAATGCCGAAGGATTTTGTCGTATGCCGTAGCGGCTTCGTCCAAACGGCCAGAGCCGGACAGGAGCGATCCGAGGACGAAATGGGCATCCGCAATACCAGGCTCTAACCGTATCGCCGTTGCCGCGGCTTCGAGCCCCTCCTTAACGTTACCCTTTTTCTGCATGGATAACGATTTAATCATCCACGCGACCGCCGAGCGAGGATGGATATCCAGCATTTTTTCGGCCTGCACGAGAGCCGCTTCCGCCTTGTTGGACAGAATCAAATCCGCACAAAAAGAGAACATATCCTTCTCGGTTCTGGTCTTGAGATTGAGAAGCGCCGGATTGTCGGGCATAATTTTCAATCCTTCCATGCAACAGTCCAATCTATCCAGCAGAGTGGGTGCACCGTTCGACATGAGCAGGTAGGTCGAAGCCTCGTGAAGACGCGCATAATTTTCAAGCCATTTGTCTTTACGCTCTTCGTCGAAACCTCCCCAATCGATATGTGCATAGACAGAGTCACACCTAACGGAAGCAATAAAACGCCGGAACAGGGTATTTCCGCCGGGCTGGTCGGCTGCCGTGAACTCGATGTACGGCTTCACGTCGGTGTTGAAACAATACGATCTGATGACGCGCCTCAGATCATCCTGATCGCCGAGATAACAACTGATCACATCCATGCTGTTATGGATATTTATCAGAGCCAGACTGTCCCGCACGCCGTCTTTCGATAACTCCGCCTCAATATGCTCCGGTGAAAAATACTGCGGCTGTTTGGAGCCGACGACGAGAAAATACTGCGCCGGTTCGGGCGTCATATACCATACCGTCACATACGGAAACACGTCCATCATCGTGCCTATAATACTGTCGATCACATTCACCGGCTCGACGTTATGGGTAGGTATCCAGGAAATAAACAGCCCGTTCTCGTTGAGACGCGCTGCGGCATCTTCGAAATATTCCTTCGCGTACAGGGACGCGTTCTCCGCAAAATGCTTCGGGTGGATGGAATCATTGACAATGGAATCGTACATTACATCCGTCAGATGGATGTAATTCTTCGCATCCATATAGATCATGCCGATTTCATCGTTCAGCCTATCGCCGAGATTGATATGCCTGAAATATCTCGATGAAAGATCCACAATCTCCGGGGCGATTTCGACGCAATCGGCCCTTTCGAGTTCGTGAAGGGCCATACACGCGGTACTTTCGCCCGAGCCGAATCCGACGGACAAGACGCTTTGGGCCTGGCGGTTCAGCAAAATCCCGAAATGTCCCAGCATCTTCTGATCGCTGCGCCAAAAATACGTATCGCCGGCAACTCTCTGGCCGGAGGTATAAAGGTATAACGTTTCTTCCCTGGGATCTTTATACAATGATACCGTTGTGGCAATGCCTTCCTCTGCAGCGATCAGTTCGAGCTGTTCGGGAAGCTTCGGATTGCTTTTGACGACGGTCTCGAAAAGATTCGATGGCATGGCCAAAACGACTAACGTCGATATCCCCGCCACACCAAATAATCCGGTCCGTCCGAGGATTTTGTTGCCCCGGCTAAACAGCATCCACAACATCCCGGCCATCCACATCCCGCCAAGAGCCAGGACAAACATCGAAAGCTGCATTCCAAGCCACGGAATGAGAATAAAACAGGTTGCCAGTCCGCCGACGACCGCTCCGACGGTATTGACACCATACGCCGTTCCCGTGGTTCGCCCGACTTGATGTGCACGATGGGCCCAGGCTTGCAATGCAATTGGAAAGCCCACGCCCATCATGACAGAAGGCAAAAGAAACAAAAATGCGCTCTGCACGAGAGGTTTAATCATATAGGTTGAAAAGGGAATGGTCATGCTCGCCAGTTCGACCTCCCGGTCGATGTGCGGCAAGGCATGTGAGGTCCAATGGATCAGTAAAGGCAAATAGAAAATCCCACACACACCTAAAAGAGACAGCGTGACCGCAAATCCGGCGGCGGGATTCTTGATGGTTTTAACCAGGCCGCTGCCAATGCCGGCGCCAATGACATTTCCCAGCAGATAGATCGTCAGCACGGATGAGAACACGTAGGTATATCCGCTCAGTAAATGCACAATACTCCGCATCCAAAGCAACTCGTAGCTGATGCTGATCAACCCACTCAGGAAAAATGCAAGAAGCAAGACACGTTCACCGCCGCGACTGAATCCAATCGAGACAACCCCAGGATTCTCGATCAGTGCATTGCATCTTTCTTCCTCCAGGCTATAGGAAAATCGTGATAATAACCATCCGGCGAAAGCGACAAAAAGATTTAAGATCGCCGCCGTGTATAATGTCCCCATGATCCCCAACAGTCGGATCAGAACGAATCCCGCCATGAAGCAACCGACCGCGGCGCCGAGTGTATTGAGAGCATACAATTTACCCACCAAATGCCCGGCTTCTTTTTCGAGCGACGTGACAAATCTCCCCAAAAGCGGCAATGTACTGCCCATCAGCATCGACGGTACGAGCAAAAGCAATCCCGAAAGAATCACCTGGACTAATAGTAATTCCTTGTTTGTCGGCTGACAGGTCTGAAAGAACCAAACGTATGCTCTGTCTGCAATTTTCAGTTCCCAGGGTAATAAAAGGGCGGATAATGTGATAAAAATCTCCAGCAAAGCATACAGTCGCAGACGTCTTCGGATGCGATCCGAATATCGAGACATAATGAAAGCGCCCAGCGCCAGGCCTCCCATAAACGTCGAAACGACAATGCTCGAAGCATAAATCGTATTCCCCAGTGTCAGTTTCAATAATCGTACCCATATCACCTCGTCGATCAACGAACACGCCCCGGAGAAAAAATAGACTGTCATAAGACAAGGGATAATGATCCGCCCGCGAGTCGGGACGTTATCATCGTCCGATGTCGGACTCATTTTTACTTCTTGATTGGGTTCAAATTCCCCCGTTTCATCGTCAACATTCGTGTTCAAATTTGCCGTTTCCATTTTCTGCATTCTCCGCAAAGTCTGTTCTCATAATTAACTGCCTAAGAACGCCTAACAAAACAAGGTAAATGTCATTCTGAACGCACCGTTAGGTGTCCCTTAGGGAGAGCGTAGCGCAGCGAAGAATCTTATTTTACACGTAATCATCCCAGATGCTTCGCTTTGCTCAGCATGACCACCTAAGACGTATCCTCATTTTGTCAGGGATTCTAAGACTTCATGGCCACAGGTATTATGTGCGTTTCTAAGATCATCGATGAAAGGCGGCCCTGCGCTCCGCCGTACAAGGCCGCCCCAAAAGAGACTATCTCGGCGCGATCCGGTCACCGAATGATGGAATCATACGTTCGCTTACCAATCGCGAACAATGATCCCATCTTTACCAACACAATACTGCTCGCCATCTTTGACCTTCAGATTGTACACGTTGCCCACAAATGGCAATGACCTTTTCACCACGCTCTTGATGCGTACCGGACCGTTCAGCGATTTGAGTTTCATGCCGCTTGTCAAATCCGGCGCGGCGATCCATGCTCCGGAATCGAGCATGAAGCGGTGTCTGTCCACAACGCTGATGCAATCCCCGTTTTCAAGGATGACATCCCGACATTCGAATACGCCTTCGTGCTCATCAACACGTTCGATCTGTCTGGAAGAGGCAGCGTCGGATTTTCCGACCATCTGCCCGAGTCGAACGTCCGAGATCGGCACGAGCGAACCATCGATCCATACGGGAGTATGACCGAGAAAACACGCTCTTCCCTTCACGCCGGGATCGGTTGGTCCGCCTTCGGCATCCTGCACGAGCAGGGAGTCCGTTCGGCCCTGGGGTTCGCTCCCATAGGTCGGAACCGAACCAAGTCTGACGTCTCCGCCGTCCCAGAAGGTCCAGATGTTATCGTCGTCAACACCGCAGAACGGGCGCTTCTCGAAGTTCACGTGAAAATCCAGGAACAGGACATTTTGCCCGTCTTCCTGGTGCTGCGTGGCGTTGCCGGCCTTAATGGCCTCGGTATCACCATCCGGATTGTACGAACCGGGGAACTCCTTGGCTTCCGCCGCCGGCGAGGCGATATACGGGTTCCTATCAGCCGCTACCGCCAGGCCCGGCTCGCTCGCCGTCGTCAGAGCGTACAGACCGAACGGCATATGATAGGAATAGCTACAATGCTCGTAGGGATTCGTACCGAAATCCCACAAGTCAATCAGCTCCCTTTCGCCGGCGCCATAGTCGGCGGGTTTAAATTCCGTCGTTCCGGAATCGCCCTTGCAGATAAAGGACTTGGGCGTGACTTCGGCATACTTAACCAGCAGGTAGAAGCAGGACGAGATGGTGGCCTGTCCGCCGCTGCCGTTGGCTGCCAGGCCGTAAGCGCTAAAGCGATTCGTGGCCGTCCAGTCTGAAACCGAGCCGGACCACGTGCTTTCTCTGCCGCCGGCACGCGGCAGCTCATCATCGTAATCGTTACTGTAAATCAGCATGGCCTTGCCGATGCCGGACAGGTTTGTCCCGCAGACCATGCGGAAGGCAATCTGACGGACCCGGGCCAGGGCCGGCATCAGAATACCCATCAACAGAGCGATGATCGCAATCACGACCAACAACTCGACTAAGGTGAAACCTTTACGTTTCATTTTTATTCTCCTTCAATTGTTCGGAGATTCGCCCGACCGGCCGTCCTTGAGCACATCGTAACCGTTTTTTAATAAGAATAAGTACAACGCAAATTCCGGATCGCATAATGACAGCCTTGACTAAAAACATACAACACTTAACGCCGTTTCTTAGCGAATCTCCATGATTGGTTTTCTTTACGCTCAAAAACGGTCGGTTTACCCACTTTTTACGAACCGGTTCTGCCGGGACGCTCCGCGCAAAAAGCACGAAGCACCAATGTCTAAATCCAAAACAATATCGAAATTCAAATTACCAAATGATCCAAACGTTTCGTCTCACAAGGAGCGTTTTGAATTTTGGAATTTTATCGTTCGTGCTTGTTTCGGATTTCGGAATTAGGATTTCGAGCTTCCTTCTTTGGGAAGGCAGGTCGGTCTTTAAGGTATGAAAGCGTGAAGAAATATGATGACAACTCGAATTATGATAAACGTTCAAACCTGCCCATTCTTCTTTTGTCTCCCATAAGGGCGCGAACCTTTCGCGCTAAGCCTTCCTCGACAAAGAACCATACGCCAAACTTTTAAAAAGAACCTTTCGTTCGGCAGGCGGGTTTAAGATATGAATAAAAGTAAAAATATGATAGCGACTTCAATTATGATTAACGGTAAGCCTGCCTATCTACTTCTATATACGAACGTGGAACGAATTGGTTTTACTTTACAGTACAATCTTCGTCAAATTTTCCGGATTTTCTTGAAAATTCTTTCGTTTCCAAAACAGATGAATACTCACTGTTATCTCTGCGGAAGCAGGAATCCGGGGCGGCGGCTATTTCTGTGGATTCCCGCCTTCGCGGGAATGACAAACCGGGTTATGTCGTCTTTTTCTTTTTTATGGGCCAGGGCTGAACGCCGCATCGGGCGGCCCATTTCTCATACATGGCCCTAAGTTTCTCAATCCTCTGTGGATATTGGTCTGCGAGGTTATTCAACTCCGTGCGATCAGCTTCGAGATCGTAAAGCTCCCATTGACCGGGATGTCGCGAGACGAGCTTCCACTTACCCTGACGAACGGCGCGATTGCCTTCATGCTCCCAATAAATGGCTTCGCGCTCGATGGGCTTGTTGTCGAAGGCCGGCCTCAAACTCCTGCCCTCCATCGGGATAATCTTGTGCCCTTTGTATTCGGTCGGGTAGGTTGCTTCACTGACATCCACACACGTGGCCATAATGTCGATCAGATGCCCCGGCTGATGCCGCAGTTCGCCCTGGGCCTTTATCCGCGCCGGCCAGTGCGCGATCAAAGGCGTCGAAATACCGCCTTCGTGAACCCAATGCTTATAACGACGGAACGGGGTGTTGCTGGCGTTAGCCCAGGGCTTACCGTAGGCGATATACGTATCGGCCGGACCCGGCATGATGCCATAACCCGTGCGGACCGGTCGGCCGTCCCGCGTGACCTTGGGCTGCATATCAGGCTGTAACTCATCTTTCCCCATCGGCTTGAGAACGACGGGCTTGGACGGATCGGGTTTGACTTTTCCTCGACTACCATATTCCTCGGCGCAGCCCCCATTGTCGGCTAAGAAGAAAATCAACGTATTCTCGAAGCGGCCGGTCCGCTTGAGCTCCGCGACGATACGCCCGATCCCCTGATCCATACAATCGAGCATCGCCGCGTACACCTCCATCCGGCGTGCGAACCATCCTTTATCCTTGGTCTCGGACCATGCGGGCACGTCTTTGTCGCGCGGCGTGACTTTCCATTCGCTTTTGATAATTCCCAATTCGATCATTCGTTTTCGCCGCTCGGCGCGCAGCGCGTCCCAGCCGCCGTCGTAGCGCCCTTTATATTTGGCGATATCCTCCGGCAACGCGTGCATCGGCCAATGCGTCGCGGTAAAGGCCACGTACATGAAGAAGGGATCGTCTTTCTTGTGCTCGCGAATGTACGTGACGGCGTTGTCGCTAATGGCGTTCGTATAATAAAAGTCATCGCTGTCGGGTGGAATCTGCGTATTGTCGCGCGTCAACGAGCACGGATCGTAGAAACTGCCCGCGCCGTGAATCGTCCCGAAGAAACGATCGTAGCCGCGCTGGAGTGGCCAGTTATGTTTTGGCCCTTCCGGCCCGCGGAAGCGCGTCACGTGCCACTTGCCGGCCATGTACGTGCTGTAGCCGGCCAATTTGAGCACCTCGGCGATGGTAACACAACGATTGTTCAGATCGCCGCGGTATGATTCGTAGCCTCGATCATCCATCATGTGCCCTATGCCGGCCTGGTGCTGGTAAAGACCGGTCATCAGCGACGCTCTCGTCGGGCAGCAGCGGGCCGTGTTATAGAACTGCGTGAAGCGCACTCCATTCGCGGCCAGCCCGTCCAGATTGGGCGTGTGGATTTCACCGCCGTAACAGCCGATATCGGAAAAGCCCATATCATCGGCCATTATAAGAACAATATTCGGGCGCTTCGAATGAGCGGAACGCGATCTCGCCGCGCTTGCACATCCCGGAATCGCCAATGCCGCCGCTCCAAGTCCCATTGCTTTGATGAAATCACGACGTGTGTAAGAATTCGAACTCATCATTTGCTCCATCTCATCAACAAAGGTGTTATCATCACTACGTTATCGAATCCAAGACTTTTTGTAGTCGTTCTCTAGCCGCGATGGCTTCCGGGCCGGCCGGGTTCGGATTTTTTTCAAGCACGTCCGCTCGCACATCGTAAAGATCGCCATTGGCGTAGAGCTTCCATCGCTTGTCGCGAACGAAACGGCGCTTCGGACGATTCCCCCATCGCGGATCGTAATGACAAAAGATCCATTCCCTCGGGTTGCCTTTTTCGCCTCGAAGCTGAGGCATGAAACTTTGGCCGTCAACTTTCATATTCACGGGAACTTTCGTACCGGCTACCTCGGCAAAAGTCGGCACGAAATCGCTGAAATCCACAAGGTCGCCACATACCTTCCCGGTAGGAACAACGCCCGGCCAGTTCGCAATCAGGGGCACATGTGTCCCTCCGTCCGTTGTCTGGCCCTTGTCTCCCTGGATAACGCCGTTAGGCATTTTCGATTTGATACTCATGTGCGTGCCATTGTCACCCGTGAATATGAAAAGAGTCTTTTCGCGCAGGCCGAGCGCCTTCAGCTTATCGACGATCCGGCCGACGATTTTGTCCATGTACGAAACCATGTCCGCGAAATACTTCGTGTTGTTTTTATGATTCTTCTTGCTCCAGTCCTCGCTGTCCGGTGTCGGGACAAAGGGATCATGCACGAGGGCCATCGGAAAATAAAGGAAGAACGGCCCTGCTTTGTGGCGGTCGATAAAGTCCAGGGCGTAATCACAGGAAATATCAGGTCCGTACTTACCCTGAATGTCCTCGACGGGTTTCCCGTTTCGAATCATCAGCGGATCCTTGTAACGAGGGCCTCGTTCCATAACCTGCCAGAGGCAATGCTCATCGAACCCCGCCCGGTCCGGCAAACTGCCCGTGCCGCGAACCTTTTCGCTCTGATTGACGCTGCCGTATAACTGCCACTTACCCACGACACAGGTCGCGTAACCGCATCCTTTCAAGAGATGGCCGAACGTCTTCTGGCTCGGGTCGAGAACGCCGAAGTTGACGTAGTTGCGGAAATTATATTGGCCGGTCATGACTTTCACGCGCGATGGCGTACACAACGGCTGCGAATAGCAATGCTCAAATCTCATGCCGGTCCGGGCAAGCTCATCGAGGACGGGCGTCTTATACGATTGGCTACCGTAACAGCCTAGACATTCGTAGCCCAGGTCGTCGGCCATAATGAAAACGATGTTGGGCTTCTTCGAGACGCCCCCATCCCCAAAGCCTTCGGCTTTGAGGTTGCCACCCAACGTTAAAAACGCCGTTCCCAAACCCGCCGCTTTGATGAACTGTCGCCGATTGATTGCTGATTTCATAACACTTCTTTAACCTTAATCCGGATTGAATTATTTCTTCAGAATACGTTTGGCCAATTGGTCTTCGCCCGGCGTCAGATTCGCCAGATGCAAAGCGACCTCCTTTTGGATATCTGCGAGAACTTCCGGATGATCTTTGGATATATCGTACTTTTCGGAAGGATCGCGGCCGAGATGATAGAGTAATGGTGGATTATGCCGGACTTCCTCGTCCCTGCCGTAAGCCGACCTGGTGAAGAAATGGGCTTTGTAAGGGCCTTTACGTATAGCATACAGCTTTGCGCCTCGGTAATAATACACGACCTGGCGTGGGCTTGGTCCCGTGCCGAACAACGCCGGAGAGATATCCAGCCCATCCACCACCCGGTCGCTCGGCACCTCCGCCCCGGCCAGCGTTAGAATCGTCGTATAGACGTCCATCGTCGCGCCCATATCATTGACGACGCCCGGCTGGATCTTCCCCGGCCACCACATGATGCACGGCTCGCGCATCCCGCCCTCAAACGTACAGCCTTTTCCTTCCCTGAGCAAACCCGCGGAGCCGCCAAGCTCATTGAAGGTAAGCCACGGTCCGTTATCCGAGGTGAAGACCACAAAGGTGTTTTCCGCCAAACCCTCGCGCCGCAAGGTATCGAAGATCTGTCCGACGCCCCAGTCGATCTCCTCTACGACGTCGCCGTACAAACCTCGCAGGCTTTTATCTTTGAAGTTCTTCGAGACAAAAAGCGGTACGTGCGGAAGGTTATGGGCCAGATAGAGAAAGAATGGTTCGCTCTTGTTCTTTTGAATGAACTTGACGGCCTCTTCCGTGTAGCGTTTGGTGATGGTGTTCTGATCGGCCGGGCGCTCGATGATCTCCTCATCGCGCATGAGCGGGACGTTCCAATATTCGATCTTCTGCTCACTAAAGGCCTTTCGTCCCTGGCCGCCTACCTTGTCCATATCATTGCTGTAGGGAATGCCGAAGTAAGAATCGAAACCGTTGTGGGTCGGCAGGTACGAAGGCAAATGGCCCAGGTGCCATTTTCCGATGCAGCCTGTCGTGTAGCCCACCGTTTTAAGACCTTCGGCGAGGGTGACCTCACGCGCGGGCAAGCCGGAGGCGGAATCGGGAAACAGCACGCGCCGTTTATCGCTGCACATACCGCTGCGAATCGGAAGCCGGCCCGTCAACAGCGCCGCCCGGCTCGGCGTACATACCGAAGCACCGACGTAAAAGTTGGTCCATTTCTGACCTTCCGCGGCCATCCGGTCCAGGTTCGGCGTACGAATGGTGGGATGGCCAAAACAACCTAAATCGCCGTAACCTAAGTCGTCGGCGAATATGATGACGAAGTTCGGTTTTTTCACGGAAACTTCGCTTGTGCTGGATTGGTTGGAGCTAACACAACCGGGCAGGGCAATCGCTCCAGCGGCAACGCCCAGGGCTTTGATGAATTGACGGCGATTCATGACTTGTTTCATAGAAGGATTCCTTAGCTTGCTGATAGTTCATACCCATATTGTCACTTGACGTTATCATAGTCCGTCAGTCACAATATTTCAAGGAAGCGTTTTTAGGAACCCAGAGCAATCGCGGCGAGATCAGGATACTTCAATAAAAACTGTCAACAGCCTAATGCAAAAGCCACTGATGAATAGCTCGATCCTTATTTAACGAACCGAATACATACCGGGTAGCGATACTCTTCACCCCGACTGGTTTTAACCGCTGCCAGGATGCAGAAAACCAAATCCACGACGGCGACTACGGGCATTAAAATAAATCCGATACACACAAAACTTAACAAGCCCGAAGCCACCCATGCAATCAGGATCGTAAGCTGAAAGTTCAGTGCTTCCTTGCCGTGACGATCCACAAACGGCGAATCATCCTTCTTGATCAGCCAAATAATCAACGGCCCCAGAAAACCGGTGAAGATGGCCAGTATGTGACATAACATGGCCATATTCTTGTCATCCTTGCCGACTGCCGATTGTCCGGCATCGACAGGTTGCGGTTCACTGACAGGCTGGTTGGTTTGTTCCGCCCCGGCATTGTCCGGAGCCTGCGAGTTTTCATTCATTTCTGTCATGGCTCGACCCTATCCACTTAAACTCTAATCCGATTCACACCGTTTCCTAACAAAGATTTAACGAATCGTCAAGTGCAAAAATGGTGCGTCGGCGTTCAACGAAAACGCGGTCCGGCGCCGCTCACGTCAATCGGCTCTATTTCGAGCCTGAGCGCGGGGGACTCCGCCGAGAAAGTGACTTTGCCTTTCTCATATTCGATAAGCATCGGATCCGTCAATACGTTGTCCTCTGCGAACTCTAACGAACCATCACCCACCCGGCTATAATTCTTGAGTTTCCGATTTTGGACGATTCCTTCGGCGCTAAACAACACATTACTCCGAAGCGCCGTTACCGCATCCGAATTCTCGAAGATGATTTTGCCTTTGGTGTGAATGATGTTCTTATCAAATATGTAATCCGACGACTTGGGAAAAGTGATTCTAACATCTGCGTTGCTGACAAAAACATTATTACGGATCGTATTATTGTGGGCCATATGGTTGTGAGAAGGTCGTACAATACCAACCGAAAGGTTGCCCTCGACCAAACAGTTTTCAGACCTCTCGTCGAGGTAATACGCCGAAGCGCCGTAGCCGCCCGTATCGATAATGTCCCGGATGAAATTTCCGCGCAGCACGAGGTCCTTGCCGGCGAAGCAATAGATACCGCCGCCGTCGTGCAGCTCCTTCATCGCACGATAGATCAGGTTGTGCTCGATATGGTTCCTTTCGCCGCCGCAGTTGATGGCGGTATAGGGACAATCGTGAATTTCGTTATGACTGAGCCGGCAGTCTTTGCCGCCCCCTTGCAGCGCGATAGCGCTGGGATAGGTCAAACCGACATCGTAGATAGAGTTGTCGGCCACGACACATCCGGTTCCAAAGCATCGAATACCACATGCACCGGCGTGATGAACGTGACACCTTTCGACGTGAAGGTTATCCCCCGAAGCCTTGATTCCCTGCCCGCCTACGTTGACAATTTCCAGTTCGAACAGCCGGCAGTTCTCGGCCGAAGCGACGGAGACCGCTCCATCATACCGGCCCGCTCCGAAGCCGCCCGTCTCAAGGGGCGTCGTCGTCACCGAAAGCGTGAGACCGCGGATCGTAATTCCTTTGACGGGATTGTCTCTCGTACCCCGAATGCGAATGATAGACTCGATGGTCGGAGCGATAACATCGGCACGAGCCATATCCTCTCCGGGTAGCGGCCAATAGACCAGCTTGCCGGCCGTGCGGTCAAGATACCACTGTCCCGGCTGCGTCATGCCCTCACGGATGTTCCAGATCACGTATTTATTGACGCCGAACGCCCCCGGCGGGTGGCCGGAGGGCTTTGCAAAGGTAAGCGTTTGAGATTCACTGTCCATTGCCTTCAAGCCGACCAATGACTCGTCCCACATATGGTAGATGGTAAGTTCCGCGTTGTTGACATCCAGCCAGGGACCAATGTCGCCGGGTTGGTATTTCAACGTCGTAAGCTCTTCGTGCGTCGGCTTGCGTTTCCAACCACCGCCCGTCGTGCTCATCCAGGGAACCTCGAAACGGCTCAGGTGGGTAAAAAATCCTTTCTCAGGCAGTCGGGCGCGCGGGCAATAGCGCCCGTTCACAATCAGAGCGCGAAAGTCCCACTGACCTTCTTTGACGCCGGGCAGGGTAGCGGAATAGAACCGCTCGCCATCTTTTTTCCATCCCTCGATCTTTCTGCCTCCGAAAAGACATACATTGGCCCCCGGCGCCGATTCAATCGTCAAATCGGCAGTGCGATGATCCAACACGAGCGGCTCATCAAAAAAGTATTGCCCGGCTTGTACAATAACGTTACCCGACGGGGCTAAACGACATGCCGCATGCAGCGTTGCGAACGGACCATCGGTTCGGTCGGCATTCGGCTTCGACAAACGACCCGACCAGGAATCATTGCCATTTAAGGCAACATAAAAAGTATTCTTCTCAATCCCGGTGACTTGCCCGGTCGCCGTTCGCACGCTCACGGTAAGCAACACCTGAAAGGAAACTAAAAGACAATGTATTTTCATCATGTTACTCTCCGTCAGATTCCTTAAGCCAGACAGCCATTTCGTTCTTACCCCGGTGCGCCCAGGCGTAATACGGAATAGCCGTGACCTCAATATCTTTCAAAGCCGTTTTATCGTTTTCCCGGGATTGGCGAATCTTACCCTGACCGGTAAGGATCACCACGCCGCCCAATAGATCGTCGCGGTATTCCGTCCGGAACGTCGCATCCGGCGGCAAAATAAGATCCGAGACACCTTGTGGATTATCCGCTCCCTCGAAACAATAGACAACAGGCCCTCGCTGAAGGGCGATACGCCACGTATTGGCCTTCACTTTCCAGTGGGAACGCACCCGGCGGACCGGCATCGGTAAATTCAACTCGATGACATCCCCGACGTTCCACACCCGGTGAATCCGCACGTAGCCGTTGACGATCACTAACGCAACCGGTTGACTGTTGACCTTAATCGTTACTTTCCGTTGATCCCAGTCTTTAGGTCCGAGGTCCGAGTAGAGATACAGATCGCTCGGCACGGGGCTTTCCTGCGTCCAGCCGGGAATGCGAACGCCAATCGTGAACGCCTTCCGTGTTGACGGTTCCACCATGATCTTGACGTGGCCCTCCCAGGGATAACGGGTCTGCTGGGTTACGCGCAAGGTATCTGTACCCATCTTGATTGCCGCACTTCCACTCACAAAGAGATTCACATACAAACCCTCCTGATTCTGGGCGTAAGCGTACCCCGGCAGAGACGGCAGGAAACGCACAATGTTCGTTGGGCAACACGCGCAGCCAAACCATGGGCTTCGTTGATACTTGCCGTCGCTGGCCAACGGATTGGGGTAAAAGAATTTATCTCCGCTCAGCGAAATACCTGAAAGAAATCCGTTGTAAATAACACGTTCCAAGACGTCGATATATTTTGCATCCGCATGCAACAGGGACATCCGATGGTTCCACATCGCATTGGCAATGGCGGCGCAGGTCTCGCAATACGCCTCTTTATTCGGCAGCTCATAACCTTCGCCGAAGGATTCACCGCCGCTCCGGGCGCCGATCCCACCGGTGATATACAGCTTTCTCGATACGACGTCCTGCCAGATACGATCGAGCGCCCCGGTGTAACCCGTGTCCGGCACCAGGGCGGCGACGTCCGCCATACCGGTATATAAATAGCCGGCCCGGACGGCGTGGCCGACGGCGCGATTCTGTCGGGTCACCGGTTTATGGTCCTGACAATATTGACCGTAAACCTTGCGCCCGTTGGCTCGACCGCGTTCATCGAGGAAAAACTTCGCCAGCGCCAAATATTTCTCGTCCCCGGTGACGCCGTACAATTTCACCAGGCCGATCTCGATCTCCTCGTGGCCGGGTACGTCCCGTTTCTTGCCGGGGCCGAAAACGCGGTCGATCAGGTCGGCGTTTTTAATCGCTACATCGAGCAGCGTTCGTTTACCTGTCGCCTGGTAGTGCGCTACGGCCGCCTCGTACATATGGCCCACGTTGTACAGTTCGTGGCTCGATTGAAGGAATGACCAGCGCGTCTCGCCTGTGTCTTTCGGCAGGTTGTTCGGATCGATGGTACGACACGTGTACAAGTAACCGTCTTCCTCCTGCGCCGCGGCGATCTTGGCAATTAAATCGTCCAGGTATTTTTCAAGCTCAGAATCGGGATGAATCTGCAGCGAGTACGCGGCTCCTTCGATGACTTTGAAAACATCCGAATCATTGAATCGAATGCCCTCGAATTTACCCTCCATCAAACCGCCGGCCCTGGCGAAATTATCGATTCGCCCGGTTTCTTCGCATTTCTTAAAATCGTAAGGGATCGTCACCTCACGATTCGTTTTCATCCGCGGCGTCCAGAATTCATCGTCGAACGTTACCTCCGTAAACGGAACGGCTTTCAATCGCTCAGGCTCCTGGACCTGACAACCCGTCAGAAGTAGGAACAGACCGACCATTGATATTGTGATAGCGGGATTTTTGATTTGCTTTTCCCTCGTCATTTTTCACTCCTTTGAACGATACATCAAGATGAGATGCCGATCCTATCGACATCGCTGCATGCTTTGAAGGCTGGTTCCAGCTTTTCCGTTTGATACGATGATGGTTTCCGTCGGGCTTAAAACTCTATATCGAATGCCGCGCCAACAGATCGTCCTGCCGAAAGCGGAAGCTACAATGAGAAATAACAGCAATAACGACCAGAGCCAAAAGGCAAGGATATCGGCCACGTAAGCGGCCCTCATCGCCCGACGGTCCTGGGCGAGTAATTTGCGAGCCATTCTTTGTCGGAGGATAACGCGCACCAATTGACAGGTAAAAAACACAACCGGTACGGCGATAACAATCGGTAAGCTCTTGTGACGGACAACGGCCGCATAGATCGCCAAACCCATAGCGCCCCACGTCCCTAACATCGAATATACACTGCTCAACAAGCCGAGCCACCAAATCCTTGGAGTGCTCACGCGGGTAATGAGAAATTGCCGACGGCTGAATTCAAAAAGGCTTCGCCACGTCGCGCGCTCGTAGGATGCCACGAGGCAGGCGGGCACGAAGGCTACTTTCAAACCCGCCTTCTTCACGGCACAACTTAATGACAAGTCATCGCTCAAAACCTTCGGCCAGATTCTATCGATCCCCAGATTACGAAACACATCGACGCGAATCGCCATTGATCCGCCCCACGCCTGATTGAACGGCGTATTGCCGAGTAGCTGGGCAATCTTGGCGTTCATGGCCGAGAGGGCAAGGCTCGCCAGGTTATTTTCCTTGGGAATGTACCACCGGTAGCCGCTAGCGACGCCATTTTTCGACTGACGAAGAGGATAGACGATGTGGCTGAGCCAGTTGCTGTGAACGCAAATGTCGGAGTCAGCAAAAGCCAGAATTTCAACGTCGTCGTCAATTCTTTCGTAGCAATACAACAGGTTATGAATCTTCTGGCTGCACGACTGCCCGCAACCGGCGACGAACACCTGCACGTCCAGAGCTTGTGAATCCGCCTCAAATTGCGTTTTCAGTTCGCATAACTGGCGATAGGCCGGATCCGACTCGTCGGCAACCACAAACCACAGCAGATAATTCTCATAATCCAGGTTGAAAAAAGAAGCGATATTTTC
>JAFGTG010000106.1 GCA_016934255.1 Sedimentisphaerales bacterium
CAGGCCGATGTCGATCTGCTGGTTTTTCCGGAGTTGGCGATTTGTGGTTATCCGCCGGAAGACTTGCTGCACAAACAGCATTTTTTAAGAGACTGCTCGCAGGCTCTCAATCGGCTCGCCGCCGATTGTCCCCAATTGACGATTGTTGCAGGCTTTGCCGAGGGGAATTCTCTCCACTGTTACAATTCCGCCGCCGTGTTACGGGACGGCAGAATTAGCAAGACGTACAGAAAAGCCCTTCTGCCGAACTATGGCGTGTTCGATGAGAAGCGATATTTCCAGGCTGGTACGGAGCCGCTCATCATTCACTTCAGCGATTTTAATGTTGCCGTCACAATTTGCTATGATATCTGGAACATCGAATGGTTGGGCCATTTCCTGCAGAACGCCGGCCGAATACAAATGATTCTCAATATCTCCGCGTCGCCGTTCCACACAGGAAAGATCAAGGCGAGAGAGGACATCATCAATCGCTGCGCTAAAAAACTCGAATGTGCCGTTGCCTATTGCAACCTCGTCGGCGGGCAGGATGAGTTGATTTTCGACGGTCGGAGCATGTTGGCCGATTCGACAGGCAAGATCGTTACTCAAGCCAGAGCGTTTGAAGAAGATTTGGTCATTGCCGACGTTATCGCCGATGATGATGGCGCCGTACAAGTCGAACCGCTGCAGCCCGCCCCTCCACAGCCCGTTGACCTTGTGGTTGAGATCTACCAGGCTCTTGTGCTCGGAACGCGGGACTATACGCGCAAGAACGGTTTTAAGAAAGTTCTTTTGGGTCTTAGCGGCGGCATTGATTCTTCCGTGACCGCGGCAATAGCCGTCGCGGCATTGGGCGCCGACAATGTTGTCGGCGTTAGTATGCCGTCGGAATTCAACAGCCCCGAAACACAAAGCGATGCCGAGAGGCTGGCCAAAAATCTGGGTATGGAATTCCATACGATCCCCATCGGGCCGATGCTCGGTCCGTTTCATAAGTCATTGCTGACTGTTGAAGGTTGGGACAACAAAGGACTTGCCTATGAGAACTTGCAGGCGAGGATTCGCGGCTGCATTTTGATGTCATTGAGCAACCAGTTCGGCTCGCTCGTGTTGACGACCGGTAATAAAAGCGAGACGGCGGTGGGCTATTCAACCCTTTACGGAGATACCGCCGGCGGTTTCGGCTTGATTAAAGACGTTCCTAAAACCACCGTTTACGAGCTGGCCAATCACATCAACGAAATCAGCGGACGTCAAGTCATCCCGGCGGATGTCATCACGCGACCACCCAGCGCCGAGTTGAGACCGGACCAAAAGGATAGCGATTCGCTGCCGGACTACGATTTACTCGACAGAATCCTCAAGGGTTATGTCGAGGAGGATAAATCCGTCGCACAACTCGTCGGGCAAGGTTTGCCGAAAGATGTGGTTCATGAAGTGATTCGTTTGGTAGATCGCAATGAGTACAAGAGAAGGCTCTCACCGCCGGGCATAAAAATCACGCCCAAGGCTTTCGGCAAGGACCGGCGATTGCCCATAACGAACCGCTATCAACAAGGTCAGCCCATATCTTAACTTATCAAAATCGCGCCTTCCTGCGATTGTTGTACGTACCGATAGACCCGATTCCGCATGTCCTATCTTACGGCGACGGTTTCGACAATGACTCTGGCGAAGGGTACGGCGGCCGCAGGGCTATTGGCGGTGATGATGAAGCGATCGCGCTCTACCGGATTACCCGTATAAATCGCGTTGGCTTGGATAAGCACTCCCTGTTCGGATGGGAAACTGGTCGCTCGTATGCCGGCCAGAACACCGGCGTTGGCTAAAATCGTCGGAGCGACGCCGATGGCGGCAAGCACTTTTCCATTGCGAACCGTCTCGCGGGCGACATTTAACGCCGTGGGGCTCATGACGTATTCAGCGGCCCCGACGCCGCCGATGAAGATAATCGCATCGTACTCTTGAACTTTCAATCGGTCGATGGGGACACTGGCCTCGGCGAGGTTTCCGAGTACTCCTCGCTTCACCCCTCGTCTTGTGCTGGCAATGACGGTTTGCATCTGCGCTGCGTCGAGCACGCGTTTCGTTCCGAAAAGTTCTTCGTCCTGGAAATCCTGGCTGGCGATGATCAGTGCGGCTTTCTTTCCGGCCGCCCCGATTTGTCCTATATCGGCGTCCACGGTTCCTTCTGTCGCCGGGTGACCGACGCAGACGATATATAACGGATCCTCGTTTCTCGGCAGCTTGCACGTTTTGCGAACGTTGGCCGTATTGAAAACGGCGACCGCTACGGAACCCAGGTCCAACGCCGTAGCTTGCAATTCGATGTTTTGAGCGATATGGCCGGCTTCCAGGTAGATATACGTCCGGGCTTTGTCGGGGAATCGCTCGCTCATTTTTCTGGTCGAGCCGGCCAAAATGATACTACAGGGTGCCCCGGCTACCGATTCCGGCATCGACGTGGCGCTGGCCAGCGAAATGCGGATGTCCTGGTCCGAGAGCTGTTCCAGGCGGTGTTCGGTAGGATCATAGGTGAACGTTCCTTCCTGGGTGACAAAGATAAGGTCTATAGGATAAATCTCCCCAAGCGAAGGCGCCGTTCGCAGTCCTTTTTGCGTTTCCGTAATGCCCTGGCCGGCCCAGGCCAACTGACTGATATCCGAAGGTTTCAGAGCTTCGTTGGTGAACTGGGTGACGCTGCGTCGCTTGGCTAACGCCTGCTGGAGCGTTATGGCTCCCTCCGTATCCGGCTCGGTGAGTTGGATGAGTTTCCGTGCGGTGGGTCGGGACCGGCGCTGGCCGGAGCACGGGACGACAAAAAGGGCTAAAGCTAATGTGAAAATGACCAGACGTTTCATATTCCTATTCCTCCCAAAATGGGTTTTTTCATACGATATTCCACATTATTACTCATACGGTTATATTATACCCTGGGTTTGGGATTTCCCAGTTTTAATTTCATACCCGGCCGACACCTGGGCGTTTCTGAAAGATTAAATCCCCAAAGAGTTCCTGAATAGGCTTTGATTGGCTTTGTTTTTTGGACTCTTCGCAGAAGTGGAAATTGTTATAATTATTTACATATTAAGCACTTATGTTTATCTGCGTGGTTTGGGATTTGGGTTTGTTTTTTCGATTGAGCCATGAATGAACTCAAATGAGCACGGCCTCATCCCAAAGGAGTAAATTGGCTTTGTTTTGCATAATTCGCCACGAAGACACGAAGGCCGCAATGAAGAAATTATCATTTTCAGTATCCGGCATCAAGCATCGACTCATTATTTGATTTCTTTTGTCTTCTGTCTTTGGCTATCCTAATGAATTAGTTTGATAGTTATTATACAAAATAATTGCGAAAGATCAATAGATTTCGTATTTTTCAGGCGGAATGGAGTCCGTTTTTGTAAATTTTTCTAAAATTTTGTGAATTTTTGAGCACTTTTTAGACACGGATGAACACGGATGGACAGACGACGGACGACAGACGACAGACATCAGATTTCAGACGTTAGCCGCAGAGGGCACCGAGGGCACTGAGAATGGACGATGGACGAACGGGCTTTGGACGAGTTTACACGAATGGACAGACTTCAGATATCAGAGAACAGACAATATACAGCAAAGGAAGGGTTGATTGTCATTAGTCAATAGTCATTGGTCGATAGTCAATGAAAAAGCTTGCTTGTGTCTGGACGGTGTGATACATTCGAGCTTTGTGGAGTCAGAAGCCCCAGGGGTCCATGAGGGAATGGCGATAGGGCGGGGAACGACCCGGAGCACAGAATTGACTCATAGCGGTCTATGGTGCATAATGGGCCTTTGCAAGGTTGCCGGGTATATCGTGATTAGGAGTTCACAAAAACATGGCCACGCTGAATTTCAAGGGTAAGGCGTTTGTCCAGAACCACCATTTGCTGGTCAAGTACCATCAATTGGTGCCCCGCAGGGAGAAATCCCTCACGGACAAGGTCAGCCTGCACGATAACCTCATCCTTCACGGCGACAACCTCAAAGCCCTCAAGGCCCTTCTGCCCCTTTACGCCGGGAAGGTCAAGTGCATCTATATCGATCCGCCCTACAACACAGGAAACGAAAAGTGGGCCTATAACGACAACGTCAATTCCCCCATGATGCAGGACTGGCTCGGAAAGGTCGTGGATAAAGAAGACCTCACACGTCACGATAAGTGGCTTTGTATGATGACACCGAGGCTAAAGTTACTCCATGAATTGCTTTCCGATGACGGAATCATCTTTGTTTCAATTGATGACAATGAAGTTCACCGTCTACGAAGTCTCATGGATCAAATATTTGGAGAAGAGAAAATTATCGGTGAACTTGTGTGGCGGTCAAGGAACTTCCCTGACAGTAGACCACTTACAGGACTATCAGTAGATCATGAGTACGTTCTCGCCTATGGCAAGAGTGAAACCTCACGCCTTCGTGGGAAGCGAAGAGACATTGGCAAGTATGCCAATCCTGACGAGGATCCGCGTGGTGATTGGACAAGTTGCAGCCTTCTCGGTAAGGCAAACAAGCAAGAGCGTCCCAACCTACATTATGATTTGGTGAATCCAGACACGCAAGAGGTATATCGACCAAATCCCCAAACAGGCTGGATTTGCAGTCCAGAAACAATGAACAAAAAAATCGCTGAGAATCGCATCTTGTGGCCGAAGAGACCAAAGGGAAGACCGCGAGAAAAGGTGTTTCTAAATGAGTTGAAGTCTGGATTTCTGGGATACCCGAGCCTTATCGATGGTATATTCACTAGCGATGGAACTCAAGAAATACGAGAACTGTTTGGAGAGAAAGTGATTGTTTTCCCAAAGCCATCTTTTTTCGTCAAGGAATTGATTGAACAGGTGGTAACTGAGGGCGATGTCGTGTTGGATTCCTTTGCCGGTTCTGGGCCCACTGCGCAGGCTGTTTTCCAATTGAACAAGCAAGATGGTGGCAACCGTCACTTTATTCTTATCGAATGTGAAGACTATGCAAACGACCTTACGGCTGAACGTGTGCGTCGCGTGATCAAGGGCGTACCAAAAGCCAAGGATGAACATCTAAAGAAAGGTCTGGGCGGTTCGTTCAGCTATTTCGAATTAGGCCCGCCGATTGAGATGGAGGCGATCCTCTCCGGCGACAATTTCCCATCGTATGCGGACCTCGCGCGATATGTTTTCTATACAGCGACGGGAGAGGAATTCGATGACAGCACCCTGAATGAAAAGAATCATTTCATAGGGGAGAGCAGGGATTATCTGGTCTATCTATTTTATAAACCGGATATGGAGTATCTGAAAGCCACGGCGCTGACGTTGGACAAGGCCACGGCGCTCGGGCCTTATAAAGATAAACGCAGGCTCGTCTTTGCACCGACCAAATATCTCGACCAGGAGCATTTGGACGAGTTGCGAATCGATTTTGCTCAATTGCCATTTGAAATATATCAGTTGGTGAAATGATGGATTCCCGTTTTCGGATTTGTAGAAAAAGTCTTATCGTAGCATTTGAGATTGCCGCGCGATTCTTCGAATCGCTCGCAATGACACGGGTACGTTTTTTTCGTCATTGCGAGGAGCGAAGCGACGAAGCAATCTCTCCTTTAGCAATAAGCCTTTTCACGGGAATGACAAAAACAATAAACAAAATGTAGGGTGGGGCTTGCCCCACCGATTTCAATAACCTATGGAACCGAAAGAATACCAAATCAAGACGCTCAATCGGGTCAAGCAATATCTCGATCTGCTCTATGATTGGCGGCGAAAGAACGATGAAATCGTCCGCGATCATGGCACTTCAATAGATTTTCCTGCCAAAGCTTGGAGATCGCTGGAAGGAATGCATGATGAATACCGTTCCCGCGAAGACGGATTGGCCCGGCCTCTGCCTTGTTTTTGCCTCAAGGTTCCCACGGGCGGCGGAAAGACGTTCCTGGCCGTAAAGACCGTCGATCTGATTAATACCAATTACCTCAAAAAGCGGACCGGCCTAGTTCTCTGGATCGTTCCGACGACGCAGATTTATCGCCAGACGTTAAAAAGTCTTCGAGACCGTGACCATCCTTATCGCCAGCATCTCGACATCGCCAGCGCGGGCAGAACCTTGATCCGCGAGAAAGGGGATACCTTCTCATCTATCGACGTGGCGGAAAATTTGATTGTTTTTATGCTCATGCTGCCTTCGGCCTCGCGCAAAACTAAAGACGTCCTTCGCGTTTTCCGCGATTCGGGCGGATTCGCCGATTTCTTCCCGCCCGAAGATGATGTCGAAGCGAATTCAAAACTGCTCGAAAGAATTTCTAACCTCGACACGTTCGAAAAGCAATCGGCTTTCTGGGGAAAGCAGATTAAAACCTCTCTGGGCAACACGCTACGCTTGCTGAATCCCGCCATCATCCTGGACGAAGGCCACAAAGCTTACAGCGAAACGGCTCAGGGGACATTGAGGGGCTTTAATCCCTCGATCATGGTCGAGCTTTCCGCGACGCCTCCCCCAAAAAGCAATAAACTGGTCGATATTACGGGGCTGGAGCTTAACCGCGAACAGATGATAAAATTCGACCTGCATATCTTCAACAAAGCGAATCCCGACTGGCGTGAAACGCTACTGGCGACGCACAATCACCTTGAAATGCTCAAGGGCAAGGCCAATGAATATCGTGAAAACACCGGGCAATATATTCGCCCGATCTGCCTGGTTCAAGTCGAACGGACCGGCAAGGACCAGCGTTCCGCTAAGTACATCCACGCCGAGGACGTTCGAGAACATCTGATCCAGGTCGTGGGTCTTCAGCCGGATGAGGTTGCGGTTAAGACCAGCGAAAAAGACGAGCTGAAGGAAGTCGATGACATCGGCGGTTTGATGAGTGAAAACTGCCGTATTCGGTACATCATCACCAAACAGGCCCTTCAGGAAGGCTGGGACTGCGCCTTTGCCTATTGTCTGGCGATCCTGACGAAACCCGGTTCCAAAACGGCACTCACTCAGCTTGTCGGTCGAATCCTGCGCCAACCGTTCGCGAGAAAGACCGGGATCAAAGAGCTTGATGAGAGTTACGTCTTCTGCTATCAGCAAAAAGGCGCGATTTTACTCGAAGAAATCAGACAAGGCTTCCGGGGGGAAGGACTGGGCGACCTGACGGGACGTGTTGCCATAACCGACGAGGATCAAAAAGAACAGGGGGAAATTACCGCTCAAGTGCGAGACAAATTTAAAACCGCGGCGGATAAAATTATCCTGCCCGTCTTTGCCATCCGTGACGACTCAGGCTGGCGAAAAGTGTCCTACGACATGGACATCGCCAGCCGGATTCCCTGGCAAGAGGCCGATCTGTCAAAAATGTTCGACATCAATCTTTCGATGCTCGAACAAAAAGATATAGCGCAGACTGCTTCGATCTCAGAGGATCGAACAAGGGTATTCGATCTCAAAGAGACGATTCAGTTACACGCCGGTTCGCTGTCACTCGATCCCGTTTTTCTCTCGCGTCACTTGCTCGATATCGTTCCCAATCCATGGATAGCGTATGAGTTCGGTAAAACGGTCCTTGATGGATTTACCGCCCGTTACGATGAAAAAATGGTTCTTAACAACTTCGTCTTTATTATTGAAAAACTCCGTAAACACCTCGCTTTGGAAAAAGACCGTTTGGCCGAGCAAGTCTTCCGCTCGTTGATAGAGCAAGATACGCTTCATTTTCTCGTCATAGCCAACAAAATAGGCTATAAACTGCCCAAGAAGAAAAAGGCTCACCCGCCAAGGTTGAACAAATCGACGGGCGATCAGCTTGAAAGGAGTCTTTTCGATTATGTGGCCCAGGACGAGTTCGATAGCGATATGGAGCGCCAGGTCGCCTGGTATCTTGACGACCAGGACAAGCTCTTTTTCTGGTACCGCAACATTCCGAAACAGGATTACGGCGTTCAGGGCTGGCGAAAGTCCCGCGTTTTTGCCGATTTTATCTTCACCGATAAATCCAACGGCAACGGCTTCAATCGCGTCTTCGTTGTCGAGACAAAAGGTTTACATATAAAAGACAGTGACGATACCCAATATAAAAAGAGCCTGTTCGCCCTCTGTAACGAGCGTTCGAGGGAGACAACGGTGACGGAACTCGGATTGGAAATGCACGCGGAGAAGGTATCGTTTGCGATCGTGGACGAATCCGAGTGGCGGGATCAGTTCAACGCTTTGTTCTCATCCTAACCTTCCCGGCGATTGGTCGGCGTGGTCAACTGGAGGCAATTAATGATCGAACAGAATCCTAAGAAAGTTGAGTATCTATGAGATATGCGGGACTTACCGATGAGCCGGCAAGAAGGAAACGGGACCATGGCAATCCTTATGATTTCAGAGTCATACAGCAATTCACGTCTGAGACAGCCGCCCGGCAATGGATGAAACGAATGCTGGCCAAGGGCTGCGAGCAGGATACCATCGGCCAGGGCTGGAAATATGGCTATACCTTTTTGGTTCGGCGTTAATTTGTCGATGGTCGTTCGTATTTGGTATTTAGCCTATCGTAAATCGTCGTTCGCATAGGAGGTTCGCTAAGCCATGTTGAAAACTGTTATTGGGATTGTGTTGTTTGGGATGGTTGTTTGGTCCAGTTCTCCCAGTATTCCGGCGTCCGGAGCCGAGCTTTATTTTCCTCCGGCGGGCAAGAGTATGGACCATCAGGCTCGTAGAAGCCCTCAGCAGGTCGGGTTAGAAGCCGGTTTAGCCGGACGGATCAATCACTATATCGCCGAGCATCCGTACGTCGTCAGGAGCGTCCGGCCGCGATGGGCTTTGTGGCGTCACGGCTACCTCGTGCACGTCGACGGGGACTTCCATAAGATCGCTGATGTTGCGTCCCTTCGCAAGACCTGGCATGCCATGATCGTCGGAGCCGCGATTCAACAAGGTAAAATTCCCTCGCATCATGAGAAGATCAGCCGATGGCTGCCTGAGCTTACGGGCCGGGATACCGAGGCGACGTGGCGGCATGTGATGACGCAGTCCGCCGGTTTCGATTATCCCTACGGGGATCATCCGGATTATGAGCCGGGCCGAATGTGGACGTACTCCGATTGGAATCTCGTGCATCTGTGCAACGCTCTGGCCAGGGTCTATGGGAAGGAAGATTTTTACGATGACTATGCGGACGCCGCGGCGGAGGCCTATTTCGATGCCATCGGTATGGAAGGCTGGTCCACGAAGATCATAAAAGACAGGGGATTCGGCAGCCGTGACGACGGCGTTCGTTTTGTACTCAGCCTCGAACACATGGGGCGGCTCGGTTTGCTGGTGCTTGCCCGCGGGAACTGGGATGGACGGCAGCTCGTTCCGAGGTGGTTTGTGGAAGAATTGGAGACGAAACAGACCTACGGTATGCGGGTTAATTACAACGGTCCCAACGATGGCAAAATCGGCTTGACGCCGGAGACGTTCCCGGAGAGTCCTTATGGCTATCTGACGTGGGTCAATACAGACCGAGACCTTTACGCGGGCGCCGATAGCGCCTGGGCGTGCGGACGAGGGGCCGGGGGGAGCGTCGTTTTATGGAATCATAAAAACGGGATTGTTTTTGCAGGATTTGGAATCCAAGTTCGTGTCGAGGGCGTCCCGCCCTCGGATCGCGGGCAAGACCGTCCCGGGAGCAGCCGAGGGGATGCCCGCGACACTGCCCAGAGCATTGCCCGGGTGATAGAAACCTCGATTGCCGGGCCGAATCTGACGGTTGGCGATTAAGGTGCAGCCGGGATGGGTCGATAGGAGATATGTCGAATGATTCGTCGTACTCCATTGGTGGATAAGCGTTTTTGGGATTGGATGAATGGCTTTATCGCTTCAAAGGAAGATAACGGTTCTTGTATTGGCTCTTTATTGGCCCGCGTTTTTTATCTCTGCACATGTCCCTATTCCGCGGGTGGTTCGTGAAGCGAATGTTTCGGATAAATGCCTACATTTTTTAGCGTATCTGATTTTAACGTTTCTGCTTTGGTTCGCCGTCCTTGGGAATCGAAAAGCGAACTGGCGCAAAGCGGCTGCCTGGTGGATGCTCCTGGCGATCGTTGGGTATGGCGTGGTGGATGAGCTTCTTCAAAATCTTGTCACGGGTCGGAGTTGTGACGTCCGGGATTTATTCATGGACGCGGCGGGGACGCTAACGGGTTTGATATTATGCTCCGTTTTTACATTTTACCCGGCGGCGCTTATCGTGACCGCCATGTTCATCTTCGGTATCACCAACGTCGCCCGGGCCAACGTGGCCGACCTTTTTCCCGTCGCCGGTGTGCTGTTCTATCTTTTCGCCTATGCGGCCTTTACTATACTCTGGCTCCAATCTTTTAAGCCCTATGTATCGAGACCCGGTCCACAGCGATTATCCATTCAATGGATCGTGCTCGCGTTGGCGGCACCGGTGAGTTTGTTGTTGACGGTGAAACTGGCGTCTATCGTTCTCGGGCGGACGTTTATCGTGCGGGATATGCTCATTTCTGCTGTCGGGATCGGGGCCGTTTTGGCGGGGGCTTCTTTTATTGCGGGCCGTAAGATCGGTAAGGTAAATCGATCGGATATTCCGTGATCATTTCGGCATAATCGTCGAGCCAATACGCGTCCGGATTACTCTCGAACACGAGGAAGCGCCCGCTGTCGGCGTCGTTGGCGGCCCTGTGATATTTGAAATAGATGCGCTCTTCCGTCTTGCCGATGATCTCGATCTTACCGGTCGAGTGCGACATGACGAAGCGAACGCGCTTGGCCAGGCCGGACACGCGGGCTTTGGCCTGCTCAACGATCTCATACCCGTGCTCGATGGGCACCGTGTAAGGTCTGTTGCCCAGGGCCGGGCGACACTGAAAAATATAGTAGGGCACGGCGCCGATGAAGGAGAGTTTGGCGAGCATGTCCGCCATGACGTCCGGGTCGTCGTTGACCCCTTTGATCAGTGGCATCTGGTTCGCAATGACAGCGCCGGCTTTCTGCAGCAAACTGACGGCTTGGATCGCCACGTCGGTGAGTTCCCGGGGATGGAGGAAGTGCGTGATTATGTATATTTTCTTTTTGTCGGTGCTGTACTTTCGGATCATATCCAGCAAGGCAGGCTGTTCGACGATTCGATACGGATTGAAGGCCGGCATCTTCGACCCGATCCGAATAATCCCGACGTGCTCGATGTCCCTCACTTGGCGGATGATGTTTTCAAGTTTTGACGCGTTGAGCGCCAAGGGGTCTCCGCCGGTCAAAAGCACATTCGTGATCTCGTGATGCTCTCTTATGTACTCTATCGCCGCGGGCAATTCACGCAGATATTCACTTTGCCGATTGATGAAGACGCGCTTGCGGAAGCAATATCGGCATATGCATTCGCAGACGTTACTCACCAGCAGCAGGGCGGTCGAATTATATTTATGCTCGAGGCCGGGCATCACGGAGTAGGTTTGTTCATCCGAAGGATCGAGCCGGCCCCATTTTTCGAGCTCCCGCAGGCCGGGGATGATAATCCGACGTATGGGATCGTGAGGATTATCCCAGTCGATCAGTGACAAATAATAATCGTTGGCGCGAAAAGCGAACTGATCGGTCACTTCTTTCAGTTCGTTTTTTTCGCCCTGGCTTAATCGGTCCAACTGGTCTATTTTCGTCAAATAGTTCATCTACGTCTCATTTTGCGTTTCGCGTGTATTCCGCTTGCGAATATCTTTTTTCATAGATGCCCCTTCGTTTCAACACATGGCCGAGGGTCAGCAGCAAAATCCGCGCATCCACGAAAAAGCCCGCCGTCTCCACGTACTTGACGTCGAGTTCGAGCTTCTGTTCGCGGTTTATTTCTCCCCGCCCGGATATTTGCGCCAGACCCGTCACGCCCGGTTTGACAGACAGCCGTCTTTTTTGCTCCTCGCTCCATTCGGCGATCTGCGAGAGATAGAGCGGCCGGGGCCCGACCAAACTCATCTCTCCTCGTACTATGTTAAACAATTGTGGGAGTTCGTCAAGGGAATATTCGCGTAAAATCCTCCCGAATTTCGTTAATCTATTGTCTTTGCTTGACTTAGGGCTTGGTCCGAAAGGGTCCGAATCCGCCTTCATCGTGCGAAATTTATAGAAAATGAATGGTTTGCCGTCTTTGCCCGCCCGCTGTTGTTTGAAGACGGCCGGGCCTTTGCTTTCGAGCTTGATGGCGATGGCGATCAACGCCAGAAGAGGCGACAGAACGATCAGCAGCAGTAGCGAAACAAGAATATCGATCCCGCGTTTTAATAGACGAAAGGGACTCATATTCACCAGTTTAAGTCAGCACAAACTTCGTGTCAAGGCTACGATTGTTAGTCAGGGTCCGGCTGAAAACAGCCGATACACTAAAGTCGAAAATGTAAAATCCTTAGTGCCTTCGTGTCTTTGTGGCAATGGATTTTTCAAGATAGAGGACAAAAGAATGATAAGTCATTTTCTCGGTCCTGAACGGCCCATCAGTTGGGTGATGCAATTTTGGCCGGTGCTGGTGTGTTCGTTTGCCTTTGCCTTGGTCGCCACGGCGTTGTGCAAGAAAATCGCGCTGAGGTACGGCATCGTGGACAGGCCGGATCACCAGGTCAAGACGCACAA
The DNA here is from genome assembly GCA_016934255.1 of Sedimentisphaerales bacterium. GTDB lineage: Bacteria > Planctomycetota > Phycisphaerae > Sedimentisphaerales > Anaerobacaceae > JAFGTG01. The sequence goes on from JAFGTG010000106.1 coordinate 12,580, forward strand.
AGAGACGGTCGCTTACCTGGGCGGCGTCGGCATCCTCGTCGGCGTGATCGCCGGCATTTTAGCGGGACTCTATTGTTTCCGCGGGCGGGAACACTTGCCTTCGACGTTTCTCTGGCTCTTCGGCGTTTGGGCGGGCGGGGCGGTGGCCTGTTTCGTCGGATTGGTCGATGACCTGTTCGATCTGAAACCGTACCAGAAGATGTTCGGGCAAGTCGTCGCCGCGATGATCTTAGTGGCGGTCGGCATCCGGCCGAGCTTCAGTTTCCTCCAGGCTTATCTCGGTTGGAACGTTTCGCAAAACGTCGAAATCATCCTGGGTGTCCCTGTCGTGATTCTTTTCGTGCTCGGCGCGACGAACTCGCTGAACCTGCTCGACGGCCTGGACGGTCTGTGTGCCGGTGTCACTGTCATCATCACGTTAGCTTTACTCCTATTGGCGATTCATCTGGGCACCTGGGCGTCGAGCAACGTCGGCGGCGACTCCGTCCGCGTGATCGTGTGCCTGGGTCTTCTCGGCGCCGTGTGCGGCTTCCTGCCGTTCAATCGCCACCCCGCCAAGATCTTCATGGGCGACGCCGGCAGTATGTTGCTCGGATTCTTCGTCGCGGCGCTGATGATCTTATTCGCCGAAAAAGCCGTCCGATGGTGGATGGCCTCTGTCGTCGTCTTCGGCCTGCCGATCCTGGATACGGTCGTCGCGTTGATCCGCAGATTGATGAATCACAGACCGTTGTTCGTCTCCGACCGCGGCCACATTTACGACCAGATGATCGACCGCGGCATTCCCCTGAAAAAAACCGTCGCACTCTGCTACGCCCTCGCGGCCCTCTACGCCCTCATCGGCCTCGCCCTGAGCCTGCGCACCCAGATCAGGGCCAGATACGCCCTGATTATCTATGTACTGGTCTTTGCCCTCTCAGGACTCATCGTTTGGAAAAAAGGCTACCTGAAAATGGACGGCCTCCGCGGTGCCATCCACAAAAAATAACGCGAAGATGAGGGTACGCCTTTCGGTGATACCCACAATTGAGTGGTTGAGCTTTTACAGTGCTTCTGCGTGCAATTTCAAACCAAGTGCTGATATAACTTTTAGAATCGTATCGAATGCCGGGATTCTATCACCCGAAAGAGCCTTATAAAGGCTTTCTCGTGAC
>JAFGTG010000107.1 GCA_016934255.1 Sedimentisphaerales bacterium
ACCTGGCCCTGACGCTGAGCCATTATATTAACGGCGTGGCCAAGAAGCACGGCGAAGTGTCCAGCCACATGTACGCGCCGTATCGCATAGACTCGATTACCAATGGCGTGCACGTGGGGACGTGGACGTCGGAGCCGTTCCAAGAATTGTTCGATAAATTCATCCCCGGCTGGCGGCAAGACAGCTTCAGCTTGCGTTACGCCTTAAGCATCCCGCCGGAAGAAATATGGGAAGCGCACCTGGAAGCGAAGCGGCAATTGATTCATTACGTCAACCGCGAAACCAACAAGGGGATGGATATCGAGACCTTGACCCTGGGTTTTGCCCGGCGGGCGGCCAGTTATAAAAGAGCGGATTTACTTCTGAGCGATGTGAACCGGTTAAAAGAGATTTATTCGAAAGCGGGGCCTCTTCAGATTATTTATGCCGGCAAGGCCCACCCGAAAGATCCGGGCGGCAAGGAATTGATTCGGCGAATCTTCCAGGCCATCGAAGCGCTGAAAGAGGATATGAAAGTGGTTTATCTGGAAAACTACGATATCGAGTTGGGAAAACTCATGACTTCGGGCGTCGATATCTGGGTCAATACACCGACGCCCCCGATGGAGGCATCCGGCACGAGCGGGATGAAGGCGGCCCTGAACGGCGTACCGTCGTTCAGTGTCCTGGACGGCTGGTGGATCGAGGGTTGTATCGAAGGCAAGACGGGATGGTCTATCGGACAAGACGGCCACGATCCGAAAATCCAGCGTGACGACCAACAGGACGCAACCGCTCTCTACGACAAGCTCGAACAGACCATCATGCCTATGTTTTATAACAGGCCGGACCAATTTCGGGATATGATGGCGCATTGTATCGCTTTGAACGGTTCGTTTTTTAACACGCAAAGAATGGTTCAACAATACGTTCTCAAGGCCTATTTTTGTTGACACATATACGTAGGGACAGGCCCCTGTGCCTGTCCGGGGTAACCACGTGGGATTGCCCCGATAGAAAAGGAAAATGTTGAATTGAAATTCCCGGAAGTCATCTTACATTTGCCGGACTGGATCGAGCGTTTCCTGGCCAATTCGGACTTGCTCTATTCGACCGCCGAAGAACGAATGCAACTGGCGATTAAACTTGCGCAGTTGAATATCCAACACAGAACCGGCGGCCCTTTCGGCGCAGGGATATTCGAGCGCCAAACGGGCCGGTTAATCGCCGTCGGCGTAAATCGTGTCGAACCGCTCAATTGCTCGATCGCGCACGCGGAAATGATGGCGATTGCGATCGCTCAGCGACTGATCGGTTCTTACGATCTTTCAAACGTCGCAGATACGGCCTATGAGCTTGTCACGAGCACCGAGCCGTGCGCCATGTGCTTAGGAGCGATTCCCTGGTCGGGCGTTCGAAGCGTCGTCTGCGGCGCGCGCGACGAAGACGCCCGCGCGATCGGATTCGAGGAAGGTGCTAAGCCGAGCAATTGGGTCAAGTCGCTCGAAGACCGCGGGATCAGCGTTCGACGGGACGTTCTGCGGGAACAGGCAAAAGCTGTTTTGTTGGAGTATCGTGAAGGAGGGGGACTTATCTACAATGCCCGGAAGGAAAAATAAAATATCAAATATCAAAAATAAAAACGCCTGTCTTTTAGGCGTTCTGAGCGAAGCGAAGAATCTCTCTTGTCGCCCAGATCCTTCGGCTGCGCCTCAGGATGACACTTCCGTGTCATTTTACATTTTACATTTTGATTTTTGCATTTAACTTCTAAGAGGTGATCCTGTGAAGCGAATGGCATTCATTTGTGCAGTGGCTTTCATCGCAACGATGTTCTCAGGAGATGCGGATGCGCAAACAGTGTCGAGGGCGTCCCGCCCTCGAATCGCGGGCAAGCCTGTCCCGAGCGCAGCCGAGGGAATGCCCGCGACACGAACAGCAAAAGTGCGAAAAGATGACTTGCGCTTCGCCTCCTATGCCACGTCGCGTCATGTGGAGCAACTCGCGACGGACGAAGCTGTCCGCGCGCGTGCATGGGAGACCATCCAACGAATGGGCCTGACAAAGCTTTACATCGAAGTCTATCGTAGCGGACACGTTGTTTCCCCAGAACATCTCATTTTCGTCCGCGACTGGCTTCGGGACAAGGGGATCGACGTCGTCGGAGGAATCGCCACCGTACCGGGCGGTGATTTTGGCGTTCGGCAGGAAGGCCCGCTCGACTGGTTCAACTGGCAGAACGAAAAGACGCAGCGCGATCTCGAAAAGGTCATGCGGACGGCGGCCAAAATCTTCGATACGTTCATCATCGACGACTTCCTTTGTACGGGCGACGTCAGCGCCGAATCGCAAGCCGCCAAGGGCGACCGTTCCTGGGGTGAATACCGCCGGTCTTTAATGACCGACCTGGCCCGTTCGATTTTCGTCGGACCCGCCAAGGAAGTTAACCCGGATATCACCATGATCGTTAAATACCCCCAATGGTACGACCGGTTTCACCTGTTCGGGTATGATACACAAACATTGCCGCAGATATTCGATCAGGTCTGGGTCGGCACGGAAACCCGCGGCCGGAATACGCAACGGTACGGCTTCGTTCAGCCTTACGAAGGATTCGTCAACTATCGCTGGCTTTCGGGCATCGCCGGCGACAAAATCGGCGGCGCCTGGTTCGATCATGGGGACTGTAAAGAATACGACTTTCTCGATCAGGCCTACACGAGCGTCCTGGCTGGCGCTTCGGAACTGGTCTTTTTCAATTTCAACAATGTTATACAAGGCCATTCCGACCACGAAAAGGTCATCGCCGAATTCGACATGCTCGCCGATTTAGCTGAATTTGTTCGCGAGCACCCGGTTATCGGCATCCCCGCCTACAAACCCCCGAACAGCGATCCCGCCGGGGATATGTACATCATGGATTTTCTCGGAATGCTCGGCATCCCTTTAATTCCGGTTCACGAATTCCCGAAAGAATCGCCGGTGATTTTTCTGCCTGCCCAGGCCGCTGCCGATCCGAAGCTGATGGACCACATCCGTCAAGCCCGTGATCGGGATACTCGGCTTATCCTGACAACAAATCTTTTAATCGCCTCCCAACACAATGACGAATTGGCGCGCATGGTGGGCATTAATCAGGACATCCACTCAAAACCATTACGTGCCCAGCTAATTCAGAAATCGAAAGGCAAGAAAATCGGCATCGATCTGGAATCGCCCATCGAAGGCAAAGCCGGACCCGGAAATATCATCTGCACGTCCGGCGGCAAGAAGCTCGCGCTTCTAATAGTAAATCAAACACCGAACGGCTCCATCGCATTACTGAATACGCACACCTACAGCCAGGCTGACTTCGACGCGGTCGGCGAGGTATTACTTTGTCCCCGGCCGCTCGGTTTGCTTGAGTTGGAAGGCTCAGCCCTTCAGGCTCTTCGCAAAGCGTTTAGCCATCATAAGCTCGGTATCCCGACATTCGACAGCCCCGGTTGCGTAACGTTCCATCCTTTGGGTTCGTCCGGATCTTGTGTTATTCAAAATTTCAATGACAGGCCGATTGATGTTACCGTCACCATGTCAAAAGGAAAGCCTGGCTCGTTTAAAGAAGGTTTTTCAGGTCGGGCTATTCCTGTTCGCACGGTTGAGAATAATATAGCGTTGGATTTGTCCATACCTGCCAGAGACCGCGTCTGGGTACGCCGGGACGGTTTTGATCTTAACGTCGAAGCCGAGGAGGTTGTCACTCGATATACACCCGCCAACAACGGCGCGGGACCGATGTGGTGTTACGGCTCGACGGTCATCGCACGACAAAACGATGACGTCTATCTTTCCGTTATTGAGACCGGCCAAGACGTTCCGTTGCTCTGTAACACCCGCTGGCAATTATGGCGCCGCTCGACGGACGGCTGGCGGATGGAACAGAGCGAAAAGGAGTATCGACAGCGAGAACCTTGCCCGATTGCCGTGTTCCAGCAAGGTCCCGTCTTTCTGTCGGCTAATCCTTCCACCGAACCGCCCGGCACGAAATACGGGCCATGTCAACCGCTGGTCCTTGAGTTCGATCCGGCCAATCTAAGCAAACCGGCGAAAGTACACGAACCAGTGTGGGCCGACGGGACGTATTTCACCGACCATTCCTACAGGGGCTTTGCCGCCGATGGGGCCAATGGGGAGTTGCTGCTTTTGAACATTAATGCTAAAAGCAGCGAGCAATATGTTTCCTACCGTGACGGCCGGGGACAATGGCATCAGAAAGGGACCATCACATTTCCCATTCGAGCGTGTTATCCCCAGGTAGCTTTGCGGGACGGCGCGGCGCACGTGATGGCGATTGGCGATATCGTCGAACCAGTTGCGGAGTGGCAAAAACTCAAATTCGAGAAGCTGAAAAGCAAGTGGGACTATGTCTTTCGCCGGCTGTTTTACACCTACACCAATAATATCAAATCAACCGGATTTTGTACGCCGATTGAAATCGACACCGTGGAAAAGACGTGTGGGCATATAACAAATCTCGACCTGTATATCGATAAAGAGGGCGCTGCCCACTTGCTTTACCTGAAGCGGCCGCACCAATATGATTTCATCCGTGATAAATATTTCCCGGGCCAGGCAATGACGGTTCATCTGGAATATGTCACCGTCAAAGATGGTAAAATCGTATCGAGCAGAACGTTAGCTCAGATCCCTTCGGATGCAACGGGAATAGAACCTTCGTACGGCCGTTTTCATATTAATGCTGCCGGAGAACTTTACGTTATCGTAGCGGGCACGGGTATCGAGAAAGGCCGACGCGCATTCGGTAATTACATCGGTCGAATTGGTACGAACGACGATAAAGTAAAATTCAAGCGGGTTGAGTTACAGCATCCGTTCCATAACTTTTTCACGAATACACCCCGCGGTGGATCACAGCCATCCAACGTGATCGATCTGTTCGGTATTGCCGACGACCATCCGAATCTGCGCTACGCTCAAATCCGTATCGAGCCTTACAGGGATTAACCATGACACGATTAAAATTCACTCTATTGTTGACATTGATGCTCGGATTCTTTCTGACAAGCTGCAACAAGAAAGACGTCCCGGATGAAAAGAAGCGTTTGACAATAGCCGTCATTCCAAAGGGGACGATTCACGAATTCTGGAAGACCGTCCATGCCGGGGCGGAACAGGCCGGACGGGAAATGGACGTGGACGTCCTCTGGAAAGGCTCTCTGAAAGAAGACGACCGCGACGCTCAGATTTCGGTCGTCGAAAATATCATCACGCGTCAGGTCGATGGTATCGTATTAGCTCCGCTCGACGATGCGGCGTTGCGCCGCCCGGTCGATGAGGCGATGCGAATCGGGATACCCGTCGTCATTTTCGATTCCGGCCTGCAAGGCGATAACTACATCAGCTACGTCGCAACGGATAATTTCAAAGCGGGACAGCTTGCCGGCCAACGTATGGCGAAGCTGCTCAATGGCAAAGGTAAGGTCGCCGTATTGCGTTATTCGGAAGGTTCCGACAGCACGACCCAACGCGAGAACGGTTTCCTCGACGCGATCAAAGCCTTTGCCGACGTAGAGGTTGTGACCTCCAATCAATATGCCGGCGTAACCACGGAAAGCGCACTAAAGGCAACGGAAAACATGCTCTCTCGATTTAGCGGAACCGACGGGAGACTGGGATTCGACGGACTCTTTTGTGCGACGGAACCGACCACGCTTGGAATACTGCGCGCCCTGGAGAACGCGGGATACGCCGGGAAGACCAGGTTCATCGGCTTCGACAGTTCCGAAACCATGATCGTCGCTTTACAGGCGGGCAAGCTGGACGGCTTCGTGGTTCAAAATCCCATGCAAATCGGCTATCTCGGTGTGCAAACACTGGTCCGACATATCCGTGGCGAGCAGGTCCCCCGCCGAATCGACACCGGATCGATCTTTATCGCGAGGGAGAATCTGGACGATCCCAACATTCACGAGTTGCTCCATCCCGATCTGAGCCAATGGCTAAAGTGAGAGACCTCCCCAAAGCCGCGTTCGCGAAAAGCTGGGTTTCGTAAAATCCGGCCGCAACGCCTGCACGTTTTCCATCAAGGATAACCAAATTTATTCGAGTGCCCTGTTGAAAAAAACAGAAGTAAATCTTCCGCATTGCCGAAAAATATAAAAACGGTTGCAACTTCAGAGTCGGTTTGGCAACATGGGACGCTTACTGTTTTTAAGCTTCTGTTGTATAGAGAATACGATGGAAAAACGTGACAAAGATGGCCGGGAGGAGAGAAAAAGATGAGCACAAAGATAACGGAACTGACCTTTCTCGAGCATTTGGCCCCGCGGTTCCACCTGCCCACACCGGAGCATCTAAAAAGCGACGCCAGCGGCGCTCACATTCGCGACGCCCTAGATCGCTGGGGCAATCGGGCCATCGTCAAGCCTGATGTCCTCTCAGGCAAACGGGGCAAGGCCGGCGTCGTTCAGATCGTCCAGGA
>JAFGTG010000108.1 GCA_016934255.1 Sedimentisphaerales bacterium
AAGAAAGGACAGGCGGCTTTTAGGACAAAACACATGCGTCATCACCCTCCTTCAAGAGGCCGATGCCCACAGGGTCGGCCTTTTTTTTATTTATATACTTCGCGAAAGCCGATAGCGAATTAATGGTCAAACGGGAAATTCGTTTGATATTTCCGGTTGGAAATTTTAGATTGTTTCCCATATGAGAATACCGTTTACAAAATATGGTTGGCCGCAAGTCGTGATTTTTCCGGTGGTCTTGCTGTTGGCGATGATACTCTTTCCCATAGGCACGGTAGGTTTCTTGGATTTCCGGATTATCATTGCTGTAGAAATTGTCTTGTTCGTTGTGCTGATATGGGCATTGATGTTTTTCCGCGATCCGCACCGCGTCTGTTCGACCGATGAAGAGGTGTTATTCGCACCCGCCGACGGAAAGATTACCGACATCGAACAGATTGAAAAAGACGAGTTCATTGGACAACCCGCCCTTCGGATCGGAATTTTCCTGAGCATTTTTAATGTCCATATCAATCGCGCCCCATGTGATGTGAAGGTTGAAACGATCACGTATAAAGAAGGTCAATTTCGCAATGCGATGAATCCGGAGTCCGGGCGGGTTAACGAGTCGAATACCCTGGGCCTGGTCAGAACGAATCCTCCCAAAGACAAGCTGATCGTCCGGCAAATCAGCGGCGCGATTGCCCGGCGGATTGTCTGCGATACCGCCGAAGGACGGGAATTATCTGGCGGCCAGAAGTTCGGGATGTTAAAGTTCGGTTCCAGGACGGAATTATATGTGCCCGTTCGCGAAGAAATGAAATGCCTCGTTCAAATCGGAGACAAGGTTAAAGCGGGGCTGACGCCGATGGTGAAATATGAAGAAAAATCAAACGTCAAAGTGTAAAATGCAAAACGCCTGTCTTTTAGGCGTTCTGAGCGAAGCGAAGAATCTCTCTTTGTTGCCCAGATCCTTCGGCTGCGCCTCAGGATGACACTTCCGTGTCAGTTTAAAGTTTTTATTTTTAAGATTTGAATTAAAAAGATGTCGAGGTTGAAAACCAGAAACGCCGGAAAAAAGTTTTTCCACCGGGTGCGAAGGCAAAGGATCAGGTACATCGCGATTTTGCCGTCCCTGGTAACCATTCTCAACGGCGTGTTCGGTTTTGCGGCGATTGTTTTCGCGGCCGAAGGTGCGGCTCTTCATGCTGTAGAGCGTGCGGCGGATCATCATATCCCCTTTTTCACATTTGGCTCCACGACCTATTTTGCGATATCCGGCTATATGATTTTAATGGCCATGATGGCGGACATGCTCGATGGACAGCTCGCGCGAAGAGTCAAGGGCACGTCCAGCTTCGGCGGTCAGCTTGACAGCCTCTGCGATATGATTAGTTTCGGCGTCGCGCCGGCGTTTTTAATGCTCAAGATTCTTGAGGGTGAGTTGCGGGCCGTCGGTTTCGCCGATGAGAGTTTCCTGCAACGTTTCATCTGGATGGCGGCGGCCGCGTATATCAGTTGCACCGCGATCCGTCTGGCTCGCTTCAACGTGGAAAATGAGCAGGATGATTCCGCTCATATGAGTTTCATGGGCCTGCCGACGCCGGCCGCGGCGGGTGTGATCGTCAGCCTCGTAATCTTCCACCAGGAAATCTTTCAAACGCTGGTGATCATTTGCGCGCTGCCGTTCTTGTCCTTGGGCATGTCGATCCTGATGGTCAGTCGGATTCGATATCCCCATGTTTTAAATCAGTACCTCAGGGGCAAAAAACCCTTCGGGCATCTGATCCGGGCATTGTTGCTGGTGGTTTTCCTTTATTGGTACCTGCAGGCGGCCCTGGTGCTGATCTTCTGCGGTTTTGCCGCGAGCAGTTTTGTGAGATGGCTCTACTTCAAGTTTTTCGTCTCACGATCATTGGGCGGATGGACCCACAAAAACAGCCGGGATGAAACGGAGCTTGTTCCGGCGGCGCAAGGGCCGGATGGAACAATTGTTCCGGATGGACATACCAACGAGAAAGATCGTCGGGTCGGGGATGAATAACCGGGTTAGCTATACAGCGCTTGGAACCGGCTGCAATTCATCTTTTTTCTGAACCTGCTGATTGGTTTGATAATATTGCTCGACGATCCCGATCAGTCGGTTCAAGGTTTCGTGTCCCTCGGCGCTTGCCTCCAGGCCGACGATTTGCACTCCGAGAGAGGAATCTTTACCGTCCGCCGTGGGTAAGATGTTTCTGATCTGGGCGCAGAGTATCAGAGGCGTCTCATACGGCATTGGTGTGAATCGCATACCGATGAACTGACCTTTTTTTAACTTTGCCCCTGTCGTCAAAGCCTCGTGGGGTACGACAACCTGAGCACCGCCGGCGGAGATATCCACGAGCCGGCCCTGGCAACATTGGTGCATCGAGTTCGTGGTATCCTGTGCCCGCTGGTTTTCTTTAGACTTGCCGTTGCGGGGCCACATCAGGACTTTCACGTGCAACGATTTAGGCACGTTAACGCGAAAGTAATTTCTTCTCTGGATGACTTCGATTTTATCCGGTACGGCCAGGACGATCGTGCCCCCTCGTTCCTGGTAGGCTTGTTGACCCTCGGACGGCTTCAGGTCCTCCACCGTCGTATCGAATACAAACTTGCCGTATTCATATTTGAACGACAAACCGACCGGCTGACAGACTTGTATGTTTATAGGACGCAATAACTTCTTTTGGGCCATACTCTCGACGCTGAATCGATCCCCGTCGAGGTCGGTCAGAAGGACTTTGGCGACGTGCCACTTTTCCCTGGAGCAATAGGACATGATCGCAGGGATTTTGTTATGGATCACGATCTGCAAAATTTTTCTGGGTTCTACACCGCGAGGTGTCATTACATCGTTCATCGTACCCCCCTTGTTCCAGACGTGCGCCAGGTATCGGCGCCCCACGGGCCATATTGGAACCCATATCATATTAAGGACTCCTTAAATAGTATATATATTATTCGGCCAGAACCCAAACGGACTCCAAAGTAAATTCGGCCGTTTTTCTGTTGATATTGAGCATCAATCCGAAAGGCGAGCTTGCGAAAAGGGACGCTATGGATTAGGATGATCGCCACTATGGGTGATTTCCGAGATATACAAAAACGAGGGGGCGATAAAATAGGCCTCCTGGGCCTTTTTGTTTTGGCGGTCATTGCGGCCTACCTCACCGTCGCTTTGAAGTCTGCGATTAAACTATCGGAACCAATTCCGCTGCCTCATACGGGTCTGTCGATCTCGATGCCGGTCGGCAACGGCTGGCACAGCGAACGACGATGGATGTACCATGAGAGCACGTTTATTTTGAGCAGCATTTTTGCGGCGCAACCCGAAAGAGCCACCGGCTGGGCGCATTGCTATTACCGGTGGGCGGCCAAGAAAGCCGCTCCCGAGGATCGGTTTGCGTGGAAAGCCTCCGACGTCGATGGTGAAATCGTCGAAACGGGCCGAACTCCAACCAACGGTCTTACGGTCGATTGGGTGCGCATTGAAAGGCCGGACTTTCTTCTGACGACCTTTTGGGGCACCGCGGAATTGCCGAACGGCCGGCAGCTCGATATCGAGGTCCACCAGGTTTTCAGCGATCCGGAGTTGTCCAAGCGAATCTTCAACCGCATCCTGGAAAACCTGAGCTTCGACGGCGACCCATTGATTGAAGCCGGAGCGAACGTTGTAACGGCGGTGAAAAGCAAAGGTCTCGACCGTCACTTGAATGATAAGGACCAGCGAACGTTGTACCTCATTAAAGATCCGGCGGGCCAGCCTATAGGATTTACCGTGGACTTCCTTATGAACTCCGAAAGGGAAGTTCCGATGAACGTGAAGGGAGCGAGCTTTCTTTATATCGACGGCCCAAAAGGCGGGGAACAGGAGGTCTCGTTCGAATGCAGCAATAACCTGGAGGAGTTTAAATATCGCAGCAGAGTTAAAAGTGCTGAAGAGGGATTTACGACCCAGGTGGTCCGCGACGAGTCCGGTACCTTGACCGTCCGGAAACGCGGGCAACAATCTGAAACGAAAAAATACTATCCCGGCCCGTCGGCGCTGCCGGACGTTTTCTTCGACCATCTCTTCAGATGGATGCTGGACAATAACCAACGGGAGATGGTTGTGGATATCGTTGAAGCCGCAGGAAAAGTCGTTCCGACCTACATCTCCAGAAGCGAAACCGAGAATTCGGAAACCGCCTATGTTTTCGATCTGGAATTCCATGACGACCAGGGCTTGTCGCATCGGGTGTTCCTCGATGAGCAAAAGCGAATCTACAAGAGTATTATTCAGCGGGAGATCATATACGTTTCTGAACGAACCACTGCCGAGGAGATTGTCAAAGCGTTTCCCGATCGCGCTCCTCAGGTTTTGCGAGATAACCAAAAGTTGTAATCGACGACCTTTTAGCCGGAAGGGATGGGTATGCAGGATCGACAACGTGAGACGAAACCGCGGACCGTGACATGTATTTTCATTTTTGTCATTTGTTTCAGCCAAACGATCTATGCGAACGGAATCAATCGCAATCGCCTCGATAATGAAAACTGGAATGGTTTGAAACTCTGGTACCGTCAGCCGGCCAAGGAATGGACGCAGGCGCTGCCCGTAGGAAACGGACGTCTCGGGGCGATGGTCTTCGGCACGGTGGAAACCGAGCAATTACAACTCAACGAGGATACCGTCTGGGCGGGCCATCCGCTCGAACGGGATCGCGTGGGCGCGTACAAATACCTGGATGAGGCCCGACGGCTCATCTTCGAGGGCAAATACACCGACGCTCAACGGCTCGTGCAGCGTGAATTTATGGGTGAGCGGCTACTCCGCAGTTACCAGACGCTCGGTGATTTAACGCTCCGCTTCCCGGAAGGATCGACGGTAAACGACTACCGCCGGGAACTGAATCTCGATACGGCGATTGCATCGGTTAATTACAGAATCGGTGATACCCGTTTCACGCGCGACGTTTTTTCCAGCCCCGTTGACCAATGTATTGTGGTTCGCCTGTCAGCCGACAAGCCGGCGCAGATCACGTTTAACGCGGCCCTTTCCCGGCCTGAAGATTTTACAGTTGAGGTCGTCGCCCCGGACCGCATCGTGATGAAAGGTCGAGCGACTATGGAGGGCGAACATCAAGGCGTTACGTATCAAGCTCAGTTAAAGGTCATTCCCGAAGGTGGTGAGCTTACCGTGACCGATACGGGTTTGAGATTGGAAAAGGCTAACGCTGCGACCTTGCTGATCGTGGCCGCTACGAATTACCGCGGCGATGACCCGGCGAGTGTATGCGATAGGCAATTAGCATCCGCTGCGAGGAAAGGCTATCTCGAATTAAGAGATGTTCACATAGCTGAACACAGGCGTTTATTCCGAAGGGTGGCGTTGAACCTTGGTCATTCTAATCTATCCGGTCAACCGACGGATGAGCGATTGGTAGAAATGAAAGGCGGCGCGGATGATCCGGATTTATTTGCTCTGTATTTCCAGTTCGGGAGGTATTTGCTCATCAGTAGCTCGCGGCCCGGCTGTATGCCCGCCAACCTCCAGGGCCTGTGGAACCATCACATCAAAGCGCCGTGGAATTGCGACTATCACATTAACATCAACATCCAGATGAATTACTGGCCGGCCGAGGTGTGCAACCTGTCCGAATGTCACGAGCCGTTCTTCGACCTGGTGGACAACCTGCGGCCGCGCGGCAGAAAAACGGCGAAGGACGTCTATAACTGTCGCGGCTTCGTCGCCCATCATACGACCGACGCCTGGTACTGGACCAGCCCCATCGGAAACGTGGGGTACGGAATGTGGCCCATGGGCGCCGCATGGAGTTGTCGGCATCTCTGGGAACATTACGCGTTCACCGGAGACCGAACGTTTCTCGCAAAGCGAGCTTATCCCATCATGAAAGAGGCCGCGGAGTTCGCCCTTGATTACCTCGTCGAACATCCGAAGACGGGCAAGCTGGTCTCCGGTCCGTCGATTTCTCCGGAGAGCCGTTTCCGCACGCCCGATGGCAAGACCGCTAACCTGACGATGGGTCCGGCGATGGACCAACAGATTATCTATGATCTGTTTACCAACTGCCTTGAAGCCGCTGAAGTTCTCGAAATCAACGATTCGTTCGTCAGGGAGATCACAGCGGCTCGGGGAAATTTAGCGGGCCCTCAGATCGGCTCGGACGGCCGCCTGCTGGAATGGAATGAGGAACTGGAGGAGCCGGAGCCGGGCCACCGGCATATTTCCCATCTTTATGCTTTATATCCCGGCGAGCAAATTAGCGTCAACGGCACGCCGGACCTCGCAACGGCCGCACGCAAATCGCTCGAATATCGCCTCTCGCACGGGGGCGGCCATACCGGCTGGAGCCGGGCTTGGATCATCAATTTTTGGGCGCGTCTGCACGATAGCAAAACCGCCCACGAAAACGTCCTCGCGCTGTTGAGAAAATCAACATTGCCTAATCTCTTCGATAACCATCCGCCTTTCCAAATCGACGGCAACTTCGGCGGCACAGCGGGTATCGCGGAAATGCTTCTCCAAAGCCACGGCGGTCAACTTCATTTTCTACCCGCCCTGCCGAAGGCCTGGTCTGAGGGCTCTGTTAAGGGCCTGCGCGCCCGGGGCGGATTCGAGGTGGACATTGCCTGGACAGACGGCAAACTCACCACGGCTACTGTATGGTCATTGTTAGGCAATACATGTCGAATACGCACCGACGGCCCCGTTCGCGTGACATCCGGCGATAAACGTGTTAAAATAACCGAAAGTGGAAAGAATGTCGCAGAGTTTGCAACAGAAGCTGGTCGAACGTATCTTGTAGTCGCGGAGAACTAAACACCGCTATGGAATTAGCATTAGGGATCATCTGGTATGTCGCACTTATTGTTGCGCTGACGTGCCATGAAGCGGCGCACGGTTTTGCCGCCCTCAAGCTCGGCGATCCCACGGCGTATCAGCAAGGTCAAGTTACTTTGGACCCTGTGCCCCATATCAGACGGGAGCCGTTCGGCACCGTCATTGTTCCCATCCTCTCGTACCTGATCGCCGGTTGGATGATCGGTTGGGCCAGCGCGCCGTACGATCCTTACTGGGTGCGAACCAATCGACGAAAAGCCGCCTGGATGTCTCTGGCCGGGCCGGCGGCCAACCTGACGCTCGTTATCCTGGCGGGCCTGGCCATTCGGATCGGCATATCGGCCGGAGTCTTTCAAGCACCGGAATCCGTCACGTTCGAGCAAGTCACCGAAGCGGCCTCCCCGGGCCTGGCGAATTCCATCGCGGTTGTCCTCAGTATCTTTTTTTCGTTGAATCTGATTCTATTTGTCTTCAATCTCATCCCCCTGCCCCCGCTTGACGGCAGCGACGTATTGCTCTTATTCCTGAGCGATAGTGACGCGGAACGCTACACGGAATTCGTGCATAACGGCAACTTCCGCATCATCGGGCTGATGATCGCGTGGTATATGATGGACATCATTTTGGGTCCGGCGCACGCCCTGGCGCTCAATATCCTATATCCCGGCGCCGGCTATCACTGAACGTATATAACTCTTCCGGTAGTTCAATTCTTTCGTCTATTGCACCTGCACCGAGGCGTCCGGATCGAAGGGATTCGTCCTAACGGCCAATGAGAAGAGGTACGGGTAATTGTTTTTCAAATGCTCCATGTGAAAAAGCCATTCCCGGACCAGGAGCCGGTGGGCCCGTCGAATATCGCCGCTTAGATGATTGTAATCCGTCTCAGGCAATTCCTCGACCGTCGATCTGTGCGAGAGCTCCTCGGCCAGATGAAAAACCGCCCACAGCAACTCGGTAAAAGACTCATGTTCGAGTAAATTGGGATTCTCCAGCAACCTGAGAAGAAACGCCCGTTTGGATACCATGAGATTCTGTAAGCCGTGGAGATTTCCGGTTCGGCTGTCAATTTTATACTCGTGGCGTTTCAGAACAACTTGCATCTGCGTGAAATGCTCGGGGGACCACTCACCGCTGACCATTAGATGCTTGGAAATGCGTTCTGCGTTCGAGTCGAAGCCATTAAAATGCTCCAACAAGGACATGCCCACTTCGCTGAAGAAAGCCCCGATGACCATGTTGAGCTTCTTCAACATTGCGCGTTTCTCTCTTTCGGCCAACAGGTGATGAATAATCACCGTGACCATCAACACCTCGATAAAGACGAACGCGATATCTCCTATCAGGTAGATCAGAATGTGATGGCTGTCCCTGAAAATGGCGTAGTGGAGGGCGTAAAAAATGATCGACAGCAAAATCAGCAGCAAACCGAAAAGAACGCGCTGGGTTAAATTTGTCTTTCGCATAAAAACTCCTGACAAGTTCCTCACGAACCGCGATATCGCATTAAAAGTAAAATAGACAGACGTATAGTACTACAAAACTATTGATGAACGGTCAACATCTTAGTATGTTGTCGGATGTTTATTGACATTAGGAGAGCACATAATGCAAACAAGGAAATTAGGTTATACCGATTTAGAGTTGACGACCGTGGGATTCGGCGCCTGGGCGGTAGGCGGACCCTGGCTGTTCGGATGGGGACCGCAAGACGATGACGAATCTATCGCGACCATCCTGCGAGCGATGGACGTCGGTATCAATTGGATCGATACGGCGCCCATTTACGGTCACGGCCGGTCCGAAACCGTGGTAGGCAGGGCGTTAAAACAGATGAGTCAAAAACCGCTCATCGCCACGAAGTGCGGCTTGTGCTGGGATGAAAAAAGCGAACGAATCCCCCGCCTGAAAGCCCAGAGTATTCGGACCGAATGCCACGATAGCTTGAAAAGACTCGATATCGAGACGATCGACCTGTACCAGGTTCACTTTAATCAGCCGGACGAGGACATCGAAGAGGCCTGGACGGAATTGGCTAAGCTGGTCAAAGAAGGCAAAGTCCGCTATATCGGCGTATCGAATTTCACCGTCGAGCAAATCCGCCGCGTACAGAAGATTCATCCGGTGGCGTCGCTTCAACCGCCCTATAGCATGCTCCATCGCGAAGTCGAAGAGGATTTGTTGGATTATTGCGGGCAAAATGATATCGGGGTGGTCGTCTATAGCCCGATGCAAAGAGGTCTGCTCACCGGTGCATTCGACGCCGAACGTGTGGCAAACTTGCCCAAGGGCGACCATCGAAAAGCCAATCCGGATTTCCAGGAGCCACAATTTTCCGCTACGATGGAGCTTGTCGAGCAGTTGCGGCCTATCGCAGAGCGCAACGACCGAACCTGTTCCCAGTTGGCGATTAGCTGGGTTCTGCGCCGGCCCGAAGTGACGTCTGCGATCGTCGGGGCGCGCCGGCCCGACCAGACTGCCGAAACGGCGCAGGCATCGGATTGGAACCTGAGCGAAGAAGATATCGAGCAGATCGAAAAGTTACTGGCTGAACGCCAGGCAAAAGTGGAAACAAAATAATCCAGACCGTCATTCCCGCACCTGCTTTTGCAGGTGTAAGCTTGTCCCCGCGAAGGCGGGGAGCGGGGATCCACTGAAGTCGTCGTGTTCCTGGATCCCTGCTTTCACAGCACCGTAAGGTGTCCCGTGGAGGATGACTGTGAGAATCGAGAGAGAAAGATGGCAGCGAACATGGACGTGTACGTAAGCCCGCTTGTCGAGCGGAATGCTTCGAGAGAGATGTCTGAGCTTTTCGGGGCTCAGAAGAAATTCAGCACGTGGCGACGGCTCTGGCTGGAGTTGGCGAAGGCCCAAAAGAAGCTCGGCCTGGACATTACGGAAAGCCAGATTCGGCAGATGACCAGACACCTCGACGATATCGATTTCAAAAAGGCGGCTCGCTACGAAAAACAATTCCGACACGACGTCATGGCCCATGTGTACACCTTTGGCGATGCAGCCTCCAAGGCGGCGCCGATCATCCATCTGGGCGCCACGAGTTGCTACGTCGGCGATAACGCCGATCTACTCATCATGCGAGAAGCGCTGCAGCTTATTGCGGGCAAGCTGGCGGCGGTGATCGACCTGCTCGGTAAGTTCGCCCAAAAATATCGCTCGATGCCGACGCTCGGCTTCACACACTATCAGCCGGCCCAGTTAACCACAGTCGGCAAACGGGCGACGCTCTGGTGCTATGAATTCGCTATGGACTTGCACGAGATTGAGCACCGGTTGGAGACGCTCCCCTTCCGGGGCGTCAAAGGCACGACCGGCACGCAGGCTTCCTTCCTGGCGCTGTTCGACGGCAGGCACAGCAAGGTTAAGCAGCTCGATAAGGCGGTCGCCGCGGCGTTCGGATTCAAGAAAATCTGCGCCGTAACCGGCCAGACGTACCAGCGGAAAATTGACGCTCTCGTCGTTAATGCGTTGGCGTCCGTCGCACAGTCGGCCCATAAGATGTGTAACGACATCCGACTATTGGCAAACCTTAAGGAAATCGAAGAACCGTTTGAAAAATCTCAGATCGGCTCGTCGGCGATGGCCTATAAGAGAAATCCGATGCGTTGTGAGCGAACGACCGCACTGAGCCGGTTCGTCCTGAGCCTGGCTTCCAGCCCGCAAATGACCGCCTCCGAGCAGTGGCTCGAACGAACGCTCGACGACTCGGCCAACAAACGCATCGTCATCCCTGAAGCCTTTTTGGCCGTCGATGGAATCCTGCAAATTCTCATCAACGTCACGGATGGACTGGTCGTCTATCCGAAGGTCATTGCAACGCGTGTCGAGTCCGAGCTACCTTTCATGGCCAGCGAGAATATCCTGATGGCGGCGGTCAAGGCCGGCGGTAATCGCCAGGAACTCCACGAGAAGATCAGGTTACATTCGCAGGCGGCCGCGGCGCAGGTGAAAAATCTGGGCAAACCCAACGATCTCGTCGGCCGGCTCCGGGCGGACATCGCCTTTGCCAAAGTCAACCTGGATAAGATTTTGAACCCGGAGGCCTATATTGGTCGAGCGCCCCAGCAAGTTGATGAATTCATCAAGGATATCGTGACGCCGATACGTAAAAAATATCAGAAGGAACTCAATCAAGACGTGGAGCTGAACGTCTAAGGAAGATGGAGTTGAAAGACAAAGTCGCGTTAGTGACGAGTTCCGCGGGGCGGGAAATGGGGCGCAGTATTGCACTCACATTTGCCCGCGAAGAAGCGAAAGTCTCCGTCAATTATCGTACGAGTCAAGACCAGGCACAGGCCCTCGTTAAGCATATCGAAAACCTGTCTGAAGCCGTCGAGCAATGTGAACACGGTCCGGCTTGGCTGAAGCGTATCAATACCTCGCCCCAGAATATTGCGGAAAGCGTCGCATTCCTTTGCTCTGACGCCGGTGGATTCATCACAGGAGGTGTTTTACCTTTTCTATTTTATTCATAGGGAATCTTCATTATGACCAGAAAAGAATTAATCAAACGTATCAAAGAAACGGCCTATCTGGAGGGCGATTTCGTCCTTCGCAGCGGCAAACGAAGCAAATACTATCTCGATAAGTACCTCTTCGAGACCTGCCCCGATATCCTTAAAGCGCTCGGCGAGGAGTTTACGAAGCATATGACGGACGATGTTACCCTGATCGCGGGCGCTGAATTGGGCGGTGTCGCCTTGGCGGCCGCCACGGCGATGGCCTCCGGCAAGAACTGGGTCATCATCCGCAACAGCAAAAAGGGCTACGGCACCGGCAAGATGGTCGAGGGGGTCATGAAAGCCGGCGATGTCGTGTTGCTCGTCGAGGATATCGCCACGGCCGGCGGCCAGGTTCTCGAAGCCGCCAAGATCATCACCGAAGCGGGCGCTTCGGTCAAAAAAATTGTCTGCGTCATCGATCGCAAACAAGGCGCCGGAGAAAACATTACCCAGGCCGGCTACGCGTTCGAGTCCATCCTGACAAAGGATGATCTGGGAATCAAAGATAAATAATCCGAATAAATCCGAACAACTCTTTCCGCAAACTCCGGGCGGAATTGAAGGATTTATACGTTCGCCGGAAATACCTTATATGAGATATAAACAATCTTAAAGAAGTTAACGATACGTAAGGTACCATACCTAGGAGATTCAAATGAGATGCTTCATGTTACTATTAAAATGTGCCATATTTGTCTCGATCATATCCGGAACCTTCGCCTCTGCACAAACTATCCCGCCTTCATCTGCTGATTCTTATGTTATCATCGATGTGAATGTCATCGACGTTGAAAAAGGTATAGTGGTTGCCGGCCGGACAGTTACGATAAGCAACGGCCGGATTGAAAAGATTGACACACAGGCCAAACCTGACATCATGGAACGCACGAAAATAATTAATGGCCGCGGATTATACTTGATGCCCGGCCTTACCGATGCTCATGTCCACTACCTCGATGCGCCTATATTCGGGCGACTGATGATTGCGAATGGTGTCTTGCTCGTGCGGGATATGGGCATGCCGACTGAATACATTCTGAAACTGCGTGATGAGTTGAATCGGGGCGAGATACTCGGGCCGGAGATGGTCACGACGGGCGCGATTCTTGACGGATATCCCCCGTTGATCCCGCCGATTTCGCTGGGCGTTAAAACTCCCGAGGAAGGCCGGGCAGCGGTGTGTAAACAGGCGACAGCCGGCGTAAACATGATCAAGGTTTACAGCACCCTGGACAAAGACGTATTCATAGCGATCGTTGACGAGAGCCGGAAATTAGGGCTCAAGGTCGTCGGACATGTCCCGGATACGATATACATAGAAGACGCCGCCGCGGCCGGCCTGAAAAGCAGCGAGCACTGGTTTGGCTTCGAGAAAGCCATCGCCAAACTATTAGGGGCACCTGTTAAGCTCACTTACGCCGGCATGGGATCGGAGGCGGGCTATTTACAGCGTCTCGGCGAGGTTGACCCTGTGGCGCTGCAGACGGTCTTTCAGCGGTTGCACACGAGCGGCCTGACTGTCTGTCCGACTGTGGTCACCTTCAAAACAGGAACAAATATAAGAGTGATTCAGGCCGGAGACTTTCCGAATAGTGAGTATATCTCACAACGCGTTCGGGACACATGGAAATTATTATGGTCTCAGCAAAACGACCTGCCTGATTTTATCTGGCAAAACTGGGCGCAGATGGTCAAACAATTGAACCAGGCCGGAGTGCCGCTGATGATAGGGACCGACCTGATAGTTCCCGGTATCATCCCCGGCTATTCCGTTCACGAAGAAATGGTAATCTGGCAGCAGGCCGGCATTCCGCCCGCAGATGTGCTGCGAAGCGCAACAATCGTGCCGGCAAGATTCATGGGTTTGGACAATCGACTGGGCAGTATTGTCGAGGGCAAGACTGCTTCTGTGGTTCTTGTTCGAGCTAACCCGCTGAAAGACATCAGGAATGCACATCAGATCGAGAGTGTTTTTCTTCGCGGATACTATTTAAATCTCGACAAGCTGAACCGACTTCTAAACGAGGCAAGGGAGATGGCTAAAGCACAAGCTTCGGCCGAAAAATCGTGACGAAAATCATTGTCGAAGCCAGGCCGGCTACACCTTCGAGTCCATCCTGACCAAAGACGACCTTGGAATAAAAGATGGTGATTAAACCGAGGGTTATGAGCATTTTGAAAGAAGTCAGACACTATTTGAGGCTGGATTGCAGCTTTTCCACCAAGTGGATGATTTCCTTTGCGATTGCCGATTTTGTGTTATTTTCAATCCTGATCCACGGTGCATCGAGCCGTTTGATCTGAACGTTCGATTTTTCGGCCCCGATGACCGAGGGAGAGTTGGCGACGATCATGTCGAGGTTCTTGTTCCTCATTTTTTTCTCGGCGCGAGTGCGCAAAGCTTTATCTTCCAGGGCAAAGCCGACAATGATTCGTCTATCGTCTTTCGTCCTTCGTCCCTCGTTCTTATGCTTTCCCGCCCATTTGAGTATGTCGGTGGTGGGCTTGAGTGTAAGGGTGACGGATTGGCCCGTCTTTTTGATCTTGGTTTTCGCGGGACGTGCGGGGGTGTAATCGGCAACGGCCGCGGCCATGATCAGGCAATCGCACAAACGGAAATGTTTTTTCACTGCTTCGAACATTTGGGCGGCCGTCTCGACTCTAATGACCTTTGCGCCATTCGGAATCCGAAGGGAGGTCGGGGCGGTGACGAGCGTCACTGTGTGTTCAGCCTTGAGCGCGGCGCGGGCGAGAGCATAGCCCATCCGGCCGCTGCTGGCGTTGGAGATGAAACGCACCGGATCGATATACTCATGGGTACCGCCTGCTGTGATGAGGATTCGCATCTGACTTCACGCTTGTTCAATATTCGAGGCGATTTTTTCGATGGCGTTCATAATGTCCTGAGGCTCAGACATTCTGCCGGGACCGGAATCGCCGCAAGCCAGCCGGCCTTCTTCCGGGCCGACGATATGAAAGCCCCGATTCTTTAACGTTTCGACATTCGCTTGTGTTGCCGGATTTTCCCACATGCGATTATTCATCGCCGGGGCGAAAAGCGTCGGCGTGGCCCAGCAAACACAAAGCGTCGTACTTAGTAGGTCATCACAGATACCGTGAGCGACCTTGGCGATTATATTGGCGGTCGCGGGCGCTACGACGACGAGGTCGGCCCAGTCGGCTAAAGCGATGTGGCCGATTTTGAATTCTTGCGGTGTGCTCCACATGGTCGTGAAGACGGTCGATTGGGTTACCGCCTCGAAACTCTTCGGCCCGACAAACCGGCAGGCGGATTCGGTCATGACCGTTCTGACCTCCGCACCGACCGCAGTTAGCTTGCCGGCCAGATCCACGGCTTTATAGGCCGCGACGCCCCCGGTCACGCCCAACAGAATATGCCGATGATCAAGCATCTCGCGTCCTGATAGAAATTAGCCGAGTTATTCCAGCAGGATAAGTTTCCGACTCGTTTTCTCTATTTATCTAAGGAGTTCGTCGGCACTCCGTCGTCCAACGTGATCTTTTCCTGCAGGATTTCCTGAATCACAATTTCGAGCGGTGTTTTATCTTCGATGTCCTTGATTAAGGGCCTCCCGCCCTGCATAAGTTCGCTCAGCCTTTTTTGAACCAGCGCCGTCAATTTAAACCTGCCGCCCACTTTGTTAATCAATTCCTCGTTTTTGAGTTCGTCGATCATTTTCCGTCTCTTCCTCTTTTCGATCCGCCGGATTTAAACGGACGCATCGGATTTTTTGTTCGTGATAATTTGCACGCATTCGTTAACCGCCTGCTGCAAATCCTCATTGATAACCATGTGTTTATAATGTTGCCAGGCCGCGGCGATTTCGTCACTGGCGCCGTTGAGCCGTATTTCCGCGGCGTCGGCCGAATCCCGGCCTCTGTGGTTCAATCGCTCGGCCAGGGTTTTCGCGCTCGGCGGCAGGATGAAAATCATAATCGCATCCGGGAAGACCGCCTTGGCTTGGATGGCGCCTTGAACGTCGATCTCCAGGATCACGATTTTGCCCTCTTGCAGCGATTCGATCACTTTGTCTTTGGGCGTCCCATAGAAGTGACCAAAGACCTTCGCATGTTCCAGCAGGAGACCTTTATCGATTCGCTCTTGAAATTCCTTTTTGGAAACGAACCAATAATCCCGGCCATCCACCTCGGTGGCGCTCTTCGGACGGGTCGTCATTGAGACGCTCAGGTGGACGCGATCCAATCGCCGGATGATTTCCTTACAGATGGTGCTCTTGCCGACGCCGGACGGGCCGCTTAAAATAACGACTTTACCTTTTTTCTTTCTTGAATCGGTCATTTCAATCTCAACACAGTTCCTCAACAGTTTTAATTGTCTTCTCCTTTCCTACTCTACGTTTTGGACCTGCTCCTTGATCCGATCGATTTGGCATTTGATATCGACCACGAAGCGTGTAATCTCCGTGTCGGAGGCCTTGCTGGCGATGGTATTGGCTTCTCGAAGCATTTCCTGACTGATGAAATCCAGCCGGCGTCCCGCCTGGTCGTTGCCCTGGCAGCACTGTTCGAATTGCTTCAGATGGGAATCCAGCCGAGCGACTTCTTCGGAAATATCGGATCGGTCGGCAAAAATCGCCACTTCTCTCACAAGACTTTCTTCATCCAATTTCAACTCTGCATTCGCGAGCAGTTCATTGACCCGCTTTTTCAACTTCTCCGTATATCTTTGCATCACAACGGGGCTTCTCGCGTTGATCTGTCCGAGATCATTCTCGATGGTGCCGCAATGTTTTTTCAAGTCGGCTTCCAAAAAGCCCCCTTCGACGGCGCGCATATGTTTGAGTTTGTCCAGGGCTTCCTGACTGATTCTCAGGATGACATTTCTGATCTGCTCGACCTGCTCTTCATCCGGGGTAGCGGGCCGAATGACGCCGGGTAGATTCAGCAGGTTGCCGAGTTCAATCGTGCCTTCTATCCCCGCCGTGGACCCGACTCGATTTAATTTTTCTGCGACGGCCTGCAGAGCGGCTTCGTCGATATCAAATAGCACGTCGACCGGGGCTTCTTTAAGCCGGAGCACATAGTTCACCGTCCCGCGGGATATATTCTTTCTCAGAAGTTTCTCAATATCCTCTTCCAGGAACGCCGCCAACTCCGGCAATTTGATCGCTGCCTTAAAATAACGGTTGTTGACCGTTTTGATCGTCACGGCATAGCTGATGCCGTGACTTTCACCCTGTGCCTCGCCATAACCGGTCATGCTATTGATCATAAATTTGCGCTTCCGAGTCTCATTTGACTGTACATGTGGCCGTTCAATCCAAACCTGGGAATACCCTTTGGATCCACCTTACGGCGAATTGACATCGGTGCTGTTGTCGGCGTCGCCGAGGGTCTCCTCGAGATCGGCGGTTGGAGCGGGTTGATCCGCGCTCGGTGTTGGTTCCTGCTGAGTTTGGGTTTGCCGGGGCGCGTCGAATTCGCCGGCGGGAGCGGGCACGTAAAATTTGGCCAGCACCACGGCTAAGAGCAGAAACACACTCACGAGCACAATGGTCACCCAGGTCAGAAAGTCTCCGGTCTTGGAGCCTAAAATGCCACTGGCCATGCCCCCGCCGAAGGCCGCACTCAGCCCCCCGCCTCGACCCTTTTGAATCAGAATAATCAAGACCAGCGCCACGCAGCAAATCACAAACAACACGGCGACAACGTGCATTATGAAGCTTACAGCCAAAAACGGAAAGCTAATCATGTTCGTTTCCTAAACCAAGGACTTTAAAATACATTACATATCGAATCATTAACTGTTTATATCGAAGCATTGATGATCGCAAGAAAATCATCCGCCTTCAAGCTTGCTCCGCCGACCAGCAGACCGTCCACGTCTTTCTGCCCCATCAATTCCGCCGCATTACCCGGCTTGACGGAGCCGCCGTAAAGGATACGGATTTCCTCGGTCAGGGATGCGTCGTACATTTGTCCCAGGAGTTCTCGTATCATTTCGTGCACATCCTGGGCCTGCTGCGGCGTCGCGGTCAGTCCCGTCCCGATGGCCCAGACCGGTTCGTACGCGATCGTCACGGCGGAAAGCTTCTCGGCGCTCAAGCCGGACAGGCCCTCTTTGAGCTGACGAGTGACAACCTTGTCCGTTTGAGTGGCCTCTCGCTCGGCGAGCAATTCGCCGACGCATAATATCGGCAACAAACCCCCGCCGATCGCCGCGGTTACTTTCTTGTTGATCAGCTCGTCCGTTTCGCCGATGACGTGCCGGCGTTCCGAATGACCGCAGAGACAATAAATGCAACCGATGTCTTTGAGCATCGCGGTACTGATTTCGCCGGTAAAAGCACCTTTCGCCTCGAAGTACATGTCCTGGGCGCCGATGGCGACGCTCGATGCGCTCAGCGCCTTGGCCACCGCCTGAAGATACACGAAAGGCGGACAGACCGCGATGGTTGCTTTTTGTGACGTGTCCATCGAGCCCGAAGCGATGCGCTCGGCCAGTTCGACGCTCGTGCGGCTGTCCGTATTCATTTTCCAGTTACCCGCTACAAACGGTTTTCTCATAAGAGTCTCCTATAATAGCTCAGTGGCTCTCGGAAAACTTCCCAGCACCGAGAGCTGTAAACAATGCTTGCGTGATTCGTCCAGTCCGTCGCGGATTTTTTGGTCCGTCCGGTGCCCGAGGAGATCGACAAAGAAGTAATATTCCCATTGTCTTTTTCTGCTGGGCCTGGATTCGATATTCGTCAGATTAATCTCGTATTGCTTGAGAACGTCGAGCACGTCCGCCAACGCCCCGGCCTTATGCGCCGTGCTGAAAAGGATCGCGGTTTTGTCCTCGCCGGTGGGTTTGGCGTCTTCCCGACTGATGACCAGGAACCGTGTCACGTTATTGGCATTATCCTCAATATTTTCGCAGACGATTTTCAATCCGTAAAGCTCGGCGGCAATGCTGGATCCGATGGCGGCGGACTTAGGTTCTTCGGCTGCCATTTGAGCGGCTTTGGCCGTCGAGGCCACAGGGATCGTCTGCGCCCCTTTGAACGTCGCGCTGAGCCAGTTTCTGCACTGGGCAAAGACCTCCGGCTTGGAATAAATCTTCTCTACTTCCTCCAACGGACTCATGCTCAAGAGATTGTGATGGATTGCCATGAGAACTTCGGCGCAAATCTTCACGTTCGAGTCGATCAGCGCATCGAGCGTTTCGATCACGCCGCCGCCCATCGTGTTCTCCACCGGCGTCAAGCCCAAATCGCAATGACCTTTGCTGACTTCATCGAAGATGCTCGCGATATCCGTCAATGGTTCGTATTCGACGCTCTGGCCGAATTTGAGCATCGCCGCGGTGTGACTGAAACTGCCGCCGGGGCCGAGATAGCCGATCCGTAACGGCCGCTCCAAAACAAAAGAGCCGCTCATCAGCTCGCGCCAAATAGCGATGAGGCACTTATCCGGCAGCGGTCCTTCATTCGCTTTGGTGATTCGGGTGAAGACGTCTTTCTCCCGGTCCGGAGCATAGACGGGTTTGTCGGTTTTATTCTTAAGCTTTCCGATCTCCACGACAACGCGAGCACGCTCGTTGAGCAGCTTGACGAGCTGGTGGTCGATCTCATCAATTTTTTTTCTTAGATCTTCAAGAGACATAAGCATTAAGTTAAAGTCTTTCTATAGCGCTCGAAGCGCAATGGTCCATATTTTGTAAAAACTAAAGTATTTAACAAAATTTTACCCTTGCGTCAATGAATTTGACTCGGTAGATAATATTTTGGGGATGTAAATGGATAAAAAAATGCAAAAACCGGCAAAATATGTGATTTTTAAGACGAGGTGGGGCTATTTTGGCCTGGCGGGTTCGGATTCCACACTCTGCCGGTCTTACCTGCCGGAACCGACTTCCGCAAATATCAAGCGACGGCTCCTGGAAAACTTACCGGACGTTGACCTGGATGAGAACTACTTCAAGAAACTCCAGGAACAAATAACCGGTTATTTCGAGGGAGCCCGAGTAGATTTCAGTCGGGTACCGATTATCCTGGAGGGCTTAAGCGTCTTTTCCCAACAGATTTTAAGGGCCTGTCGAGAGATAGAAATCGGCCAAACCGTCACATATTCCGGATTAGCGAAAAAAACGGGCCGTCCTTCCGCCGGCCGGGCCGTCGGCGGCGTCATGGCCAGAAATCCCCTGCCGCTGATTATCCCTTGCCACCGCGTCATCCGCACTGATGGCAAAATGGGCGGTTTTACCGCCCCCGGCGGCGTTTCCCTCAAGAAAAAGATGCTGGAGCTTGAACAACAAGTCCTTGTTCCTGGCAAGACGCCGAATGTCGCATGATCTCAACGGAATTCAGCAAGAAAATGTGTGGGGTGTTCCCAAATATCCTCCCGGGATATCCCAGGTTTATTAACGTTTTCGCCATTTTCTTCATTGTTTCCTCCTTCACGACTACTTACTCAATCGATAAAAACGCCTTGCGAGAACTCCAGGCGAATTTCCTCGATCCACCCGTAAGTTGTCGTCCCCACACGCGCTGGTGGTGGATGGGAAATGCAGGCACAAAGGAGGATATCACCTGGCAGCTTGAGCAAATGCACGAAAAAGGCATCGGCGGCGTCGAGCAGATCACCATGGGCCAGGTGTACGAAAAGGGAAACAAATCCTATCTTTCCGACGACTATCTCGAAATGATCAAACACCTCGTCAAAGAAGCAAAGCGGCTTAAAATGGAAGTGTCTCTGAACTTTGGCGGGCCGGGGTGGATCATTGGCGGCGAGTGGGTGCCTCAAGAGGATAGAAGTAAGGACATGGTTCCCACGTTCATCGATCTCTATGGACCGCGGACGTTTAACGGGACTCTCCCTTCCGGACTCATGAAAACGGAACGATCGTGGGAGCATTATGAGCCGAATCTTTCGGGTGATGAAAAGTTATTGGCTGTAGTAGCGGGCAAAGTCGTCGATGGGACCATTGATCCCCGATCGCTCACCGTGCTCACCTCCCGGGTTATGGATAAGAGCCTCCTTTGGGACGTCCCCTTCGGTCGCTGGCGGCTCATGGCGTTCTGGCTCAAAGCAAACGGAATTACCAACACCGTCGATCATTTCAGTGAAGACGCTATGCAGAGATATTGCGATTATCTCGGTGGAAAGTTTGAGAATGCGATTGGCGAAGAGTTCGGTAAAACCGTGGACTCCTTTTTCTGCGATAGCTTCGAATTGCCGAATTTAGCGAGCGGACTTTATTGGAGCGATGGGCTATTGGAGGAATTTCAAAAATTCAAAGGATACGATCTCACTCAGTATCTACCGGCGATTTGGTGGACGGTCGGCGACATCACGCCCAAGATCCGATACGATGTTAACGAGTTTTTGCATCACGTGGGTTTGGAAGCATTTTTCAAACCCTTTTTAAGCTGGTGTGAAGCCCATGACGTCAAAGGACGCATTCAGGCGTATGGTTTCACGACGGATAATCTCGAAGCATCGGGGATCACTCACATACCCGAGATGGAAATCACGCCGGGTGAAAAAGACGCGGCTGCATGGTTCGACACCCGCATCGGACCGAAGAAATATGTCGCT
The DNA here is from genome assembly GCA_016934255.1 of Sedimentisphaerales bacterium. Lineage (GTDB taxonomy): Bacteria > Planctomycetota > Phycisphaerae > Sedimentisphaerales > Anaerobacaceae > JAFGTG01. Next base: position 20,935 of record JAFGTG010000108.1, read on the forward strand.
TCCGGCGCGCACATTTATGGTCGAAATGTGATTTCAACGGAGGCGTACACCTTCATGCATTGGAGACGCTATCGCGCCACGCTGGAAGAGTTGAAAATAGCGAGCGACGGGTATCTCCGTTCGGGCGCGACGAAATTTTACAATCATGGATACTGTTTTTCCCCGGAACGCGAAGTGCCCCCGACTCGAACCATTGGCTTCGCGGCGGTCATTTACCATCACAACGTATGGTGGAAGTATTACCCGTTGCTGGCGGATTACGTGGCGCGTTGCTCGTACTTACTCCGCCAGGGTGATTTCGCGCCGGACATCGCCATCTACTCGCCGCTCGCCAATCAATGGACGCTGGATGTACTCAATGCTCGCAAATGGACGCGGGATTTTGATTGGGGCGAATTGGGTGCACTCCTTATCTCGAATGGCTATGATTTCGACTTGCTCAATGACGATGCATTACAACAAATCGCTAAAATTGAAAATGGCAAAATTAACATTCGTAATATGGAATATAAGATTTTGCTTTTACCGAATATCGAGTCACTTCCGTTGGAGTCTATGGAATTCATCGAAAGGTATATTCGAGAGGGCGGTGTAGTCGTTGCACTTGAGAGAGTTCCTCACTATTCGACCGGACTTGCAAATTATTCCACAAAAGACCTAAAAGTGCAGTCGATGGCAAAAGCCATATTCAGCGATCCGGAAGGATCGGATGATACGGCCCCGAAGAAGTATGGAAAGGGCACGACCTATCATATCAAACATGTTATTGATCGGCAGATCTGGTGGGATCAGCGAAGCCATATTTTAGATCCTTTTATCAAAACGATAAAAGAGCACATCGCCCCGGATTTCGGAATTGATTTTGCTTATGAGGGGATACGTAAAAATGAAGGCCTAACGTTTATGCATCGTCAATGGAAAGACGTTGATATTTATTTTGTCGCCAATGTTCAGGATAAGCAAAGCACAATTCCGGCTACCTTTCGGGTTCACAATAAATGTATCTGGAAATGGAATCCTTATAATGGAAAAGTTACTCAGGTATTTCAATATCAGGAAAATTCAGACGGGATACGAATCCCTTTAAATCTATCGCCATACGAATCTCTTTTCCTGGTGTTCGAATCCGGCTATTCTCCTCACGTCGTAAAGAGCAATTTATATGATGTCCTTGAAGTGAATCAGAAGGGTGTCTTGGCGCTGGCAAGTGAAAACGGTACGTATCATCCTTCGGTCGAGATGAATGGCCGACAGACGACTCATTCCGTGACGGTCACAGATATTCCGGCGCCATTTACCGTTTCAGGTCATTGGAAAATGATTTTAGAAGGAAATGGTTTTTCCAAATCAGACATCACGCTCACCCATTTGTCTTCATGGGTAGAAAATCCACGAACGAAACACTTCAGCGGTACGGGACGCTATACTATTGACTTTGAACTGCCGGATGAGAACTTGGGATCGGATAAGCTGTTGCTGCTCGATCTCGGAAAAGTGGGTAATATTGCAGAGGTGAAGCTCAATGGTGTCAATATGGGTACCATTTGGATGAGGGGCCAGACCTTGGACATCACGAACGCAGTACGGACAAAATCGAATCATTTAGACGTTTTTGTCACCAACACCCTCATTAACAGGGTTTCAAACTTCCAGGCCCCACAACCGATACCGGAGCATCTTGTTCCGCTATATGGTCAAAATCCGACTTCCTTTTCGTCCAGGATTCCGCCCGAAATAGGATTCGAACCCTTACCGGCGTCAGGATTGTTAGGACCGGTTAAAATTAAAGTCTTGAAAAAAGTAAACGTCTTAATCGAATGATAGATACCCCCAGATTCCCACAAAATTCCCAGTTGAATGCCCCATCGAAATACTTCGGTTTTTGAAAATATCCTCAACCTTTGGAACAGAAAAATTTTTAAAAAATATAATTTTTATCATTGAATAATACATGATAATCGTATATAACTATATTAAATACGATATTTCATAAACTTAATGAAAGGATGTGAATCATGACACCGTTCCTTGCACAAAATGAATCCCTCCTGAGATTCTATAGGAAGTTCGCACATTTTGTAGGTTGGGTATTGTTGGCCGGGGGGTTGATTTGGTTCTTGGCGTTTATCTTCTGGATTTTGGCGGCAAATGATGCGGCAGGCGATCGCGAGCTGCCTGGTTTACGTGCCAACATTGTCTATGCGATAACGGGTTTCTTAAATGATTTTGCCTTACCCGGCCTGATTGCATTGGGCTTATCGCAATTGCTTCGGTTTATTCTGGAATCTGATGATAAAGGAGGTTGGATCATCCGGCATGGGCACTGGATCCTTTATGGATTTGCCATTGTCATCGTTGGCCAGGTAACCTTAAAGATGAGTCTTATGCCTGAAACCTTAAATCCAGACTCCGTCGGACTGATATTTGTCTCACCCTTGCTTGTACCCATGCTGGCAAAGGTTTTGATCGTGGTGGGATTAGGTATAGTCCTCAAACGTATGATAGCAATCATCGATGAATCTAAGACGCTCGTCTGAGCAGGGAGGTTATTGAGATGATTAATGTTAGACTCGACTACCTCCTTGTTGATCGCCGCATGAAGCTCAAGGATCTGGCCGACGCGACGGGCCTGGCGATGAACAACCTATCGATTCTCAAAACCAACAAAGCCCGGGCGATTCGCTTTTCCACATTGAACAGCTTATGCAAAGCGTTGGATTGCACACCCGGCGATTTGCTTGAATATATCCCGGATGAGGGTGGAAATTCTTAACGTCCCTTTCGGGAAAGGAGAAAAAAAGTTTGCAGTGACACCCTAAGGCATTAGTCCGACATGCCCCTTCGGCAAGCTCAGGGCAGGCTCTAACGGGCACACTACAAACGATACTTTAGATCACATTCCAGGTGGACGACGCTGGTTTGGCGGCCGACTTGGGTGATGGTGTTTTTCAATAATCCTTAAAGCGTCGCAACCACACAGGCCAGTCGCCGGACATGGCGCCGCCGGCCGTCGTCCAGGCGCCCGTCGTGTTGTAAGCCCGATGCCATTTCAACGTCCAAAGCTCCTTGAGCCCGACGCGCCGGGCGGACCAGTCCATAAACAATATGCCCGAAAATCCATCGTGCCGATTGATACAGAAATGATTCATTTCTCCCGTTGTGCCCCTGTCGCCTATCCCGAACGCATCCGGCGTCTCGGCCGGCGCATCCGTGTCGCGGGGCCACGCATCGTGCCACGTGGAATCGCCGAGGACCGGAACCGTATTCATACTCACCGGCTTGCCGATGACCGTCCGCGTGCCCGGGGCCACGGTCGTGTTATTGTCCACGCGCTTCCAGAACCATTCCTCCAGGCGGTCGCCGCGGTCGCTGGCCATATAGTCGGTCCAGGTATTGTTGCCGTAGCTGAAGATAAAATGGCGCACGCCGCCTTCCGGAAGGTCCAGGTCGCGAAAGGAGGCTTTAAACGTGCCCCAGTCGTTGGAGTTTTCCATCTCGCGCGTCGCCGTCGGGCAAAGGAGCATCTTAAAATTATTCTTGTAGTACGGCCGCAGGGCGTTGATCCAGATCACTTTCTCATCGCTGTTGCGCCAGCCTTCGGGAAAGTAGCCGTCATAGTCGTCCGTGTACAGCTTATACACCAGTCCCCATTCCTTGAGTCTTGCCAAACAGGCCACTGCCCGGGCCTGACCCTTAACCCGCTGCAACGCCGGCATAAGGATGGCCAACAGCAGCGCAATGATCGCGATCACGACCAGCAGCTCAATGAGTGTGAAACCTCTCCGGTGATTCATAATAATGTTCCTCCCACGATTCCGATACTTGCCGTTTTAAAATTCAGACAAACGAATCCACTTCAGAAATCCAAATACTATGATATAAAAATATCACCTTAATCGAGTCTGTGCTAACATTACAGGGAACATATCTATCCGACCTTTCTTCTTGGACGACCTCTTTCGAGTTGTAAGCTGATAATAGTC
>JAFGTG010000109.1 GCA_016934255.1 Sedimentisphaerales bacterium
CGGCCCGTCAGGCAGCTTCCCCGCGTCGGCGAGCAAACCGGTGCGCCGGAATAAAAACGTGTGAATCGCATCCCGGCCCTGGCCATCCGATCCAGGTGGGGAGTTTGGATGATCGTGTTGCCGTTGAATCCCGGATCGCCCCAGCCCAGATCGTCCGCCATACAGAGAATGATGTTCGGTTGGTTGGCGTTTTTCGTTTCCGAAAAAACGATTCGAGGTAAAGCCATCGACAAAGCGCCGCCTGCGACGCAACGAAGGAAATGTCTCCTGGTGGTCATCTACGTTGTCCTCCCAATCAAGGAGCAATATTACAAGATCGTATTTCGGACTATGTTACAAGATTGGAAAGGTTTCGTCCAGTGTATAAGAAATAGGGCCTGTATCGAATGGTTCGACACAGGCCCGGATTTGATACGTGTTGTAGGATGTTGTTTACGGTCGATAAAGACGGATGTCGTCAAAGTACATCGTGCCTACACCGTCGGATGTTGCCGCATTGTCTTTGGTGCCGAGACCGATCGCGATCCGGTCGATGTCGGTCAAGTCCACGCCCAGGTCGGTTAAACTCGCCAGGGGAATCACCCATTCCGTCCAGGTATCGATCACGGCGACATCGGGATCATCGTGATAGACGAGTGCGGAGGCGCCGGCGCCGTCGGTCACGGCGACATACATCGGCTGGGGAGCATTGGCCGACATACCGACATCCTGGTCGTTCCATTCCGGATCGACATTGGTGTCGGGGAAACTGACATTAGAAAATTTAGCTTCGCACGCTGCATTGGGATTATGGCTGCTTAATGCCAAACCGACATATATCGGTGCAGTCATCGGAACGGCCTGGGGTGTTCCCAGCGCAGTCCATGTAGTGCCATCCGCAGAGTAATAAGCCCTAACAAGCCCACCCGAACTGCGTTCCAGTTTCACCCACTGAGGCGCCGTGACGGCCTCGACCTTGATGCTATTGCTGGCCTGGCCGGCTGTCGTGCGGAATCCGAACCAGACGCCGTTGGCGGGCGTCACCGCCACCATCGCGTGGGCCGAATCCGCATCCAGCGAATCGCGAACCATCACCCCGGCCTTGGACCAGTCGTCCGTATGGCCGACGCTGAGCACCTTCGCTTGAATCGTGCCGGCGCCGGAAATTTCTTTATAGGCAAAGTGGAACTGATCGGAGTCGTCCCATATGTCCGTACCGGCTCCCGTTAAGGTATAAGTCCCGGCCGGCTCTTCGGAGAAGCCGCCGACGTACCTTGGATAGCCTCTGAACCATAAGGATAACTTTTCGACGCCCTGCTCGGTCCAGTCCCGCGGATAACTCAACGTCTTGACCGCCTCAGAGTAGGTCGGACCGTCTGTGTTATTGTTGTAAGCCAGCGGCATCGACTGGGCGCCACTGTGGATAATCTCCTGCTCGGCATAAGGCGGAACGAGATAGCCTGCCTGCGAGCCGTTTTCATCCATTCCGAAACCATCGATCCAGGTTTGCCAAATGGCCTCGCCGGCCGCGTCGTCGTCGGTGTAAGATTCAAAATCGTCCACGAGAAGGTAATCCGCGACCGTGAAGGTCCAGACCGAACCGGTATTGATGGTCCCGTTGGCTTCTATCGCATCGATTCGCCAGAAGTACGTGACGCCCCATTCGAGGATTTCGGGCAGCATATAACCATTGGCTGCCTGGCGTCCACGATACACACCTGTGGTATCCGTCGCGTCGGCGTTGGTTACTGCGATTGGGTCCGTGCCAAAATACACATCATGCGACGTTGCAAATCCGCCCGGCGTCCAGGTCAGGGCTTTCGCATCGACTAATTGCACGACGGCCCCATCCTCCGGCTGCGGCTCTCGGGCTTGGACCGGATCGCTCGCCGAGGCCCAAACCGTTGTCATACCTGGATTTGTGACGTCATAGTCCGTATGCACCAGGGCCAGCCGGCCGTCTTCGAGAAGCTCGCCGCTCTTGACGCCGAAGGCGGTGATCCAGCCGTTCTGCACGTAATATTTGATTTTTTCCGTCTGATCCTCCGGGTCGGTCAGGATCATGACGCCCTGGGTGATATCCGTCCACCCGTTGGTCCCGGACAAGTCGTCATCGGGATCGTTCATCACGATCCCTCCGGTATAGAGAACGCCGCCGTTAAGGTGGAGTTCGCTGCCCTGAGATCCGCCGCGAGGGACTCGCGTGTTGGTCGTGCATGTAACCGTACCGCCGTTGATATAGAGAATGCCCTTGCTGGGGTCTTTCCGTCCAAGCTGAAGGGCGCTGCACGTTACCTCGCCGTCATCGACCGTAAGCACTCCCGTTTCTTCCCGGCCTATCCGGATTAAATTTCCCGCCAAAAAGCTGCCACCCGTCATGTGTATATGGACGTAATCCTGACCGCTGACGCTATCATTGCTTAACGTGATGCTATTGCATCTGGCGTCGGTATCCGCATCGATAATGACCTCCGTGGGATCGCTCAGCCAATCGACATAGACGGCGTCTCCACCCGTCTCATCACCATCGGGAAGTCGATCGAGATCCCAGTTCGCCGGCGTGCGCCAGAGGGAATCGCCGCTGCTGTTGTCCCAGGTAAATTCATCCGCTAAGACATGACTTGATAGGAAAAATGCTACAAATAGGCAAAACAGGTAAAAATGTCTTCTGCACATCATAATCCTCCTTCATCACGTTTTAACGTGAAAGGTCTTTGAGGTCCAATATATAATCTAATATCAAAATTAGGGTGGTTCTGTCAAGATAAAACTATGAAGTCTCCCGAACCTCTGAGCGGATTCGAGAGACTATGGGGTGAAAAGGTTGTTTTCCGTTGTATTGAGTTATTGATACTGACCGATTTTTGTTGTCATCCTCCACGGGACGCCTTACGGTGCTGCGAAAGCAGGAATCCAGTAATGTAACGTATGGAGTGGATTCCCGCTTTGCCGTAAGACATGGCCTAGCCATCGCGGGAATGACAAATGGCTTTATATTATTATTTATTAACGACTTATATGATCCGAAAGCGATAAGTTTAAGTTCGTTATTGATATTTGAAAAAAGTAAAAAAGTTTAGACAATTGGATTGAACTTTTCAAACGAATGTTTTAAGCTTCTGTATAAAACATTCGTTTGGGAGTTTCGCTATGGTGATTTCGAAAGAGAAAATCGTGGCCGGCAACACTGAAAAAGGTGTTCAGGATCGGCTACTCAACGCGGCGGAAGAGCTTTTCTGCGAGAAGGGCTATGCCGGCACAAGTGTCCGTGATATTGCCGCTTCTGCCGGCTGTAATGTGGCTTCAGTGAACTACTACTTTGGTGGTAAGGAAAAACTGTATGAAGAAGTTTGGCGTCGTCATCTGATTCCGATGCGGGATGCCCGGGTTTCGAGTATTGAGAAAGTCTTGTCGCAAGGCGAGGGCCACTATACCCTTGAGGATTTGTTGAGGTCTTTCGCGGAGACGTTTATTGGTCCGTTGGTCGAAGCCAGGCGGACCTCCAGGCTCAGTAAGCTTTTAGCCAGAGAATGCATGGAACGACATCTGCCTGTGACGATGTTTGCCGATGAGGTCATCAAGCCGACCCTCGCCACGATGCGTACGGCACTGATTCAATGTTGCTCTCATTTAAGCGAATCGACGATTCCGCTGATTACGTTCTCCCTTGTCGGACAGCTCGTTCATGTTGTTCATGTACGGGCGATTTTCGAGCAAGGGGATGAAAATTTGGATTTGCCTGTCTTCGATTTAGGCAAAGCGATAGACCATATTGTCAATTTTTCCGCAGCCGGGATTCGGGCGTATGCCGAGGGGAAGATCATATGAAAAAACGATGGATCATTTATGCATTGTCACTTGTTGTCATTTCTCTGAGTTCTGTGGGCTGTATGGTCGGGCCGGACTATTCCAGACCGGAGACCGTCGCCGGTCAAAGCGATGGCTTTGTTCACGCCGATGGGCACAACCAGGATGTCAACGACGTGAACGATATGGATCGTTGGTGGGAGCAATTCGGCGATCCGATCACGGTCTCGTTAGTCCGTGAAGCCCTTGAGAAGAATTACGATCTCAAAGCGGCGGCGGCGCGGGTCATCCAGGCGCAGGCGGCGATGGCCGAAGCGAGCGGGCGTCGATGGCCGGATGTTTCGTATTCGCTGGGACGCGACAGAAGTAAAGTGTCTTTCGATTTGGGCGATTTCGCCGGCGGCGGTCGATTGTCTTTTATTAGCGAGACCTGGCAACAGGCTCTTACCGTCAATTATATTCTCGATGTTTTTGGCAAGCTCAAACGCGCCGAGCGCGCCGCCTGGGCGGATGTCCTTGCCGCCGGGGCCAATGGACAAGTCTTGACAAATGCTATGATTGCCAATGTCATCAATGCCCGAATCAGCATCGCGACGATTCAACACCAATTGGCCCTCGCGAAGGCCAATACGGAAAGTCTCCAGAAAACCCTGGAGATCGTCGAGCGACGCTATGAGCTGGGACTCGTCGGACCGGTGGATACCCGGTTGGCGCGAGAGCAGGTCGCCGCGTCGAAGGCGGGCGAACCGGCGATTGAACTGTCACTCATCCAGGCCCGAAACGCGCTGGATGTTCTTTTGGCTCGTCCGCCGGGGTCATCCGGAAATCTTCCTGGGACGTTAAGTGATTTGCCGGATTTGGCGCCGGTTCCGATTGGTATCCCCGCTTCACTGTTGGATCGGCGGCCGGACGTTAAGGCGGCGGAGCTGGCGCTGCGCTCGGCGAACGAGATGATTGGTGTGAGTATCGCCGGGTTGTATCCGGACCTGACGCTTACGGGCAACTACGGCGCCAGCGCCAATCGATGGCGTGACATTTGGCATGGTTTCTCTGAAACGTATTCGCTGACGATGGGCCTGGCCCAGCCGATCTTCAGGGGCGGGCAGATTCGCGCTCAAATCAAGGGGGCGAAGGCACGCTATGCGGAATTGGCGGCGACTTATAACAGCGCGGTTTTGACGGCGATGAAAGAGGTCGAGGACGCCCTGGCTACTGAGCAGTCGCTGCAGACTCAACTGACGTACGTCCAGGATCGATTGACAGAGGCCAAAGCCGCCGAAGAACTCTCACGACAGCGTTACCAGCAGGGGATCGAAGGTATTCTGACGGTCCTTCAATCCGAACGGAGCAGACGGGTCGCTGAAGAGCAGTTGATTGCGATCAGAGGTCAGATCTGGACCACGCGCGTCAATCTCTATCTGGCTTTGGGTGGGGATTGGGTCGATCGGGAAAAAACTGATGACGGAAGGCGAATGACAGATGGCAAAAAGCAGAAGACAGAAGCCAGAAACCAGAAGACAGAAGCTGGACCCTTACCGACAAGCTGAAGGTCTTCGTGGCGAGCGTGTATCCGCCCGCGGATTCATGCAATTTTTGATTGCAATCAGTATCCTCCTTCTGGGAATGACTGTTGCCGTTATTCTTATCATTTTACGAAAGCCGCCCGAACGGACCGAGCAGAATGTGCAGGCGCCGCTGGTGAAAGTCGAGTCGCTTGAGATCAGGGATATTCCTATGATGATTCGAGGCTACGGGTCGGTCCATCCCAAAGTTCAGGTTGACGTTATCCCGGAAGTGGCCGGGAAGGTCGTGTTCGTTCATCCGGAACTCAAGGTCGGCGGATTCATTCGCCGGGATGAGAAGATTCTTCAAATCGATCCCAGTGATTATGAATTGGCCGTCCAACAGGCTCAGGCGGCTGTCGCCGATGCGACCGTGCGACTGGAGACGGAACAGGCGGAAGCGGATGTGGCTCGGAAGGAATGGAATGAGCTGAATCCGGGGACGGAGCCGACTTCCCTGCTCGTTTTGCGCGAGCCCCAGATTCGCCAGGCGAAAGCAGCATTGGCGTCGGCCGAGGCTCAACTGGCGACGGCCAGGTTAAGGCTCGAACGAACCCGTATCTCTTTGCCGTTCGATAGTCTGATCACGAGTGAGCGGGTCGATCTCGGTCAGTATGTCGTTGCCGGACAATCTTTGGGGACGGCTTTCGGGACGGAAGCCGTCGAGATTGAAGTGCCGCTCGAAGATGAGGAATTGGCCTGGTTCGATGTCTTTGCCCAATCGATTTTTTCCAATGGACATCCGAATCCCAAGACTTACACTCCGGTCGAGGTTCGGGCCGACTTCGCCGGGGCTTTGCATACCTGGGAAGGTCGGGTTGTCCGCACGACGGGACAAGTCGATAAGATGTCCCGAATGGTGGTCGTCGTCGTTGAGGTTGAAAAGCCATTCGAGATTTCCGGCGATCGACCTCCTTTGTTGCCGGGTGTATTTGCGGAGGTCCTCATTCAAGGCAAGACGCTTAGCAACGCCGTGGCCGTGCCGCGAGATGCAGTCCGCGAGGGCAATCAGGTCTGGCTGGTCAATGACGGCCGTTTGCATATCCAGCCGCTGGATGTCGTTCGGGCTGATAAGGACTTCGCTTACGTGGTGTCGGATATCCCCGATGGGGCTGAGGTGGTTGTGAGCTCCCTGGATGCGGTTGTCAGCGGGATGGCGGTGCGGACGGATGCGGAGATTGAAACCCAAACGGAACCGGTGCCGCAAGAGAGCCCTGAGCCGAATCGACCGGAGGGAAACTGAGTGGAAGATTTAAAGGAAACAAACGGTGTGCTCGGCTGGTTCGCCTCGAACCACGTGGCGGCTAATCTGCTGATGCTGTTGATCGTTGTGGCGGGACTGCTGGCGATCTTCGGGGCGAAGATGGAAGTTTTTCCCGAGATGAGCCTCGATATGATCAGTATCGTCGTGCCGTACCTCGGTGCCTCACCGGAAGATGTGGAAGAGGGCGTGTGTCTTCGCGTCGAGGAGAAAATCGCACCTATTGACGGTGTGAAGCGGATCACCTCGTCGGCCGTGGAAGGGGCCGGGATGACCATCGTCGAGGTCGAGGAATATGCCGATACAACCGAAGTGCTCGACGATATTAAAGCGGAAATTGATACCATTATCACGTTTCCCGAAGAAACCGAGAAGCCCACCATCGCCGAGATTAAAACCATTCACAAGGTGATGACGGTTGTCGTCTCCGGCGACGTTTCCGAAAAAACGTTACGCACGTTGGCCGAGCAGATTCGCGACGATTTGACCGCCAAGCCCAACATCAGCCAGGTGGCTATCGCGGGCGTTCGGCCCTATGAAATATCCATCGAAGTCTCCGAAGAAAGCCTTCGTCGTTACAATCTGAGTTTCGATCAGGTCACGCGGGCGGTTCGTAATTCCTCGCTCGATACACCGGCCGGATCGGTGAAGACGTCCGGCGGGGAAATCCTCGTGCGCACCAAGGGCCAGATGTATTACGGCCCGGAGTTCGAACGGATTATCGTCTTTACGCGAAACGACGGGACGCAAATTAAGCTGGGGGACATCGCGACCGTCCGGGATGCGTTTGAGGATGTCGATTTGTTTGCCCGATTCGACGGTAAACGGGCGGCCTTGATTCAGATTACACGGACCGGTGATCAGGATGCGCTGGACATCGCCAGGACTGTGAAGGAATATGTCAATGAGAAAAGGCCTTATTTGCCGGAAGGCATTTCTCTTGACTTGTGGGAGGATGATACTCAATACCTCAAAGATAGAATCAGCCTGTTAACGCGGAATGCTTATCTGGGGCTGGTTCTCGTATTCCTATGCTTGACCTTATTTCTCAATATGCGTCTGGCGTTCTGGACGACGATGGGCATTCCTATCTCTTTTCTCGGGGCCTTCTGGTTGATTCCTCACTTCGATGTTTCCATTAACATGATCAGCCTTTTCGCGTTTATCATGGTCCTCGGTCTTGTCGTGGATGACGCGATCGTCGTTGGTGAGAGTATCTTTGCCTATCGACAGCAGGGCCTGGACAGGACCGCGGCGGCGATCAAAGGCGTCAGAGAAATGGCGATGCCGGTGACCTTGGCGGTCCTGACGACGATGTTTGCTTTTATTCCGCTGGCTTACACCCTCGGTATTATGGGCAAAATTCTTCGCGTGCTGCCGATCGTGGTGGTGAGCGTTCTGGGCGTTTCGTTGGCTGAGGCATTGCTTATTCTGCCGGCCCATTTATCGAGTCAGAGATCGTGGAGAAATTTCTTTTTCGTTCGACTGACCGATCCGATTAACCAACGCACGCAAAAAATAATGACACGGTTCGTCGAGGGACCGTTTGCCCGATTTGTGGAACACGCCGTGAAGTGGCGCTATGTGACATTAACTTCCGGCTTGGCGATCTTTATCACGACGATGAGCTTTATCATCGGTGGGTATATCAAGTTCGTATTCTTCGACGCCGTCGAAGCGGATAACATGCTTGCGCTTTTAACGATGCCGCTCGGCACGCCCGTCGAACAGACGCGCGACGTGATCGAAGGTATCGAGAAGGCGGCTTTCCAGGCCCTTGAAGAGTTCGACAGCAAACGTCCGGGTAAACCTTCGCTGCGTAAGCATATCTCGACGACCGTGGGCGCTCAGCCGACCTTGGCGCGCGGAGGACCGGTTCAGGTGGACGCGGGTACGGGGGGCCAATCCCATCTGGCGGAAATCAACGTCGAGCTCCTCGGCGCCGAGGAACGTGACGTTTCCAGCCTGGCTATCCGAAATCGTTGGCGCGAACTGGTCGGCGAGATACCCGGCGTGTCCTCTCTGACGTTTATGGCCGAGTGGGTGGATATGGGCAATCCGATTGAAGTGGAATTGTCTCACCGGGATTACGCCGTTCTCCTGCCGGCCTCGGAGAAGCTCAAGGGCCTGCTTCGCGATTATCAGGGCGTCAGTGACATCCAGGACGATTTCGAGCCGGGCAAGGCGGAGCTCAAGCTCAACCTCAAAGACACCGGGCGAACGCTGGGTCTGACCCTTTCGGATTTGGCCCGGCAGGTCCGGCAGGGATTTTACGGCGACGAAGCCCAGCGTATCCAGCGGGGCCGGGATGATATCCGCGTGATGATACGCTACCCGGAAAACGAGCGAAAGAGCCTGGCGGACGTGGAGAATATGAGAATTCGCCTGTCCGATGGAACGGAGATTCCGTTTAAAACGGTGGCCGAGGTGAACTATGGAAGAGGCTATTCCACTATCGGGCGGGTCGATCGTCGACGTGTCGTGAGCGTTTCGGCGGATGTTGATGAGTCGGTGACGAGTGCGGGCAAGATTAACAAGGAATTACAGGCGAAAGTATTGCTGGATTTAATGCGCGAATTTCCCGGCTTGCAATGGCGCTTTGCCGGAGAGCAGCGAGAGCGAAACGAATCTTTGGGCAGTCTTATCCCCAGTTTTACGATTGCCATGATGGCGATCTATGCCCTGTTGGCGGTCCAGTTCAGAAGCTATTCCCAGCCGGTTATCGTCATGTCGGCGATTCCGTTCGGTATCGTCGGTGCGGCCATAGGGCATTTACTCATGGGATTTAATCTCAGCATCCTTTCGCTGTTCGGGATCGTGGCCCTCTCGGGTGTCGTTGTGAACGATTCGCTGATCATGATCGACTTGATTAATCGCGAGCGAGGCGGCGGTATCGCACTTCGTCAGGTCCTTCGCGATTGCGCGACGCGTCGCTTCCGTCCCATTATACTCACAACGCTAACCACCTTCTGCGGTTTACTGCCGATGATTACCGAACGGAGCTTGCAGGCCCGGTTCCTTATCCCCATGGCCATCAGTCTTGCGTTCGGCGTCATGTTCGCCACGTGCATTACTCTCGTGCTGGTCCCTTCGCTGTATATGATCCTTGAAGACCTTAAAAGTCGACTTTTTGCGGTTTCCTCTGCGAGTGAAACTATGTAACATCCTGTCGATAAAATAAATTATCGAAAAGTCGAATTTTTTTAGAAGATTTTCTGGTCAAAACGTCTGTAAAAGTGGATAATGTTTATGATATGCTCTTAGGCGAAGAAAGGTGGGAGTATGGTTCCGAAGGAGCCTATGGATTCGTATGGAGGCGACATTGGAGGAATCATGGAAGCTCTAACTAACTACAAGCCGAATATTGACGTTGTTTCCGATCCGGAGAGTCTTGCCCAAAAAAGTGTCGAGGTTTTTGTCACCAATGCCCGAAAGGCGATTAAAGCAAGGGAGGCTTTTTACGTCGCCATCTCCGGGGGACACACGCCCAGGCGATTTTATGAGTTGCTCGGAAAAATGCCCCAGGCCCGGTCTTTGTCCTGGGACAAGATCCATTTATTCTGGGTGGACGAGCGAATCGTTTCGACCGATTCGGACTTGAGCAATTACAAGCTGGCGGCCGATACGTTTCTCCGGGAGGTTGCGATCCCCGAGCACAACGTGCATCGTATTCCGACGGAGTACGACAATTTTAAAGACGCCGCACGGTGTTACGAAAGCACGATTCGTACGGTTTTCGGATTGGGAGAAGGACAGATTCCCCAATTCGATCTGATCGTTCTGGGCATGGGCGTTGACGGGCACACCGGCTCGCTCTTTCCTAATTCTTATGCGACGTTCGACACGGAAGACCTGGCGTGCGTGGTTTACGTTTTGGATGAACAACTGAACCGGATCACCCTGACGCATCCGGTTCTCTGCGCCGCGACCCGGTTGGTGGTCCAGGTGAGCGGACGAGAAAAAGCCGGCATTCTCAAGGAGGTCCTCACGAGCGAGCCCGACGAAGTCCGCTATCCCATTCACGCCCTCTGGCCCGTCATCGACAAGGTGACCTGGCTTGTCGATAAGGCCGCCACGGAATTGTTGTGAAAAACGTGAAACGTAAGGGCCTAAAGTTGAGGACGGTAGGGTCGTTTTTTAACTTTAGTTCACTTTAGTCACTTTAGACACTTTAGTTCGCTTCAATCCGGAATAATAAGCTTGGCCCCGATGGCGAGTCTGTTCGCATCCGGGATGATCGTTCGGTTGGCATTGAAAATCTTCGGCCATTTCGCTGGCGTTCCGTAATACTTTTGAGATATCGAGGAGAGCGTGTCATTCTTTTGCACGATGTAGAACCTCTCCGTTTTGATGGGTTCGACCTGCTCGGGTATCACAGGTTCGGGCGGGCTTTCTTGTTCCGGTGAGATGGCTTCCTTTGGCCCCTGGGGCATGCCTTGGGGCACTTGGGAGATCAAGGTCTCCCGTTCGTCCGTTTGATGGGGGGGATCGTTACGGTTTCCGGGAGCGTCGTTGTTCGGAGTGTCACTGGCGGGTTTCGGCGCCGGATTCCTGGAAACGACGGAAGGGCCGGGTTTGCCGTCGATTTTCTTCGCGGTATTGGTATTGTGACGTCGTTGAAGTTGGGCTTGCGGTGTAAGGCTGGGGCGCGTGGCCAGCCAGAGCCCGACCACGGCAACAACACCCAACCCCACGGCCAATCCTATTTTCAGGTCTTTTGGCATTTTGCGTTGCTCGAGGCTCATTGATCGAGCATCGAATCCGTCGGGGCAAACCCATTGGGTTGCCCCGGGCAGCGCCGTAAGGTGTCCCTAACGGGAACACCGTAATCTGCCCCTACTTGCCTTTTTCCTTTTTATTTGTTTGTGCGCCGATCAACAGGATCGGTGCGGCGATGGCAATGGAGGAATACGTTCCGATGATAACGCCGAAACCGATTGCGAAATTTAAATCTCTTAATCCGGGCCCACCGAAGATATACATAATCAGCACGACGATAAACGTCGTGAAGGACGTCATAATCGTCCTGGAGATCGTTTGATTGATACTGTCGGTAATCGTCTGCGAATTGAGCAGACGGTTCTTGCCGCGATTCTCACGGATTCGGTCGAAGACGACGATGGTATCGTTGAGCGAATATCCGATAAGGGTGAGGAACGCCGCGATCATGGCGAGATTGATTTTGAAATCTCCGATCAAGAGCGCCTGACCGACCGAGGTCGAAGCGATATAGGTGCAGGCGGTCACCGCTCCGAGCGTGATGCAGACGTCATGCACGAGGGCTATAATGGCCGCGATACCATAGCGGACGTTTCCGAATCGAACCCAAATATACGTC
>JAFGTG010000110.1 GCA_016934255.1 Sedimentisphaerales bacterium
GCCCAGAAGTACTGCGTTTTCGTTTGAGTTTGCACGACGACGGACGTCACGTTCTGCTTGCTAACAACCCGGATGGCTTCGGGATCAGTAAAGTTCCACAGTGCGTCATAGTCGTCGGTGAAATAGACATCCACCGGGACGGGCTGACCGGGCACACACGGATCGGGTAAAGTCCAGCTTAGCTCCACCGCGCCGGGTTTTACGATAGCCCGGTTGGCCGGATGTGGATGAAGCTTATGGATAGCCGTCAACGTGGTTTGGCCTGGATTCGCGACGTTATACTCTAAATCCGGCGTGCCGTCGCCGTCATAGAAGGTGATCCAGCCATTGTCAATGTATCCCTGGATCAACGCGGTATCATCGCCGTTTGTTGTCAGCATACCGCCCCCCACATCCATCGTACCGATAGCTCCTTCTTTCTCTCTCATCAGAAAGCTGTTGGCGGAAATCGTTCCACCGTCCAGATTAATGTGACCGATGGCTCCAGGATCCCTTGCAATCTTGAGGGTACCCGGGATCGAAAGCGTTCCGTCGATTATATTGACGGTGCCCGTACCTTTGTACCCGCAGTTGAGGGCACCGAGTACCTCAAGGGTTCCACCCTGCACGGTCAGCGCACCCGCTTGAGCATCATTATCATTTCCAAGATGTATTCCATTAACAACGTAAGATTCGCCCGCCATAACCGTTGGGCCCGGGACCATGAAGATTCTGACGTATCCGTCGTTGAGTGTGGGGATGGCGCCGGTGGCCCAGTTTTCCGGCGTACTCCAGAGGTGGTCGCCCGTGCTATCGTTCCACAGCACGTCGGCTGAAACAGTACCCACCAGTCCCAGCACTAAAATAAAAGAAACTAAACAGGTCGATTTTTTAAACATGGTATTCCTCCTTCTCTACAAAAAAGTAACCGTTCACGGGTAGTCTCATAGCATTTGTCAACACATCCAAAATCAAACACCCATCTCTTAAACGGAATTTACCATATACACTTCACCGATTCACTCCTGTAAATGTCAAGTCTTATAATACCGTAATTTCACTTCAATTTCAAGACAATTCCAGTTGGCCGGTGGGGCAAGCCACACCCTATGTTTATAAGAAATTGTTTTTTGAGATTCTCAATATGTGCGGTAGAATCATGCACTACGGCTGAAAGGTTTGGCCCATGCATATGAGATATTCGGTAGATGGCTATATACAACGAATGTATGATTGACAGACTGATTCTGCCTTCCAATAGGTCGAAGAGATTGGAGGTTTTTGGAGTGAATACGCATAGAGTGTTTATCATCGCCGCAGGCTTCGTCCTGTTCGGTATTTTCTTGACAGATGACGCTTCTTCCGGCCCGGTCCAAACGGATCCGGCCCGGGTATCGCGGATACGGGCCGCGAAGATGCCCCGCATCGATAAACCTGTGATGTTCGACACCCCAGAGGCCGATGCGATTTGCTCGGCGCTGGAGGTGTTTCCGCCGGACAATCCCTGGAACCAGGTGGTCTCAGACTGGCCGTTGCATACAAACTCGAAGAACATTATCGCATCCATCGGCGACGACAAACCACTACGGTACAACCCGGACATGGGGTTTATCTTAGTGCCGCCGGAACAGAAGAGAGTGGAGGTACGAATTACACGTTATGCCGACGAATCGGACAAAGGACCGTTTCCAGTGCCGGACAATATGCCTATCGAGGGTTGGCCTGTCACTTTTCAGCGGCACTTCGATGGGCCCAGACAGACGCTCCAGGACGTCCAGTATGACAAGCTTCGTCTCGGCGGGGACCGGCACGGCATCGTCGTCGATCCCGTAAATCGAATGCTATACGAGTTCTACGCCGCTCGCAAGACGGATAACGGATGGCAAGCCGCCCAGGCGTCGATATTCGATCTCAAGACCAATAAGCTCCGGCCCGACGGCTGGACCTCCTCCGACGCCGCCGGACTACCCATTTTCCCGGCGGTCGTCCGCTATGACGAACTGAAACGAGGAACCATCGAACATGCGATGCGGGTCACGGTTCGCAAAACGCGCAGGGCCTACATAGCACCGGCCACGCATTTCGCCAGTCGTCACGAAAACATAGATTACCCACGGATGGGGGAGAGGCTCCGGCTCCGACAAGACTACGATATCTCCGGCTTTTCGCCTGAAGTGCAGACAATTCTTAAAGGATTGAAGAGATACGGCATGTTCGTCGCCGACAATGGGATCGAATGGGCCATCTCTGTCGCCCCCGATCCGAGGATCCCGAACCTGCACGGGGAGTTGCGGCGAGTCAAAGGCTCGGACTTCGAGGTTGTCGTGGCGCCGGAGTCACCATCACGTGTAAAAAATAATGAGCCGGAACTGATACAACAAACACAAAACACTGACGATTCCTTACCCCATCCCCCTGAAAACGTTGAACTCATCCAATCGGTTTCCGTTGGCAATAACCGTGAACTACAGGTTAATGGTCAACCCTTTTTCCCGATCATGTCCTGGGCTCAATCTCCCAAAACCTATCCTCTGCTCAAGAGTCTTGGTATGAATACCCACGTTGGCAGGGGTGATCCCGTGGCCGCCAAGGACGTCGGATGTTACGCCGTGCCGAGCTTTCAGCCCGGCGTGACGGAAAACGGGTATATCCTGGCATGGATATTTGATGATGAACCCGACATGCCAAGAGGCAAGGGCGCCGAGGCGAAGCCGAAAAAGTCGCCGGACTATGTCGCCGAAAAAAGCGATGAGATTCGCAAAACGAGTCCCGACCGGCTCCTTTTCATGACGCTCACCGGTCACTTTACCGTTGAGCAAAGCACGTAACCCGAAGAGGTAAGAAAAACACTCTACCCTCAATATGTTCGTCACGCGGACGTGGTTGGATTTGACATCTACCCCATATACGGTTCGGGGTATGCCGCGCACCTCGACTGGGTGGGGAAGGGAGTTTCTCAGCTTTGCGATCTGGCCGGGCCCAAACCCGTTTACGCCTGGATCGAAACCAGTAAGGGCAGTCGGTGGATGACGTACGAAAAACAGCCGGACGTGTTACCGATGCATACCCGTAATGAGGTATGGCAGGCCATTACACACGGGGCGACGGCTATCGGCTATTTCACCCATGCGTGGCGACCGGTCTTTAAAGAATTTGCGCCGACACAGGACATGCAAACCGAACTCAAAAGATTAAATGCTCAAATCTCGCGCCTGGCTCCCGCTATTTTAGCGGCGCCCGCTCAAAAGGCTATTTCTATGAAACTGGCGAATGGATTGAATTGCCATTTTAAAGCGACCCGCTATCGTGGGAACCTTTATATTTTTTCGGTCAACATGGACCTGGGAGAAGGGGCGGAAAAGGCCAAACAATTCGATCCGATTTACCCGCGGGGAGGAGAGGCGGTCTTTACCATCGAAGGGCTAAAAGCAGGAACGAACGTTGAAGTTGTAGATGAAGAGCGTACCATTCACGCAGAGGATAGTCAATTTTCCGACGATTTCGCCCCGCTGGCGGAGCATATATATAGAATAAAACTTTAACAAGGTCTGCGTATTTATCTGTCACTTTAGCATTCAATAATGGTGGGACAAGCCCCACTCTACGATTTTACAATTACGCCATTCAATGATAACGATATAGCTTAATACGCTGAATGCCGAAGCTGTTGGCGGGGATTCTGAGATGCCGGCCCTGGTGACTCTGGTCGCCGTTCATCCAGCGGCCGGGCACCCATCGCCCTTCCACATAGCGTCCCTCCTGGATACTGGCGATCCCGGCTATCGGATCGCCCGGCGAGTTCGGAGCAAACGTCACGATGATCCCGGTGCCGGCAATGATGTATTCGTCGGGGCCGGTCGAAATGAAAAGCCCTCCGGCCCGCGGCCATTGGCCGGACTCGCCCCAGCCGGACGACCAGCTCCAGGTATAATCATGAGAGACCTTCAATGCATAGTCGCCTAACTTGATTTGTTGTGTTGGATGATCCTTATCCAACAAAGCCCCCGCCATCGTTCCTTTGCCCTGATGTTTTAGGATGATAGGCGCTAACTGCGAAAGGATATCGTAGGCTCTTCCGAGCGGATCATTTTCGGGATTGCTCGTCGATTCGATTGAGAACGGACAAAAACCGATAGCGTCATGCTGGCCCATCGCATAGAACACTTTGGCCGCGGCTTGAGGTTCCCGTCGCGCTTCGGGTATGAACAGGGGATTGCCTGAACGGTGATAATTCTCGCACCATTCGGCGAAATTCGGGAAGTGAATGTCCGGGCAGAAGAAATCGATCTGTGGCCCGCTGGCCCGCCAGATGTCCATGAGATGGGGCAATGGTCCGGCGCTGGGATATTGACCGGGCTGATGGCCCGGCCGGATCAACGCGGCATTGACGAACATCGGAAGCGGATACTCCGCCTTGCCGGCCTCGACAACCCGGTTTGTATAGCGAGCATAATGCCACGCCATGAAGATTTCATCCGTCCCCAATCCTTCACCGAAGACCTCTTCCCACGTCCCGGATGTTTTGAAGCCGGCCTCAGCCCACGTCTTGCGGAATTCCGGTATCAGCGCGTTCTTGTTTTGAACGAGGTAGTCCATGAGCTCTTTCGGCACCGGCTTGCTGAAAAGATCGTTGGCCGCGTCACAATAATCCCTCGCTTCCGGGATCATACCCATCTCGTTCTCGACCTGAACCATAATGACAGTGTGTGTTTCACCATCGACCTGCCGGAGGTGTTTCATCAACGCTGTGAAGGCCCGGGCATCGGCGGCACAATTTTCTTCGCTGAAGACGGAAACAATCTCCTTGCCTCGTCCTTCTTTGTTCTGCGCTCGCGGAAACCGCGGCTGGTTCGCCTTGACCCAGATAGGAGCATAACACGACATGCTGTTCTTGAAGCTCGCGAACCACAAGAGAACAAGACGCAGATTGTGACGCCGGGCCTCCCGGATCAAACCATCCACCAGCGTGAAGTCGAAGTTGCCCTCCTGGGGCTCGATGAGATCCCAATAGACCGGGGCGAGAACCGTATTGAGATTCAGCGTGACAAGCTTGGGCCATTGGGCCTTCATGTAATCCAGGTTAGAGGCGCTGGAATTTCCCAGCTCTCCTCCGAAGATCAGGAACGGAACGTCATCCACGATAAGTTGCACGGCGGTCCCCTGCTTTCGCAGATGGGGAATCTGGGCACACTCAGATGAAGTCACCCACAAAACCGTTACCGTAAAAATGATGCAAGTCGCCATGACGGATCGCTTAGAGAAGTAGGCGGTGGACATATACGTCTCCTTTTCCGTTCGAGAGTGATTATTACCTTATCCGTTGTTAATCAGAATCATATATAATACCACCTGCACTGATTTTGCAAGATCCATCAATGCAGGAATGCTTTCTCTTCAATCTTGTTGTTCGGATCGAAAATACTCGCGAAACAATATTGACGGCGAACTTGAACGATTCTATAATTATTTTCAGCGTACGTTGCGGCAGAATGTGATCCCGTGAATTAAGAAGGAGGTCATCATGCGTTTATCCTGCAAGATCCTATTTGTATCTATAGTATCCTTTCTCTCGACAGCTTTTTCTCATGTGCCTACAGCCGTCGCCCAGGCTTCGCCTGTGGACAAGCTGGTGGCTGTATCGCCGGATGACGTGTTATGCTTGTTCGCTACGAGCGGCGGTGACACGATCAAGCCGGAGTTTGATAAAAGCATCATAGGCCGGTTTTTTCGTGATCCGGCCATCCAGCCTTTTGTTGAGTTCGTAAAACAATGGCTCCAGCCGGAAATAAAACGGGAAATGTCCGATGCCGTGTGGAATTTTGTCAACCTGGTATCAACCCGACCCGTTATCGCGGGTGTTGCTCAAAAAAACTCACTCGTGGATGTGCCCTTTTATGGCTTTGCCATAGTGGACGCCGGACCGAGAAAGTCTGAGATTGCCTCCGCCCTGGACCGGGTGGAAGCCCTGGCGACTGAAGAAGACATCGTTAGCTTCAAAATCGAGTCACTCCCGGTGCGCGGATTCAAGGTATCCGATGATGTTTTATTATACTGGGGCTGGGCTGGAGATATTCTCTTTTTTTCGATCAACGATGACGTTGGCTTCAGTCTTAAACACCTTCAAGGCAATAATCGTCGATCAACACCGGCTTATCTTCGGAATCTGCCGGGAAGCTGCGATGTTTTTGCCGCTCATATCGACATCCGGAAGATCCTCAGCCTCGTTGAGACCGTCGTGAGGAACGAAGGAGCCGAGACCGAATTTGCTCCGTTCAAAACGTTCATCGAAACACTCGGTCTCGACAATCTCAAAACCTTTACGTTTCGGACGGGTTTCGATCGATCGGATTTGGTTTTTGACTCATTACTGGAAAGTCCGCCGCCGCGCAAGGGGATGCAAGCAAATTTCAGAACGATAGATATCGAATTTTTCGATATGGTCGATCCCTGCGCTATGACTGTAACGGCGTTGGGATGTGATATTGCGGGTGTGTACGATAGGGTGATGAAAGCGATCGAATCCGCCATGGGTGATGATTTTGCCAGGGTTGAAGAAAAGATCGCCGACATTGAAGCGGAAGCTAAAATCAAGATTCGGGACGGTTTACTCGAAAGTCTCGATGACGAGGTGCTTCTTTACGGTCTCGGCCCTGCGATTCGAGCGCAATGCCCTCAGGGCGGAACCGTGGCAATAGCTAAATTGAAAGATGCTCAGTTATGGGAGAGCACGCTGACGGCTCTGGGTGAATTCCTGGCGGAGAAAAGTGAAGGTGTCGTACAGATCGGCTCGCAGAATCATGGAAACAACACATTCCATATCTGGGTTATCGCTCCATTGGCGATGACAAATGTCATACCCAGTTGGACCGTGACGGATGGTAAATTCATCTTTGCTTTAAATCCACCGTTATTGAGGCATTCGATCGAGATGATGAATTCGGACAATCCCTCGATCCGTACGACGGCGGGATTCAAAAATATTTCCGCCACACTTCCTGATAATCTGGTCTCTCTCAAATACACGAATTCCAAAGCTCAGTTCGATCAGATGATGATCGGCATACAGCAATATTGGCCGTTGGTAGCGATGACGGCAAAAAAGCAAGGTTGGACGATACCTCCCATGCCTTTAAATCTTTCTCATATTTCCAAAGATATGGGATATTCGTATGGGTATTCCTGGTTCGACACTAAAGGACTCCATTCACACTACCGCGGAAACTTCATCGGGCCGGATTTGGAAGGCATTGCGGTGGGTGCGTTAGGGATGGGGATACTCATGCCGGCACTGGCGCGAGTCCGCCAACTGGCTTTTCGAATGACATCCGCAACGAATTTGTCCGGGATAGGCCAAGCGATCCGGTTTTATTCGGAACAACATAATAACAAATTTCCATCGAATCTCCAGGAACTCGTTGAAAAAGCCAAGCTCTCTCCCAAGGCCCTTGAATCCAAAATGAAACCGGAGGACTTTCAGGGACCGAGTTACATCTATATAGCCGGCCAGGACTTATCGATGTATCCGGGCAATTTTGTCGCGTTTGAGAATCCGTCATTTTGCACCGAAGGCGTCAATGTGCTCCATCTGGACGGCCATGTGGAGTGGATGAAGCCGGATATGTTTATGCAAGAGCTTGAAGCCACATATCAACGACTCGGCCGACCGACGCCCGATATTCAATTCAAGAGCCCGTGATGGTTCGATTGGGAGGATCGGCATGTCTTGAGGCGGTGCGTTTCAAAGGTGCTGTGTGTTGAAAAATGTCCTTAAAAATAGTTTGCAAATCAATCCCAAAGGTCCTAAAATGGTTTCCAGTAATGTCTGCAATCGGGCAGGAAATATGATCCCATTTTTTGAAAGGAACTTATAATGACTCGCTCTCGTACCGGCCTTTTGATTGGCGTATGGTTGTGTTTATCCGTCGTTTTCGCCGGATCTTCGACAGTTTTTGCACAGGCTTCACCGGCCCAACAACTGGTTTCGGCGACGCCGGACGGCGTGCTGGGCTTCATCGCCACCAGCGGCGGCGATAGCATCAAATCGGCATTCGATCAAACCGTCTCCGCCCAGTTATGGCGCGATCCGGGCGTGCAAAGCTTCATCGAAGCGATCGAAAAAGGTCTCATGGAGAAAATAACCGGCGGCTCAGACGATCCCGAAGCGGCCAAGGCCATAGAGATGGCTCGCAGTTCCATCCGGCTGGCCCTGACCCGGCCGCTGGTCATCGGCGTCGCTCAGAAAGA
>JAFGTG010000111.1 GCA_016934255.1 Sedimentisphaerales bacterium
CTTGTCTCCCCAGCCGACGATGGAGCCGTCGTTTTTCAAAGCCAGACAATAACTACCCCCTGCAGCTATGGCTACAAAGTCATTACCGGTAGGAGGAAAAAGTCCGCTAATTCCGGGTGCGCTCCATGCGACAATAGAGCCGTTGGACTTTAGAGCAAGACAATGGCTCTCAAGCAACATCTTTCTTTTCGCAACCCCACCGGCGGCTATGGCCACAAAATCATTACCGTCAGGAGGTTCGATACAACTCCTACCCCAGCCGACGAGGGAGCCGTCGGATTTCAACGCCAGGCTGTGACCATCTCCAGCGGCTATAGCCACAAAATCGTTTCCATCAGGCGGCGTAACCTGACCATATCGGTTACTCCCCCAACCAACGATAGAGCCAGCGAAGGTCGACGGCGTCATACAAAGACAACAAACAACGGACAATCCCACTTTCAATACCGTTGCCGGATGTACGAATCTCGACATATGACACCTCTCAATTCAAATCTCACATAGATTATATCAGATGAAAATGGCTTCTGCAATAAAGTATTTCTTGATCTGTACTCATGGGGTGAGAATCCATAAAGAGTCGCTCGATATCAAAAAAAGATTGAGGCGATCTATTTAAAAGCTTAAAGATGGCATACAATATGTACCCGTTTTCGTCATTCGACGCTCGGTTTGTGTTTTAGGGATAAATTGAAATAGAAAGGAGAAGCTTATGAACGTTTCGCAAACAGTAAAATGTCGTCTCGCCCGAATTCTGACGATTTTTTGTTTTGCTGTTTTTTTGCTGTCGGAATCCGGGGCAGCGTGTACAACCTTTTGCCTGAAGGATGACGACAATCTTGTTTTCGGAAGGAATTATGATTGGCACCTCGATCTTGGTTTAGTGGTGGTGAACAAGAAAAACGTTGCTAAGCGGGCCTTGCTGATCGATCCACAAGATACGCCGGCACGGTGGATCTCGAAATACGGCAGCGTGACCTTCAACCAGTACGGCCGGGAACTCCCGTGCGGCGGTATGAACGAAGCCGGCCTGGTGCTGGAAACCATGTGGCTGGCCGGGACGGCTTATCCGATTAAAGATGAGCGCCCGGCCGTCATGGCCTGGGTGCAATACCAACTCGATACCTGCGCCACGATCGAAGACGTCATCGCAAGCGACAAAAAGATACGCGTAACGGCGCTGACGCCCATGCCGCTTCATTTCCTCGGGTGCGACCGCGAAGGGAACGTGGCGACATTCGAGTTTCTTAACGGCAAAATGGTTTGCCACAGGGGCGATTCGTTGCCGGTGACGGCATTGGCTAATGATACGTACGACAAATCGCTGGAACATCTCAAAAAGCATGCCGAATTCGGCGGCACGAAGAAGTTACCGTATGGTTCCTGGGGATCGCTGGATCGTTTTGTTTGTGCGGCCGACCGTGTTAAAAAGTATTCCTCGTCGCCGGGCGGTTCCATTGTTGAATATGCTTTCGATACTCTCAAATCCGTCGGGCAGGGCGATAGCACGAAATGGTTGATTGTGTATGATCCCCGGAACATGAAGATTCACTACCAGACGTGCACGTGCAAAAAGACGAGAACGATTGATTTATCCGGTTGCGATTTCGAGTCTCAGACGCCCGTTCAGGTGATTAGTATTAACACAGCGCATACGGGTTTGCTGAATCCCTATTTCTCCCACTATGACACCGATCTGAACCGGTGGTTAGTGTATTATTCAATGAAGCACACTCCGATGCTGGGATCCATTCCCGATGCCCGTTATGAGCTGCTCATACAGTATCCTGATGCGCCGACCGTTCAATATCTTAACAATTGGGAAATGGCCGGGCCCTATACACAGGAGGGGAAAAAATGTCGTGAACTCTTTGATATTGCGTTCGATCCCGAGCGTCCCGATTCTGAGGTTCAGTGGCGACCTTTGCCGATGAATCCGTTTGCGGAGAATCCGGTCTATCTCGATCTTCAGAAAATGCTGAAAGATGGCGCGCAAATGGCGGGGTATCTCCGCGCCCCAATAGAATCGGACCGTCAAACCCCGGCCCGCCTCGAAATCTTTAGTGATGACGGCATGAAGGTTTGGCTCAACGGAGAACTCATCCACACCAACAACGTCTTGCGGGGGATTTCATTGAAGCCGGATGCCATCGAGGTCACGCTGAAGAAAGGAACGAACGTGCTGATGTTGAAGGTCACACAGGACACCGGTTCCTGGGGCGCCATCGTTCGCCTTGTCGATCGGTAACTGGCGTCACTTCCTTTTTATGGAACATTCAGCTTGTAGGCCAAAATTTTATTGCCGAAAAAGGTCGGTATCAACCAAAGCTGTTTGTCAGGGATGTAGCCGCTGTCGGCGTTTTTCAGTTGTTCATCAGCGATTCCGCTCATATTGCTCTGGCGGTTGGGGAGTTTTGTCTTTGTCGTATCCAACAGACTCGTAACGGTCCCATCTGCAGCGACCAGCCAGCTTGGGCCTGACCAGGCCGTGACCAGATAGGTCGTTTTATTGATTTTAACAAGGCCGTCACCAATCGCCCTTGCATCCGAATTTATCACGGCTATCTTGCGTATTGTTTTATCCGTCAGGTTAATGGCGACAAGAGATTGAGTGGTATCGTCATAGGCAATCAGCTCCTGGCCGTCCACATATAATCCGTTTGGATTTTTAACTTGTTCCGCCGACATCCAAGGTTCAATCTTGTTGTTGCTATAGCGATATAGGCTTGTTTTTGACTTAGCGCCATTGTCGGAAATATAACCCTTGCCGTCTTTATCAAAGGCGACATCATTTGCAAATCCCGCACCCGATATGGGCGTTCTTTTAACGACCTCGGCTTTGGCGATGTTGACTTCGACCAGGTTTTGACGCTCGACGACATAAAGCCGGTCGTTATGGATCGTCATGCCGGTAGGGGCGTCAAGGCCCTCGATCCATTTCAGTTCGAGCAGTTTTCCCGTCGTTGTCAGCTTTGATATATACTCGGTGTTTCTTTTTTTCGTAGGGCTGAGAAAACCGCCCTCCGTATTGAAATTCCCGACATAGACAACATCACGTTTCCCATCATAGAGTACGGATTCGGGCGTTTTGAAGATGGGTTCCGTTTGCCAAAGTAATCCCAATGATGACTTTTGGACGGCACATACCGGCATGCAAATGAGTAAGCTAAACAAAATACAAAAAGCAACCTTCACCATATCATTCGATTTCATAATGTTTCCCTAACATAACTGGCTATCGCCGTTCGCTGATTATCGTCGACCTTTCTTCTCGGTTTCGGGAACCTCGATTTCCATCAACCATTGCTGAGAGAGGATGGCCAGATCCAACGCGTTGACTATGCCGTCCCCGTTAAGGTCCGCCGAACCGGCCGGGCCGGCCCATCCGGCCAAACTCGCGAAGAGCCACCAGGCGGCATACGCCTTTTGGTTGGCATTCAGCGGCTGGCTGTGTGCAGCGCTGCAATTGTACCAGTCCACGTTGACACGATGACTATTCTGCCACTCGGTGGCCCAGTTTCCTATCCTTGATCCATTAAGTGAGGAGTAGTAATCACAGCTATCGTGGGGGAAGGGATAATAGGTGCCGTCGGGATCGTAGCTTTCGATATCCGCAAAATCGAAGAGGACCTTGTTGTTGGCCCGGCAGTAATCACGGATAATCTGATTAGCGGCCTTGTTATTGCTGTCGTCCGCGTGGTCCACGTGGCCGGTCATATAGATGAAAGTGATCGATGGATACTCCAGCTCAAGCTGACTCATGGGCGTCAGATACTCACTAAAGAGAGCATTGTTTGCGTATTTGCTATCCACCTGACCGCACCAGGACCACATGACGACATTGACGTGCTCGTTTCCGCGGCTCTGGAGATACGCTCGGGTGTTATTGACCCAATCGGGGTAATACCCGACGTCTCCGCTCATGGCATAATCGTGCAGATCGAGGGCGCCGCCGGAGCCACCCTGATTCCAGGCAAAAATCCGTGCGGAATGCTGCAAGCCCTTCCCCCCGGCATCCGCAAACGTCACCAGGCCGGTCATGCCGGTGGTAATCTGCGAGCCGTGCGAGGTATGCCCGTAGGCGATGTGCAACGTGGCCTTGGCTTGCAGGATGGCTTCCTCGGGGATTTGCGTGATATCCGTACAGGTGTGGTCGATGACGAGCGGCGTGGTCCGTGCCGCTTTGACGAGTGGATTAATCGCACACAAACTGAGTACAAGTAAAACATATATTCTTTGTAACCGCATGACACATCTCCGATTCAAGAAGGTAAAAAATAGTTCTCCTAAACGATGAAATCATATCAAATCTCCCCTTTTTTTCAAGCTTTGTCTAAAAAAGTGCAAGATGCAAAAAAAATAAAAATGTAGTACGACGGTAACAAAACGGTAACGTCAGATCGCCATCGAGCTTGTTATTATCGCCGACCTTTGCATAGCTTACAGCAAGCACCGGCTCATCGAGGTTCGGATCCCCATCGAAGAGGACGCGATGGCGCTGGCCGGAATGCTGGGTGAGATGACGGACGTCAAGCGTTTGCCGGCCATAAGCATTGCGGTTGCTATCAAGTCTGTGGGGCAGGTCCCGATTCGGTGGTTCGTTACGCGTAACCTATCTGAACGCCTCGACGATCTCAATCCATCGGTTGAATATGGAAGTCATCGATTTTCACATCAAGTCGAGGCGCATGATGAGTCGATCCCGTGCCCTTTCGGGGGAAATACCAATCGCCTTTGCCTGCTCCTCGAGCTTCTTCACAAACTCATCCTCGCCCTCCAAATGCGGGTGGGGATGCCGGTCGGCGATATAGAATCCCAGCTTTTCCCAGAACGTATAACCGGCGCATCCCGTGATCTCATAGATCAGGGGAATCTCCTCAAAAGCATCTGCTTCAATATGTTCCCAACCATTTGCACCGGCCCATTGGATCAACGTTTTGGCCATGCGTGTTCCGAGTCCTTTTCGTTGATAAGGATTTTCTGTCTGCTGAGAGCTTCCCGTCATCATGCAGTGAACCGCGAGTGTCTTGTCTTCGAGGGATGCCGGCTCGGGAAAATCGCTGTCGGCAAATCCATCGGCCGGACCGAACGGATAATCCTGCTGAAGGCACAGGGGTCCGCCGTTCATCGCGCAGAGCACCTTGGGATAGAAACGAAGCTGTCCAACGACCCGGTCGCCGTCGCGCGCGACAATCGCACACGTGCCATACGTTTGGATGAGCTTCCTTAAGAGCGGCATATTTCGCTCGCGATACCGTTCCCACGGCAACGTGATGGCCGCCGGCCACTGATCGATCGTCTCGCGTGAAAGCGGCCCGCCGTGCAGACAGCGCCAAAGAATAAATTTTTCCGTCATGGGTTCAACGACAACGTCTTCGATCATGTTGTTCTGGTCCTTTCAAATCAGCATCCCTTCTTGGCGTTTATTCCTATCTCCTTCTCCATGATGAGCCGAAATCTCGTGCCGCTTATGGGATGATCGGCAACGAGCTTGCCATCGTAGAGCACGCCGGAAACGGCAAAAGGCCACGGTGCGTTTTGGGCTTGCCTGTAACTTCTATACTCTACTATTCTGGGTTCTATTCCATATCTTTCTCTTGCTATCTCATTAATATCGTTGACCATTTTTATGTTCTGAGGACATTGACCAGAGGTTATAATTGTGAGGCCCTTACCGAATTTCTTTCGCTTCTTATCCCACTGCCCCTTAAAGCTCGGTGTTGGAGCAGATTTCTTAGATTTCTTCACAAACAGTGAAAAATCGGGAAGCGCCTTCTCCACCTCCTCGAATCCGTTCTTGAGGAATAATTCCTTTCCAACCATCCAGGTCCCCTCGCGTGTTACAACGGCCACACCCTTCATATTTGCCTTCTTGGCCTCCTTCACACAATTCTCAATAAGGAGTGTGCCATACCCTCTGCCCTTGCACCTCTTCTCCATGTATAGGCAGTGTATGAACATGTAATTTTCAGCGTTCACGGCCCTCCACGCACGTTCACCTGGTACGTACTCGATATACCCGAACACACCATCGTCTGGTTTACTAAGCATCTTCACCTTCAAACCTTCGGACATGCGTTTCCTGATCCATTGGAACTTGTGTCGATAGCCCTCATTGCTCGGATCTTTATGTCCGCACAACGGGACTTTTCCCGCATCCTTCGGGGTCATCTCCATGATCTGGACTTTTGCCTGCGTTTTCTCAGAGGTCCTCATCGGCACGAATGCATTTTTATTCCTGGCCATCATTTCTCCCTTTCATAGATCGTAGCCATAAAAGACTGCCGTTGGGTATTTATGGGCGAACCAGCGGTCGTTCGTGTCACAGATGCGTAAACCGTTATAGACGAGCAACTCACACAGAGAACAATCATGAGGATTCGCGTTCCACATCCTCGACCCGCCCTTCATCCAGCCATAGCAGAAGGGTGCTCTTGGATACGCCGATACATTGCGCTGCTTCAACGGTACTGCGCATCAATTCATTCTCAATTGCCTTAACTATATTTAATATATTTAGACAGCGTGGCAGGCAGGTCAAGACTGTTCCAGTAAAAATATATAAAATTCCACCCGCCCGACGAATGCGCCAATGAAACGAACCGCCACGTGTTCGTGAGCTGTTTATTTTCTTTATGGGTCAGTTTTTGTGTCTAAATAGCAGACAGATTCAGTCCTTTCGTGTATTATCTCAAAAATTGATGAACCCAAACGAGCCATCATCACGTTTGAGCATAGTAAAGAAAGATGAAAATGAATCAAATATCCTGGATTTCAAACCTGAGTCGAATCCTCAGAGGAAGCCTCGTACTCTGCATTCTTTCCAGTACGACTTTGAGTCGGCAGCACAATCCAAAGAACTCCGCGATCGCGGTGATCCCTCAACCCACTGTGATACGCTCACTTGAAGGGCACTTTTTACTCCGTTCAGAAACGGTTATCTATACGGACGAGAAATCCCGGACAACCGCTGAATATTTTTCCAAATATATCCGACCTTCGACGGGATTTGATTTATCCGTCCAAGGAATTGATACGATACGGAAAGCCCACAAGGGTATTGTTTTTCGCATCGATACGACGCTGACGAATCTGGGCGATGAGGGATACCTTCTCAATGTATCGCCTGAGGGAATTGATATCGCCGCACGAACGGACGCCGGCGTGTTTTACGGTTGCCAGACGGTGCGACAATTGTTACCGCCGGACATCGAACGGGATATGACGACCTCGAATGTCACCTGGCGCATTCCATGCGTCGAAATTCAGGACATACCCCGTTTCGCCTGGCGCGGATACATGCTGGATAGCGCCCGGCATTTCCAGGATAAGGAATATATCAAACGTGTTATCGATCTGTTATCTCTGTATAAAATGAACCGACTTCACTGGCATCTCATCGACGATCAGGGCTGGCGCGTCGAGATAAAGTCTCACCCGAAGCTGACGGAAATCGGCGCATTCCGACCCAATGCAAACGCCCGTCTGAATTATATCGGCAAGGAGCCGGGCGATCAGTACGGCGGCTTTTTTACGCAGGACGACATCCGGGAGATTGTGGCTTACGCGCAAAAGAGATATGTCACGATCGTTCCCGAAATCGAGATGCCCGGCCATTGCCTGGCGGCCTTGATAACGTACCCGGAATTATCCTGCACGGGAGAACTCCCGTCGGAATTGGGTAATAACTGGATATATAAAGACGTTTACTGTCCCGGCAACGAGAAAACGTTTGCGTTCCTGGAAGATGTTCTCTCCGAAGTCATCAATCTGTTCCCCTCACCGTGGATTCACATCGGCGGCGACGAATGTCCGAAGGATCGCTGGAAAGTCTGCCCGAAATGTCAGAATCGGATTCGTGCCGAAGAGCTCAAAAATGAAAGCGAGCTTCAGAGCTACTTTGTCCGACGGATCGAGACGTTTCTCAGTCGCCGGGGACGCCGGCTTATCGGCTGGGACGATATCCTGGACGACGGTATTCCTCCGCGCGCCGTGATCCAGCCGTATCGAAATATCACATACGCCGTCACGGCGGCGCGCAAAGGACACGATGTTATTATGTCTCCTTCTTCGCATTGCTATCTCGATTACAGCTATGCAACCACGCCGGTCGAAAAGACATACGCGTTTGATCCCACTCCATCCGGAATTCCAGAGGACCGGGCGGATCATATTCTCGGCGTCGAATGTTGTCAGTGGCTTGGGAACGTTTCCCGACGCCATCTTGAGAGCCACGGTGTGGTCCTTCCCGTTTCCGGCATCGAGTATCAAACATTTCCACGATTGATAGCGACGGCCGAGGTGGGTTGGTCACCGAAGCATATGCGAAACTGGGACCACTTCC
Source organism: Sedimentisphaerales bacterium (assembly GCA_016934255.1). Classification (GTDB taxonomy): domain Bacteria; phylum Planctomycetota; class Phycisphaerae; order Sedimentisphaerales; family Anaerobacaceae; genus JAFGTG01. Next base: position 8,345 of record JAFGTG010000111.1, read on the forward strand.
GGCAACGACTCCAGCAGCATGGCCGACGACTGGATATATTGGGATTGAACTACTATCGTGATCCGGCTATCTGGAATAATACCACAGCGTCCAACACGTTTCACCAAATCTGGTACGATCCCGATTTGGAACGTATTATTGCTTCCAACATCGAACGATATCGAAAGAACAATGTGTCGATTCAGTTAATGGATACAAAGGGAAATCCGCTCAGTAACGCTGAAGTCACAGTCGAGCAGATCTCACACGATTTTCTGTTCGGCTCCAATCTTTTTGTGCTGGGTCAGCTTGAGACGCCCGAAGCGAATGACAAATACGAAGAAGCCTTCCTGAAAATATTCAACAGCGCCACGATCCCGTTTTATTGGCTCGGGACGGAGCCGACTCAAGGGCGGTTGCGTTACGAGGAGGGGGCATCGTATGTCTGGCGGCGTCCTCCGCCGGACCGTTTGGTAGCATGGTGCAAGCAACATGATATCGTTCCCAAAGGGCATCCGCTTCTGTGGCACGCCCATAATCCGGAGTGGTTTCCCAAAGATCCGGAACGTCTCAAAAAGCTCTATATTCAGCGATTTCAGCAGATCGCGGATCGATACGGCGAATCAATTGCGCTTTGGGATGGCGTTAATGAGCCGATTGAATGTGCTAAGAATTTTCCACTCTATACCAACGACCTGGCTTACGTGGAATGGGCGTTCCGAGAGCAGAGGAAAATCTTTCCCACCCAAACGCAATTGTGCATCAACGAGATGCTTCACGTTTGTCACGAATATCACGGCGAGGATGAAACGCAAACACGCTATTTCCGGCACATCAAGGAGCTTATTGATAAGGGCGTACAACTCGATGGTATCGGATTCCAGTTTCACCTTTTCTCGGACAGTGCAATCAGCCAAATTCTCGGCGGGTATGCCTATTCTCCGCGACAGCTTCTCACGGTTTATCAATTGTACGATAAATTTAACTTGCCGATGTATGTCACGGAAATCACCATTCCGACAATGGCGGAGACGGAAAAGGCGGTGCGATTCCAGGAAGAGATGGTCAGAAATTACTACAGACTGTGGTTTAGCGTGCCACGGATGAAGGGGATTACCTGGTGGAACCTGGCCGATGGCACGGCGATCGCGAACGAGACAAGGTTTCAGGGTGGGCTTTTAAATAAAGATCTGAATCCCAAACGATCCTACATGGCACTCGACGAACTCATAAATCATCGGTGGAAAACGAAATTGCATCTAAGCACGATGAAGGAGGGGATCGTTCGCTTTCGGGGATTTCATGGTAAATATCGCATCATGGTCAAAACACCCACCCTCACCAGGTCACGCGAGATTAACGTAAAGGAACAGGCCGAGAACCAATACAAGCTTGCCATATGGTGATAGATTGCGCTTGTATTCTTTTACGATCCAATCCCAATATTCGAGAATCCTGAAAGGCGCCTCACATGCCGACCCGGTGCGTTTTATCCAGGCACTCCCTCCTGCCTTCCAGACCTTACTCGCACGAATAATTCCTCCATCGCCGGTAGGCTCATAGTCTTTTCGACTAATCGAAAAGACTATGAGCCTATTCTCTAACGTGCTCATGAGAATTTCTCACGTTAAAAAATAGAGCCGTGATATTCGTTTTTCACTCGACGCGAAATCCGTAGAGTTGAGCGTTTTCAAGCGTGAATTTTATCTTGACCGGTTTGCCTTTGAGTGTGGCCAGATCCAGGTTGGCGAACTCGACGGGGATATCCACGTCATCCCGGCCGGTGATGATTGTGGTGCCGTTCGGAATACTTTTAGTGTTTTCATCGTAGAGATGGATAGTGATCAGACCGTATCGAGCGTTTGCGTTGAGAAAGAGCTTAGAGCCTTCGAAATAGAAGGGGCGGGTGCGAAGATATCCGCTGTCAAATCCTGCTTCAAGAGATAAAAGCCGGCCTCGTTTGACCTTGGCCAGGCCGATCTGGGAGCGGTAGATTTTTGTTTCTTGTGCTTTTTCCGGGTCCAGAGAATCCGGTCCCTCGTAGGGCGAATGTCGATAGGTTCGTCCGCCGTAATAGAACCACCAATCGTCGCCAACAGTAATCGGGGGCATCTCTCCCAGAGAGATGTTGAAGCGGTCCCACTGGCCGGCGTCGCCTTCGGTCAGGAAGGGCGTATGGGGGGCCACACGGACCACGTCTTTAGCGTTCGAAGAGAAGCCGATTTGATAATCGAGCCGGCCCTCGTCGCGTCGGCCGTGGAACATCTGGATCATACAGATATATATCCCACTATAGGGAAAGGCGGAAATAGAGTAGATTTCCGTCCCCGGAGGATCGCTGTGCTCGGCGGCATAGACGAACTCCCCGGGCGTCCAGCTCTCCAGGTCGGAGCTGGTCAGATGCACGACCGCCCGGCCACTGCGCCAACGTTTGAATCGCGTTCCGAGCGGCATATCGGGTGAAAGAAGGCACCGGCCGTACATGACATACTGTTGTATTTCGTCGTCATAGAAGATATGGCTGATGTCGCAGATGTCCTCGGTAGTAAAAAGATCTTTGAGCGTGAAATGAATCCCGTCAGGGCTGTAGGCAACGCCCAAGCCGATCCGTTTATTGGATCGATATCGATTCGCATGAGGACCTTTATAATCATAGTGCATGGAGACGAAAACCATTTTGTAGCGACGGTTGGGATCCGACTCACGATAGTCCTTATGGACGCCGATGATCTCCCGGAAATAATCCCATTGTGAGAGTTTGGCGATGAGATTGGTTTTCTGCTCTTCGTGCGGATAAACATCAAGTTCCGGCTTGTCCCAGTGGATGCCATCGGGGCTTGTGGCATAGGCGACTCCCGCCCGGCCGGCATAATACCACATTTTGAAAAGATGCTCTTCTTCGTCGAACATGGCGGACCCGAAGATTAGGGCGGTGCCTTCTTCCCAGGGCTTGTCGGGCCGGAGCACCGGAGGGCCATATTTTCGAGCCTGGTGGATTCGACGCGTGATGTTGTCCTGTTTTTCGATGAGGCGATCTTCATCGAGGAACAGTTGTTCGTCGGAAGCGATATGAATGACGTCCGCCGCCCCGGCCGCCCAGGCCAAGAGGGCGCATAACATCAGAATAAATATCCTATTGTGTTTTAAATCCGGACGTTCGAGCATTTTGAATCTCCTTGTTTGCAGTATCACTCTACACAACGCTTCGCAGCATTCACATGAGTAGAATATAAAAAGATTATACCGCGGTCAAGCCTGTGAAAAGGCAGTGTCACCGGCAAGTAAAAGTGGGGGGGGGAGAAATGAGAAGTGGAAAAGATTTCGGCCGTGGACGATGCATATGCATGAACCGTAACGACAAAATTCGACAAGAACGGCCCAATCGATCGAACGGTCTATATTTTTGCTCTTTGGAGGGTGTCGGTGAATTCGATAATCAGGCCGACTTTGCCCCGGACGCCGACCTTACTGCAGATATGACCGATATGGACGCGAGCCGTGTTGTATGCAATATCCAGTTCTTCGGCGATTTGTTCGTTGTTACGTCCCACACAGACCAGCTTCGCCACTTCGATCTCCTTCGGAGTTAGGTGCCAGCAACCTCGTAAATAGTCCCATTGCTTTGCTTTGAAACGCATCGTTTACTCTCCCCATGATAAACCAAACCTCTCACATTAAACTCATCACCACATCCAGAACTATGCTCATAGTCGTTTCGATTAGCTAAAAAGATTATAAGCATTATATCATTCGAAATATCGGTGTCAACAATTCAATTCGAATCCAAAGACTAAAAGACGTCTCGTTTTCGTTGAATCGTCCCGTAGAGCATCATGTGCCGTGGTGTCTCGTTATGTTAAAGGCCATAGACGATCCGGAAACGATTGTGGTTCATATGATGCATGAACGAATTGCAACGATCCAATCCATCATACAAATAATCCCGTCTCGCATGAGGCTCATAGTCGTTTTAGTTAGTCGTAAAGACTATGAGCCTATAAATCGACTGAATTGAAATAATCGGCGTAAAAAGATGTAGAGTGCTATGGATATGACTTGTGGACTACACGTGGATTGCTCGTTATCGTTCATAACAAAAGCCTCCTGCCAAGTGCAAAAAGCTTTAAAACAATGGATTGATTCGGGAGTCGATGGTGACTTATATCCGTGCTGGATGATGGTGCGAATGGATTTTCAGGTTACAGCTTTCATCGTACATATCCATATTGCGTTTTAAAATAATCGCCGGGCGCAAGAATATGCTATCTTCCAAACGTTGCTTTGCCCGGCTTTCTGACTTTTTTTCTGGCTGGTTTTGATTGTAGCGGAGATAATGATTTCGTAGATGCATAAAGGAACCGATATGAAGTCGGCGAAGAAAAAATCCAACAAGCTAAGAAAAAGAATCCTGGTCGCCTTGATGTTATTAATCGGCGTGACGATCATCGCCACGGGAGTGATAGCATACGGTCCTGTGAAAACCCTGGCGTCTTTGGAAAAGGTGGATGATTTTCCGCTTTATGTGATGACGTATCACGGCACCTATTTATTCGATCTGTTTATCGAGGAGGGTATTGAATGGGGACCTTACAAAAAAATTGACGAGACCGTCAATCCGGAAGCGTGCACGAGTTTCGCCGCACTGAACGAGGCGGGCGACGCCGTGTTTGGCCGGAACCTCGATTGGCATCATCGGTCATCACTGTTGCTGTACACGAAACCTCCGAATGGTTATGCCTCCATTTCGATGGTGGACCTTTACTACCTCGGTTACGAAGGAATGCAGGAGATTCCGTGGAGCAAACGGCTGCCTTTGCTCGCCACACCGTACGCGACGATCGACGGTATGAACGAGTGCGGCGTCGCCATCTCACAAAATGCCGTGCCGCAACGAAATACTCCGACGGATCCCAACAAGCCGACGTTGCTTCAAAGCCAGATCTTGCGACTTGTCCTGGATCACGCAAAGGATGTGGATGAAGCGCTGGAGTTGATCCGGAATTACAATGTGAAATTTCTTCTGCCCAACCATTTCCATATTGCGGATGCATCCGGGAATTCGGCCATCGTGGAGTACATCGACGACGGTATGGCGATTCTCCGCAACAAAAATCCGTGGCAGGTCTCGACCAATTTTCTGCTGTCCGAATCTCAGCAGCCGGACTGCTGGAGATATCAAAAAGCCAACGCCGTACTCGCTGAAACACAGGGCGTGGCTTCACAGAATGAGGCGATGGATTTACTGCACGCCACGTCACAGGATCACACCGTATGGTCCGTCGTTTATAATCTAAGCTCTGGTGAAATCCGTCTGGCAATGGGCAAAGAGTACAACAAGGTTTTCAGCTTCAAACTCAAGATGAAAAACCGCAATTAATAGGACACCTCAATCCTTTTGTTTCTCTCCTTTCTGCATAAATGAAAAAACCGTGACTCCTTTCGTTTTCAGTGCCTTACATAAGTAGAAAGGCATTCAGAACAATCAGAAGAATGCAGAAAGGAGTATTAAAATGAAACGGCTCATTTCCATCATCGCACTTGTGATCCTGACCCTGTCTCTGGCCGGCTGCGGATTCGAATACCAATACCATCGACATCACCGACCCGGACCCGTTGTGATTACCCAACCCGTGCACCGGCCTATGCCGCCGCGCCACGGGCCTCATCACCGGCCTCCGCGTCCCGGACCGAGACATGGCCATCCATGGCGTTAACTCGCCCACCCCTTCATGCGGCCGATTCCGGTTTCGTCGGAGAATGCACAGCGAAAGATCCAACGGCGGACCGGCGGCCGCATTTTTACTTCACACATGAATTATGCGAGGATGATAGCTTAAATAGGATTTTACAAACCCAGGACGTCGAACTGGCCCATTAATTGCCGGAATACGACAACGACCAGATACAAACAGAGAATCGTAACGATCAGAACAATAGCTGTGACGATCCCCTTGATCGCAGGTTTATAACGTGGATTCAACCATACCAGCGGAAGGGCCAGCGGCCCTAAACAAAGCAATGCGAGGACCACCGTCCCGGTCGCGAAGTACCATTTTTTCGGCCGAGTGCGTATGCCGGCCGGTCGGGGGCCGTCGAGGAACTCGTTGCAATAGCGGCACTTGATCGCCTCCGGCTGAATCCGCTCGGCGCAGAAGGGACATTTCTTCAGCCCGGCTTGCTCTTCCGTCGTCGGTCTCGCTTGCGGCTCCGTCGTATATTCGGCTCTATCGGTCATGAGTAATTTTTCTGTCATCATAATACCTATCGACAATTTAGCAATGGTTCTTTATAGACAAATGGTGAATCGACAGGTTCCCGCGCTTTTGGAAAGTTCGGTGCAGCGAACGGGCCATGGTATTCTCTCGCCGCCCGGTCGTAGGCCTTCGCGGCCTCGCATTTGTCGTGAAAATAACCCAAATGCTTCCGCTTGCCGTGACAGACAATCGCCGCCCGCCACAGCCCCTTGTCTTTGGCAAGCCAGACGCCTTTATAGCCGGACCGGCCGCCGCGTTTCTGCGCGTTCCAGGCGTTTTGAGCGACGGTCGCCAAACGCAGATTGGCCCGGCGATTATCCAGCCCGAACCCATTCATATGGTCAATGACATACCCATCCGGCGGCTGGATAACTTCGCCCTTCGACAAGCTCAGGATTTCACGGTGCATCAGTATTCGTGAATACTTCCCATCGGCTTTGCGAACGGACCGTTCGGCGTAGAGCACATTTTTGCCTTTCGTCTTGCACAGCCGCCATTTGCACCGGCTGAGTTGTTCGTAATCACAGGGATCGATGATGGCGAAATAGCCCTGAGTCAGCGGAATCCGCCGGAACGCATAACCGTACTTAGCCCGGCGATATAGTAGGACCACTTGCACGAGTAAATGAGCAAGCCAAGGTGGAATGTTAATCGTGATTTGAATCCCGCAACTCCGCCTGTTAGAAAATCGAAGGCACCGCCGTAAGGCGTCCTGTGGAGAATTTCTAAATCCTAAACAATATCAAAATCCTAATGTTCGAATGACCATAACACCCGATGTTGCCAAAGCTTTTGCGTAGCCGTTTGTAGCATTTGAATTTCGGTAATTGGTGTTTGTTTAGAATTTAGAGTTTCGATATTTGAGATCCTTCGACTCCGCTCAGGACTTGCGCTTCGCTCCAGTTTAGAATTTGACTCATTTGAGTCGGAGGCGAAAATGAGTCGCCTCTATAATAGGCCGAACCTGCACGATTCGTGCGAAAATCGACAAAATTGTCGGCGGGATTATGGGTGTAACTAATTTGGAATAAGGGAATTATGGAATATTGGAAATAATTTTATTTTTGCTTTTGACTACAAGCGGTTTTCGTTCGAAAAAACAGACGAAAGACTCAAGACACCAGACGACGGACTTCAGACGACAGATGACGGAAATTGGTCTTTGGTCTTGGGTCTGTGGTCTGCGGTCTTATTTCTCATGCACGAGATAAATGTCGTCGAATGGGCTTCCGCTATCTGCTAAAAAAGATCGGAGCCTTCTTTTTTTATCTATCATGTTTCCGATATGCAAGGCGGACTATCGAACATTGCGTCTAAATACAACGATGCTATGCAACGACCTGCAAGACACGGATAAGTTCGATCACAACAATGACAAACCAAACAAAGATGCTAATTCCCGCGGCTGCCGCTGCGATGTCCTTGATAATGCCGATCCGCCGGTCTGGTCCGGATTCTATGAAATCACAAAGCGCTTCGATCGTGGTGTTAAACATCTCCGAGAGGAGCATTAACCCGGTTGAAACGAATACCAGGCCAAAATCAAGCCATTGGCGGTAGTAAAAGCAACCGGCTAAAACAAAAAGGGACAACACTAACTTGTATGTCACGGCGACATCAAAGACCACCGCATACTGCACGCCGCGCAGGGCCACGCGAATTTTTCGGATCGGGTGAAATCCCTGCTGGCCGGTTTTCAGAAATTTATTTCTCATGCCGAATCTTTCTAAGCACTCAACGCTGCTTGGCCGCGGCGAGAAGATCTAATCCGCTGAACAGCGTTGTTGGTCGATAGAATTGTACCCGGTACTTATTTAGTCAACGACTCTTTTTCACCCTAAAAACTCGCGTTTTATAATTCCGTCTATTTTTGAAACAAAGCCTTCATTTCGATATTATATGAATTTCAGGCGGGTCAATCTACTGTGGTAACAACGTATTTTTACGCGTTCTATCCTTGTTTTTAGCCGAAAAATGAGGGGGAGGGGAAAATCTTTTCCTGAACGAATCATCAGGAATAAGATTTGAATATCCAATATCGAACATCGAATATCGAATGTCGAAGGAAAGCTTAGATCATTTTCTGACATCTGTTGTCTGGCGTCTGAAGTCTGGTGTCTGTGGTCTATCCTCCGTCGTTCTTTTTTTTGAAAGGATAAAAAGATAGACAGGATTGAAATATCCGATATCGAACTTCGAATTTTGAAGGGAAAAAGCCTTTATTGAAGATACCTAAGGTATGACTGGTTTCATTAGATTCTTCGAGGTAGTTTACCCTGAGTAACATCGAACGGACTCAGACGCCGTCCCTTCAACTCTGTTCAGGGCAAGCTAAAAATGATCTTCGTGGTGAATTACTTCAAGCCCCGGCCAGATCTTTCGACTCCGCTTTGCTTCGCTCAAGATGACAAAAAAGGGGGAGTACGTTTCGCTAAAAAATGTTAAAAAAAGTTTTAAGAATAAATATCAACGCTTTTGACCGTGTTAATCAGTGTTACTCAGTGTCTAAACTATTTTCTTCGTGGCCCTTCGTGCTCTTCGTGGTACAATACGGTTTTTGAGGTATGAAATGAAGCTCGATCTATCCAGTCTTCGCAAGGCGGTGGAATCGCTGGAAAAGGCGTTGAACGTCGCCAATGATGAGATTTTTATGTCGCGGCTGAACGACGATCAGAAAAAGACCGTTCGGGCGGGCGTGATTCAGAACTTCGAGTTCACGTATGAATTGTGCTGGAAGTTTATGCGGCGGTGGCTGGAGGTGAATCTCGGCATGGCTTACGTAGCCGGGGTGAGTCGGCGGCAGTTGTTCCGGCTGAGCGCCGAACACCGGCTGATCGACGACGTGGATCGGTGGATGGTTTTTCATGACGCCCGAAACGAAACGTCGCATACCTACGATGAGAATACAGCCGAGGACGTTTTCGAGACGGCACAGACGTTTCTTGATGACGCTCAGGTGTTGCTGGAGGCATTAGAGGCTCGCAATGATTGACGTGGCGGACGGACATTTAGAGACGATTAAGGGCATTTTGGCCGAATATGCAGGGGGATGCGAGGTCCGGGCGTTCGGTTCGAGGATAAACGGTACAGCTACGAAGCACTCCGATCTCGACTTGGCCATTGTTGACAAGGGCAAACTCGAACGACGCGTCAAAATGCTCTTACGGGAGGCATTCGAGGAATCGGATCTGCCGTTCCGGGTGGATGTGATCGATTACAATGCGGTCTCCGAATCGTTCCGTGCGATCATTGACAATGGCTATCAGGTTATACAAGAGGGAATTGATTTACGAGAGACGATGGACGAGGGATGACGGACGAAAGGTTGATAGTCGTTAGTCGCTGGTATTTACTATTTGGTTAGAATGTCCGTTTGATCCTTCGGCAAGCTCAGGACGGCGTCTGCGAAATCTGTGGTTGGGATTGGTTTCTTGTTGTTCGTTCTTGGTATTGAGTATATAATTCGTTCTGTTTTTATGTCTTAGAGCCTTTGTGGCAAACGTTTGAAAAAAAAATTGAAAAATTTTTATTTTTTTGCGAATCTTTAGTTGACAAAGGTCGTATATTAATTAAAATGACCGTTTTGGTGAGGGGGTCAGAGAGGTTATAACCTTTCTTGGTGTGGTGGTGTTAAAATGCTATTTGACAAGTGAACAGTTAAGCCAAAAAACAGCAGCGAAAGTGCAGCTCTTCCGGCGGGATACGCCCCGTTGGGACGAGCTTAAAAATAAGACCTCGCTTTGGCGAGGTAATTTTTTCAGCACTTTCGGCGCGTATGCTAAAGTGTTGAGCCTTTAGAGACGATTTCCGCCGGAGCTTCGGCGATGGCGGATTCGACGATACAAACTGAAGGGTTTGATCCTGGCTCAGAACGAACGCTGGCGGCGTGGCTAAGACATGCAAGTCGAACGGACGGTTCAATTTATTGCACCGTTAGTGGCGAAAGGGTTAGTAACGGGTAGGTAACGTACCTCGTGCTTCGGGATAGCGTCAGTTGCTTCGGCAACTTTCCGAAAGGGGCGGTAATACCGGATGATATCAAGAGTCGATAGGCTTTTGATCAAAGATTTATCGGCGCGGGAGCGGCCTGCCTCCTATCAGCTTGTTGGTGGGGTAACGGCTCACCAAGGCGATGACGGGTAGC
>JAFGTG010000112.1 GCA_016934255.1 Sedimentisphaerales bacterium
GTCGATAGCGAGCCAGTAACGCACGTCAGGTGGAAGAAAAAAATGAAATATTTTCATTTTTCATGTCACCTGCGGAAGTTGGGTTAACACGCCGCCCCATCATCGCATGGGCTTGCCTTACCATCGTAGCTTCGCTCAAGACAAAAAACTGTTACCCGACGAACCTTGCGAGCTTGTTTTTGATCTGTATCCGACGGCGAATCTCTTCGAGGATGGACATCGAATTCGACTAACTATCACCTGCGCAGATTGTGACAATAACCAAACGCCAAAAGTCAATCCTGCACCCCAGGTGACAGTCTATCGAAATGCTGAAATGCCCTCCCATATTCTATTGCCGATCTGCAAATCAAATCCTAATTAAAGTGCATCCCATTTACAAATAGCTTACTCGTCTGATTTCACGAGGCGAAGGACAACATCCACTCCTTCCCAAGGCGACACTAAATCCCGATAGGCTCCCCCTTCGACTGTACCGCCATTGAGTGCGACGCCGTCTTTCGGTCGATACCACTCGACCTTGTATGTGCCCTTTGCAGCGCTGAGATCGACTCGAAACCGGGGCGTCTTGTCCGCCCGGCAACGAGCCTCTTTCTCATCGGCCGCGGCGTTCGGATGGTAAACAAGAATCTCATCCATACCTCGTCGCATGAGCTTCGGCGCCCGAACCCTGTCTCGGACGTCCGGATCGTTCACCAAAGCATGGTCCGGCTCGAAATCCGAAAGCTCGATCCGCCTATCGTGAAAATATTGTATAATATACGGAACAGAATCCAGCCCGGTCAAAGGAGCGGTGAAAGGAGTTTGATTCCGCCAGGGCGCCGACGTCGAACGTTGGCCCGTCTGCGTATAAGGATGCAAGACCCACCAGCGTCCGCCATAATTCGCCGAGCCGCCCGACAACAGCCAGGCCCAGAAGAGCCGACGCTGATAGTACCGCATGTGCTCGGGGTCCAGAGTCACGCGATCCTGCTCGTAACGGTCCTCGCCGAGAAAAACGGGCTTGGCGAATCGGTGATAAGGCTCGTAAGCCGAAGCATCCAGATTGTAGTTGTCCTCGAGATGGAGATAGGTCGCCCAGTCTTCCGTACCGAAATAGAACGGGACCTTCCGGGCATGGCCCGTCGAGAGCGGGTGCTTCCACGGATCGTGCCGCTGGAAATAGACGCCAACCTCCCTGGCGTACGCGTTATTATTGGGATATTCCGGGCCGTAATGGGCGTCATTGACAACCAGCCAGAAAATCTGCGGATAAGCGGCGTAGCGGGCAACCATCCAGCGTAAAACCCGTTCTTTACACGAACCGCTCAGTGCATTCCAAAAGGTTTCATCCTCCTTCCATTGCGATCCTCGCGGGAAAAGGATTAGTTGAACGCACACATTCGGATAATGATCGAGCAGCCATTGGAGTCGCCGGTCCGTATTTTGAAAATGATCCAGGCGAAAGCGGGTAAAATCCGCGTCTGTAACAAAGGCATCCACCCACATTTCTCCTTCGTTGACGCGGAATCCCTTCGGCCCGCAAACCGCGAAAGAGCGAAACGACGTTATCCCTTTCGCTACAGCATCACGGACATACGCGGTGAAATCCTCGAACGGAATTTCATGGCCAACGGCATCATGGGTGCAAAGCAAACAATAGGACGTATCGTTCAAATTCAAAAACCACCGCCCGTTTTCGGTCATCCATTGGCGAGGATTCCGAGTATGGATCAACAATCGGCCCGGCAAATCCGAATCCCGCGCTTCGAAGAGTCCGTTCCGGCCGTCAAGGGCCCTGTCGGTTTCGCACGAGCAATTCCATTTCCAGGTCCCCGGCTCGCTGACATAAACCCGCGCCCGCCAAATGCCGCCGCCGTCATAGAAGGCGTACACGGTCTTCGCACGATCGCTTCCCGAAGGGGGTGTGAAGCTAACTTTCGCTATCGTATCGAACGGATTATCCACGGTCCCGTTGCCGTGAAGCATCACCTCATAGACGCCGAACTTCTTCGCGTCACGATTCTGTCCCCGGGCCGCGTATTCCGTCGAATACAGTGACTTGGATGCCGTGACGACTGATCCGACACCCAAACTGATGGTAAAGGCGATTAATAAAATCGACCAGAACGACCGTCGGCCTTTCATAATAATCCTTTCAATTGTGCTGTCACTATACGAGGCAAGATCAATCATGCCGGAGAGCAACGACGGGATCGACGCGGGCGGCTCGGAGGGTTGGATAAATACCGGCTAAAAGACTAATCAAAATCGAAAAAGCAATCGCCCCCAAACAAAGCCACCAGGGGAAGCGAAAGTAACTCATCCGCGGAACGCCCTGCTGAGTCGCCACACTATTGATGATGAGATTAATGATATTACTGACGACCCAGCCCAAAACCAAGCCGAACACGCCGCCCAGAAAACCGATGACGCCGGACTCGAAAAAAAAGATTTTTTTCACGTCTTTGTCACTCGCTCCAACGGCTTTCATGATCCCGATCTCTTTATATCGTTCCAGGATGGACATGACCATCGTGTTGATGATACCCAGCGCCGCGACGGAGATGCCGATCATGCCTACGGCGAACAAAAACAAATCCAAAAAACGAAAGCCCGTCTTGATCTCTTCCAGTTGGTCCAGCATGGCAAACGTTTCAAAACCCATGTCCTCCATCCGATCTTTTACCGGTTCAACATACTTGGGCGACGAAAGCTTAATCCCAATGGCCGAATACCCCTGAGACGGTTTCATCGACTGAAAAATATCGGAAACGCTCGTAATCGATATCTTTTTCATCGTTCGAGAGGTTCCGTGAGGGATAAACACATCGCTTCGCACGGGCATCGGGCCCGTCATACCCATCCGTTCGATGATACCGACAATGGTAAATGTGTAGTTTTGTTTGGAAAACGGCAGTCCCGTTCCTTTGAGAAAGGAAATAATATTCTTCAGATTGGAAAGGCTAAAATCAACGGTCAATGTGGAAAGCTCGATCTCCCGGCCGATCGCATCTTCCGTCTTCTTGATCTTTAACCGACGCAACAGGGAATCACTGATAATGAGCGATTTTTCCTCATCGGAGGCATAGAAATCGCCGGCCCTCAGTTTTACGAATCCGGCCTGACAGAGATCGGCAGGCAGAACCTGGATCAGGCTGAATTCCTCCTCATCCGCGAGTTTAATCAGCGCCGGAAAACGTATCTCCGGCAACGCCCATTCCACGCCTTCGATCTTGGCGAGACTCAATAGAAAAGCATCATCCAAAACAGGGGCGGCCTTGCTGGTTTCTTTCTGCGCACGAGAATGATCCGGACCTCTGTGTCCCCGGTTATTCAAGGAGCGGGCATAAACGCCGACGTAATTAAACAACTCAAGCTCGCTAAACGTATCCGTGAAGTTCTTCTGCATCCCCTTCCCGAAGGCGAACATGGAAACGAGCGCTCCAATGCCGATCACGACACCGAATGTCGTCAGAAACGTGCGCAGCTTTTTCTTTCGCAAATTGGAAAGAGACTGCTCAATATAGTCGGAAATTCTCATGTTTTTTCAATCGACCGTTCGACAATTTTCCCATCACACAGGTGAATCACTGCATTTGCAAATTCGGCCAACAGCGGCTCTTCGTGAGAGATCATGATAACAGTCAAGCCTTGTCCTTTATTCAAGTCCGAAAGGATGTGAACGATCTGTCGCGACGTCTTCGTATCGAGATTGCCCGTCGGTTCGTCGGCCAACAGAATTTTAGGCTCGTTGATCAATGAGCGGGCGATGGCCACCCGTTGTTGCTCGCCGCCCGAAAGCTCCGTCGGCCGGTGGTTCTTCCGCGAATCCAGGCCAACTTTCGCCAGCATCCGTTCCGCCCGTCTGAGTCGATCCTTTTTAGGCACGCCGGCAAAAAGCAGCGGAAAAGCCACGTTCTCAAGAGCCGTGTAGGACGAGATCAGATTAAACGACTGGAAGATCATGCCGACCTGGTAGCGCCGATAGAGCGCCAATTCTTCTTTATTGAGTGTGGAAATGGATTTACCCTGAACGATAATCTTTCCCGAGGTCGGCTGGTCCAGTCCGCCCAGGAGATTCATCAACGTGGATTTGCCCGATCCGGATGTCCCGGCCACGCCCAGAAATTGCCCTTCTTCGAGCGACAAATTCACATCCTTGAGGGCGACGACCTGAACTGCGCCGGTCGAATAGACCCTGGTTAAATTCTCTGTCGTGATAAAAGCGTCAATGCTCACGCGTTATTCCATTAGATCGCATTATGAAAAATCCGAAACACGAAATTCCAAGCACTAAATCCTAAATTCCAAACAATATCGAATGTTCTAAATCTCAATGTTCAAAACAACCCTCACCGCGGTCCGCCAGCGTTTAAATCATTAGAGCATTTAGATTTTTAATTTGTTTAGGATTTAGAGTTTAGAATTTAGAATTTAATACGGATTTGGTGCGATGCGTCGCACCCTACCGGGCTTTTCGAGCCAGGATCGCCTCGATCTCGTCCATCGTGCGGTTCATGGCCACCATCGTCTTATCGAACGGTTCGGGACCGGTCATATCCACTCCCGCCTTTTTCAAAACTTCGATCGGATAATCCGATCCTCCCGCCGATATGAACGTGATGTACTTTTCAACCGCACCCGGTTCCTCGCTCAAAACTTTTTCCGCCAACGCGGTAGATGCCGTGAAGGACGTCGAGTATTGGTACACGTAGAAATTATAATAGAAGTGTGGAATATACGCCCACTCCACCGCGTACAAATCA
>JAFGTG010000113.1 GCA_016934255.1 Sedimentisphaerales bacterium
GGGCTATTGCTATACGCAACTGACCGACGTCGAGCAGGAAGTCAACGGCGTCTATACCTATGACCGCAAGCCCAAGTTCAATATCGAGCGCCTGAAAAAGTTCTTCGGCGCCCCGGCGGCGATAGAGAATAGCAAGAAGTAACTGTTGCCTTACAGAGATAGAAACAAAAGAAAGGAAGTACGAGTGGCAAAATCACAGATTAAGGTTGACTACAAGAATGTCATATCCGATGTGATCGGTGGAAAACATGGAATTTCCCCAAGTCAATTCCGAGCGCTTGATAAAAAAATTAAGCCGTTGATTTCGCAGATCAACAAAGAACGAAAAGCCGGAAAGACGCCGTTCAGAAATCTGCCTTACAATAAACAGATTTCAAGACGTGTCAATGCACTTGTGAAAATCCTTCGAGACGAATGCGATGATCTCGTTGTGTTAGGTATCGGCGGCTCGGCTTTGGGCAACATTGCTTTGGATACGGCATTGCGGCCGTATTTACCGGATCCCGATGACAAGCAATCCAAGAAACCGAACCTGTTTGTCCTTGATAATGTCGATCCGGCTCAGTTTGGCTCGTTTCTCCAATACATGACGCGAAAGAGACTTAAACGAACGATATTTAACGTCATAAGCAAGTCGGGGCGAACTTCCGAAACCGCAGCCCAATTTATGATCATCCGTGACATGCTGATCCGTACCCTTGGGATGGAACGTTACCAAAAACAGGTTGTGGCGACGACGGATGCAAAGGCGGGCACGTTGCGAACCATCGCCGATACCGACGGGCTTGAAACGCTCGAAGTCCCCGACGGCGTCGGCGGTCGATTTAGCGTCCTCAGCGCCGTGGGCCTGTTTAGTGCGGCTATGTGCGGTATCAAGATAAACCAACTCCTCGCAGGCGCCAGGGATATGGATAAGAGGGTCAGCCGAAGCAACGTCAAAGCCAATCCCGCGGCGATTCTTGCGGCGATAAACACCTATTATTATCAACACGGTAAACCGATCTCCGTTATGATGCCTTACAGTTATGCCCTCAAGGACATGGCCGACTGGTATCGGCAATTATGGGCGGAGAGTCTCGGCAAGAAACTGGATTTGACGGATCGCGAAGTCTGGACGGGGCCAACGCCGGTCAAAGCGCTTGGTGCAACCGACCAGCATAGCCAGGTGCAACTCTATCGTGAGGGACCCAACGACAAGCTGTTCACATTCCTCCAGGTCAATATGTTTGAAAAAGATCCCGTCATCGGCCCGGCGCCGGATTGTGCGCCGGAGCTTTCTTTTTTGGCGGGCAAGAGGATGAGCACGTTATTTAACGACGAAAAGAAGGCGACCGAATATGCCCTTTTGGAAAGTCAGCGGCCCAATTTGACCATTCTTTTCGATAGGTTGAATGCTTACACCATTGGTCAGTTCATTTATCTTTATGAAGTCACCACTTCTTTGACCGGGGCCTTGTTAAGCATCAATCCGTACGATCAACCGGCGGTTGAATTGGGTAAAGAAGCTACCTTTGCGCTTATGGGCAAGGAGGGGTATGATAATTTTGCACGGGAAATCCGGTCCAAATCTGAAATCAATAAAGATTATCTTGTGTGATACACATTGAGTATGATTTTTAGAATTGTTGGAGGCGACAATGGATTATGCAGTCATTATGGCTGGCGGTACAGGTAAGCGGTTGTGGCCGCTGAGTCGGCAAAAACGCCCTAAGCAGGTTTTGAAGCTCCTTGACGGTCAAACGCTTCTTCGTCGTTGCTTCGAGCGTTTGCAGCCTATTTTTGACCTGAGAAATATCATCGTTTTGACAAACGCCGAATACGCCGACGTCGTCCGGGAGAACCTGGCGGAGTTGCCTCACAACAATGTCATTGCGGAACCAACCGTGCGCGATACCGCCGGGGCGGTCGGACTGGCCGCCACGATCCTGTCGAAATACGATTCCGAGGCGACCATCGCCGTGGTCACTGCCGATCAGATCATCAAGCCGGACGAAGTGATCCAGCAGGCGCTCCGAGACGGGGTGACCTTCGTCAATCACCATCCGGAGAAGATGATCACGTTCGGCATCCAACCTACATTCGCCAGCACGTCTTTGGGATATATCAAATGCGTCGATCCCCGCGAGTCCCCCGATTGCCAAAACGAGCTTTATTCCGTCGAGGCGTTCAAGGAAAAGCCGGACGCCGCAACGGCCAAAGAATACATCGATAGCGGTCAATACTTTTGGAATTCGGGCATGTTCGTATGGAAGGCTCGGACGATCCTGGCGAATCTGGCTAAATATCTGCCCGAAACAAAAGAACCTCTGGCCAAAATTCAGGTCGGCTGGGACGGTCCGAACCAGCAAAAAGTCTTGCTGGAATGGTTTCTCAAACTGCCGAAGATCAGCATAGACTACGCCGTCATGGAAAAAGCCGAGGACGTTCACGCGATCAAATTGGATTGTCGCTGGCTCGATATGGGATCCTTCGCCGCCCTGGCCGATATCATCAGCTCCGACAAACATAATAACATCGTAGTAGCGGGTCAGAGCGAGTTGCTTGATTGTAAGAACAGCATCATCGTGACCGAGGACAAAGGGCACTTGATTGCCGCCATCGGCCTGGAGAATATGGTCGTGGCCCACAGCCCGGACGCCACGCTCGTATGCCATATCGATCAGACGGCCAAAATCAAAGAACTTCTTGAGCTGATTGAGCGGAATATCGGTGATAAATACCTGTAAGACACATAGGAATTGACCATTGACGAATGACTATTGACTATTTGCATGTAGGTGCTGGAGCGATCCGTGCAATCTTTTCAATAGTCAATAGACAATAGTCAATAATCAATGGAAATGCGCTATCTGGCGATAGATTACGGCACCCGGCGGACGGGATTGGCGATTTGCGATCCCGGCGAGACGATCGTTTCGCCGCTGGCGGTCCTTCAAAGCCGCGAGTCATTGCCGGAAAAGATCGCTCAAATCGTCGAGAACGAGAACGTCGAAGCCATTGTCCTGGGATTACCTCTAAATATGGACGGCTCCACAGGCCCTCAAACCCAGCTCGTAACAAAGTTTGCGGACCAGTTACAGGTTCACATCAATATTCCTGTATTATTCCAGGACGAGCGTCTGAGCAGTTTCAGCGCCGAAGAGAAGCTCGCCTCGGCTAACCTGACGAGAGGTAAAATGAAAGAACGATTAGACGCCGTGGCTGCGGCGGAAATCTTACAAGCCTTTCTCGAACAAAAGCGCTCCCCTACCGATACTTAGCGAGATTTTCCAAACGCGAAGGATTCAATCCTGCAAAACGGCATGATATATAGTCGGATGTGCACGGCTCACGATTACCACGCGGCGTCACTTCGTCCTTAAATCTGCACGGCGCCTGAAGGATTTCCCTTGAAGATATCAAATGACGAAGAGGATGCGTCCATAAGATTAAACGTCTTTGCCGCATAAACATACCAAATCTCAGTCAAAATTTAAGCATTGCATCTTGGAGTTAGAATCCATAGAATCCATAGAGAGAGTCAAAAGCAAACAGGTTGCTGGAGGACCTGTCGGAAAGGCCGGCAGTGACAAAATGAAAATGAGACACCAGGCAAACATTCAACACGTCAACCAACGGCGCACATACCGTTTAATAGGAAGAACACCACGTCGAATCACAGAAGACATCGACAAATTCTGTAAAGAGCTGGATAGTTCGGGGCAACCCGTCTTTGTTAGAATCGAATTGGAACCCGATGCCGAGCGAGTCGAATGCATCCGAAACGTTCATAAAAAAATCATGAGAGACGGAGGGCAAATCCGATTCGGCTGGGCGATCTGGGAAATACCGAACATCATGATCGAAGCGGTGTATCATGCAATATGGATTTCTCCACAAGGCGAGCCTATAGATATTACGCCTAAGAAGCAAGAGAACGCCGATAGAATATTGTTTCTCGAAGATAGCAAGGACAAATACAACGATGGTTTATACTTCAGGAGAATAGATAACGTCCGTAAACCATTATCTGGCGATCCGCTTGTTGCTGAGTTTATTGAAATGTGCGAGGAGATTTTCGAATTTGAAGAGAAGGTATCGCCGGGTTCGATGCTCCATTTAGAGGGACAAGCCCTGGAATGTTATAAAGTCCTTGAGAGAAGAAAATACAGACTTTCATATCAAATCTGCTCGCGTTATCCTTTTTTATAAGGGCATCGCTTGTGCGTCAAAGATTCTTTTAATGTGAATCGGGAAGCTTGAGATGATATAACGAATCCGTATTATTTAAACATCATTGGAATTTATATATTATGAATCGTCCAAAGAGAACTATCCTTCTGATTTCGCTTCTAATGTTTATTGTTTGCTGGACGTCAACCGCTGCCGGCCAATCGCAAATGGTTCATAGCGATCATGCAAAAGGCAAAGGCGCGATCCCGTTCGAGGTGTTTGCGAATTTCAAGCGGATCGAAAAGGTCAATCCGCTCATAGCTCTCGAACCGCCGGAGTGGGCGGCCGCGACCCATGCCATTGTCGTCGGTGAGACAGTGCACTACTACTGGGGTAAGCGAGAGCTAAGCCGACGTTGGTTGTTGATGCACGCCACGGCGCCTGTCAGCGATCTGACTTGTATCGTACAGGACGCCCGCAATCCTGTCGTCGTACCTTCGATCAAAGGTTTCGACGACGAAGCTGTCGAGTACCCTTTCCCCTTCTTAAATCCTGCCGATGGCAAGTTGTACATGTACTATCGTGGCAAAGGAAAGGGAACGCCCGAATAGACCGGTCTGTTGGTTAGCAACGGGGATATGGGCCAATGGAGACGCGTGCGTTCAACACCGGTGATCGCCGCCGATAACGATTATGAGCGGGACGGCTCAACGCACCCTTCCGTTGCCGTGGTGGGTGATACGATTCACATTATCTACACAGGCAAGGCAACGCGATCGTATCACGATGGACTGACGATGTGTCATGCGACCGCGCCGGCCAGCGACCCATCCTCGGTCACAAAGGATCCGGCCAATCCCGTCTTCAAAGGTAGCGGGCAGGCTTGGGATCGCCGGGCCGTTCGCGAGACGGAATTGTTCAAGGGGCCGCAATACTTCCATATCCTTTACGGCGGTTTCGACGGCAACATCTGGCGGATCGGGCATGTGCGCACCCGCGATTTCCGAACATTCGAATCGAATCCTCACAATCCCATATTCTCACCATCGCCCGAACGCGATGCGTGGGATTGCGACGGTGTACTCACGGCCCAGGTCCTCGATATCGGTGAAACCTACTACATGCTCTATGCGGGTAAGAAAGGGCAGGAGTGGCAAACCGGCCTGGCTAAAACACCTAAGTAGGGGCGATCCCACTTCGTTGTTACCCAAAAAGGCTCCTGACCCGAATGGCACTGACATAACGTTATCTGATTTGTTTGTAAAGGGTTAAATAAAAAGAACTCCTTTCACCGATAAAGAATTGTATCAA
>JAFGTG010000114.1 GCA_016934255.1 Sedimentisphaerales bacterium
TGATCTGACCGCCGATTATTTTCAGAAAATCATGAAACCGATTTTCTGAAATAATATATGCCTAACTTCAATTTTGCAAAAGTTCAAACTTAAAATACGATATGACAAAATAACAGGTGGTTTCTATGAAAAGACAAACATCCCGAAGACAATTTCTGCGGATGACCGCCCTCGGAGCCGCTTCGATGGCTCTCCCCCAACCGTTGTCCTTGGCGGAATCGTCGCCGAAGACAAATCTTCCGGCCAAACCTAATCTCATCTATGTTTTCGCAGACCAATGGAGGGTCCAGGCCACCGGCTACATGGGTAATCAAGACGTCAGGACGCCGAACCTCGATAGGTTGGCGAAAGAAAGCATTAATTTTACCAACGCCGTGTCCTGTTGTCCGGTGTGCAGCCCCTACCGCGCCAGCCTGCTGACCGGCCAATACTGCCTCACTCATGGCATCTTTCACAACGACAAGCCGTTGAATCCCGAAGCGACGACCATCGGCAAGGTCTATCGCCAGGCGGGTTACGAAACGGCCTACATCGGCAAATGGCACGTGGATGGTCATGGCCGAAATTCCTTCATTCCAAAAGAAAGAAGACAGGGTTTCGAGTTCTGGAGGGTGTGCGAATGCACGCACAATTACAATAAATCGCTTTACTACGGCGACACCCCTGAGAAAAAGTACTGGCCCGGCTACGATACCATCGCCCAAACGCGCGAGGCCCAGAACTACATCCGACACCACCCGAAGTCGCCGTTTATCCTGTTCCTCTCGTGGGGTACGCCCCACGCCCCGTACCAAACGGCGCCGGAGCAATATCGCACGCTCTATTCCGACCCGTCAAAAATCACCCTTCGTCCCAATGTACCGAATTCATTGAGGAGCAAGGCTCAAGAGGAATTAGCCGGCTACTACGCCCACATCGCCGCGATTGACGATTGCCTCGGCGATCTGCTCAAAACCATCGATGAATGTGACATTGCAAAGGACACCATTTTCGTCTTAACTTCAGATCACGGCGACATGCTGCATTCGCATAGTCAAACAAAAAAGCAAAAGCCGTGGGAAGAATCGGTCCGAATCCCATTTTTACTTCGTTATCCCGCCGTACATGGAAAGACCGGTCGCGTGGTCGATATGCCGATTAACACGCCGGACATTATGCCGACACTGCTCGGCTTGAGCGGCGTGGATATCCCGGCATCCGTCGAGGGCAAAGACTACTCCGGCGTGATCCAAGGCACACAAGCCCCCGATAATGACGCCGCCCTGATTATGTGCCCGGTTCCGTTCCATCAATGGGGATACAAACGGGGCGGCCGGGAATATCGCGGCGTTCGCACGCGGCGTTACACCTATGTACGCGATCTCAACGGCCCCTGGCTGCTCTATGACAACACGATGGATCCCTATCAATTGAGAAACCTGTGCGGCCATCCGGAATACAAAGAAATCCAACAGGAACTGGAGAACATACTCTCCCGCAAACTCAAAGAAACGAATGATAAATTCCTCACAGGCCCTGAATATATGGCTCTATGGAATTATGAATGGGACGGAAACGATGGACCAACAACAAAATAAACGTTTTAAGGAGAAGCGATTATGAAAAAATTGAAAGAGATCATTTTATTTCTTCTCTTTTTAGCCGTCGTTCTCATGTCGGCGAATGCATTTGGTGCGGATAATCTAATGCGGGTTCTCGTGGAAAGAGAAACCCTGTCGATTTTTGATCGCGCGAACGTCGTCCTACGATATCCATACCGGAATGTTCCCTTTAAACCGTACGTTCAAGAATTGTACACACCCGGCGGAGTCAACATTTTGCGTGATGCGCCTCACGATCATTTACACCATCATGCCCTGATGTATGCGATTGCCGTGGACGGCGTGAATTTCTGGGAAGAGCAAAAAGAACCGGGCCGTCAACAACATCGTTCCTTTGATGACGTAAAAATCAACGAGCCGAACGACCTGCTTTGCGGCGGATTTACCGAACAGCTCGATTGGATAAATCCACGCAGCAGGGAAGTAATGCTGAAAGAGTTCCGCACCATTGAAGTCGGCAAACTGAACGACATCAATGCGACATTCTTGAAATGGCAATCCAGCTTTATGGCACCCGAAAACAAAGACTCCGTCACGCTCTCAGGCTCGCATTACTTCGGACTGGGGATGCGTTTCCTGGTATCGATGGACACGGGCGGTCAGTTTCGCAATTCTGCGGGCCGGGACGGCGAAGTCGTACGAGGGGACGAACGGATCACTCGCGCGAATTGGTGCGCCTACACCGCCCAGGCGGACGGCAAGCCGGTAACGGTTGCGATGTTCGGCCACCCGGAGAACCTCCGCCATCCGACGCACTGGTTCACGATGAGCAAGCCCTTCGCGTATCTCTCGGCGACGTTGAACGTATATCGAGAGCCATTAAAAATCACGGCAGAACAACCGCTGGTATTACGTTATGCCGTCGTCCTCTGGGACGGGAAAGTCGAAGATGACCGAATCGAACAGGCGTACGACCAGTGGATTAAGAGCGAATGAAACCAAAAACAACTTATATTGAGGAGAAAGCCATGCCTGATATTCATAAATCAACAGATCGATCAAGTCACAACCTCACCCGGCGGCAGTTCATCCATCGAGCAAGCACAACGACAGCGGCATTGACCGCTTCGGGGATATTAACAAAACGTGCACGGGGCGCGAACGAACGCCTCGGAGTGGGCTTTATCGGTTGCGGCGGTCGGAGCAATGCCCATCTCAAAGCCGTGCATTACTTGAAAAGCCAGAACGAAAACGTGGATATCGTCGCCGCTTGCGATGCCTACCGCCCTCGAATGCAGCGAATCGTGGAAGGCTATAACGCCAAGCCGTATTCGGATCATCACGAGCTACTTGCCGATCCCAACGTGGACGTGGTTTGCATCGCCACGCCGGACCATCAGCACGGCTACCAGGCGATCGACGCCGTCCGGGCGGGTAAGGACGTCTATTGCGAAAAGCCCGTGACGCACTGGACACAATTCGAGTTGACCAAACGTCTGGCGTCGGAAGTGAAAAAGAGCAATCGGGTCTTCCAGCTCGGCACGCAGGGCATGTACGACTCCGCGTGGTGGCAGATGAAAAAGCTGATCCAGGACGGATTGATCGGCCAGCCCGTCCATGCCGAGTGCGGGTATTTCCGCGTCGGCGACTGGGGCGAGCGCGGGATGCCGATTGACGATCCCAACGCCAAGCCGGGTTCTGATTTGAACTGGAACGCCTTCCTCGGCGAAGCGCCGAAACGTCCCTACGACATCAGTCGATACTTCCGCTGGCGAATGTACGAAGACTACGCCGGCGGACCTTCCACCGACCTGTTCCCCCATAGCCTGACGCCGGTCGTATTCATGCTCGGTGTCGGCATGCCGAACCAAACCGCCGCGGTCGGGGGAAAACTCCGCTACCAGGAACGTGAGGTTCCTGATACGTACAACATGCTCATCGATTACCCTGAGAAGATCACCGTGGCCGTGCTGGGAACGCAGGCGAACAATTACCCGGCCACCGGGTCTCGCGGCTCGGGCCAGCGCATCCCCGTGATCCGTGGTTGGGAAGGCACGCTCACGATTGAAAAGGACGAGATTGTTTTCATACCCGCCGAGGGCTCCAAGAAGAAAGCCCAACGTTTTGCCATCGAGCACGGCGAAGACTTCGTCGGATACTGGAAGAAATTCCTCGATTGCTGCCGGACCCGTCAGCGAGAGACCTTAAGCACGATGGACCTGGCGTATCGTGTGCAAACGCCTCTGCAAATGGGGATGCTCGGCTTGCAGGAAGGCAAGATCGCAAAGTTTGACACAAACAATGAAACAATTGTCTTGTAAAAAACAAGCTCAAATAAATGGGTGGAATTCCACGTCCGTTTAAGCTATCATGCGGACGTACACGTTCGGCGCCGTTGCTGGACAACAGAGAATTTCAACAGGTCGTATTCGACATCACGTGAAGGAGTTCATCATGAAAATGAAATCGAAAAGCATGAAAGTCGTTGTTGGCTTATTATTGGCGACACTTATTTTGAGCGCGAGCAGCTATGCAGAAGACGTAGAAAAATATGACGTACATGATAAGGGACGTAAAAATCCCCCGGTCATCACACCGCCCAAGCAGGTCGGTCAGCCGCCGTCCGACGCAATCGTTCTTTTCGACGGCAGCAAAGACACCTTGGATTCGCAATGGGTCAGTGAAAGAAAAGAAGGCGGCAACGTGCCGTGGAAAATCGAGAACGGCTATATGGAAGTCACCCCGAAAGGCGGCGGAATTCGCACGAAAAAGGAATTCGGCAATTGCCAGTTGCACGTCGAGTGGCGTACGCCGGAAGACATCGATCCCAAGATCACCGACCAAAAACGGTGCAACAGCGGCGTCTTTCTTATGGACCGATACGAAGTCCAGGTGCTCGATTCCTATACGGACGACAATTACAAAACCAATCGCACCTACGCGGACGGCCAGGCGTCGGCGCTGTATGGCCAGCATCCGCCCATCGTTAACGCCTGTCGAAAACCGGGCGAGTGGCAAATCTACGACATCAGCTTCCTCAAGCCGCTGTTCGACGAAGACGGCAAGCTCATTCGTAAGGCGCGCATCACGGTGATGCTTAACGGCGTCGTCGTGCACAATAATCTCGAAATCGAAGGCACAACGCATCACAAAAGAAAAGCCAGCTATCAACCTCACGAAAAGGGACATATCCGTTTGCAGGATCACGGCAATCCCATTCGCTTTCGCAATATCTGGATACGCGAATTGCCGGAGCAACCATACCTCATTAAGTGAGGCCGAGAACGGCTGGACGATATAGCCCATCGTTCTCTATTCAAAAATTCGTTTTCTGCATTGAGGCTCACGGTGAAGCGCGTCTTTCTAATTTTATTCGGAGGATGCTTCGATGAGAACATATAATCCTGGACGACGGAATTTCTTAAAAGCCGCAAGCCTCGTAATAGCTTCACTGGTTTTTAAAGGAAGCATGAACGCCTCTGCGCAACGTGCAGAGATGGATTCTGTCAATAAGCCGAATATCATTTATATCATGGTCGATGATATGGGTTGGGCGGACCTGGGGTGCTACGGGAGCCAACAAATCAAGACCCCGAACATCGACCAGATGGCTTCCGAGGGAATCCGTTTCACCCAGGCTTATTCCGGCTGTACCGTGTGCGCCCCCGCTCGCAGTGTCCTCATGACGGGCTTGCACACGGGACATACGTCCGTACGCGGCAATACAGGAGGAATTCCGCTGCAAGACAGCGACGTCACAGTGGCTGAAGTGCTCAAACAAGCGGGCTACGCCACCGGTTGTTTCGGCAAGTGGGGCCTGGGCGACGCGGGGACCGACGGCGTAGCGGAGAAACAGGGTTTCGATGAGTTCTTCGGCTACTACCACCAGGTACACGCCCACGACTACTGGACGGACTATTTATGGCATAACGGTCGGAAGGCGCCGATGACGGGTGAAAAAGAAAGCCCGGAACGATACACACACTATCGCATATTCGAGCGTATGAAGGATTTCATTCTCCGGAATAAAAACAAGCCGTTCTTCTGTTATGCCCCCTGGACGCCGCCGCATGGCAAATACCAAATCCCCGAATCCGATCCGGCCTGGCAACTGTACAAGGACCAAGCCTGGGACAAACGTGCGAAGGTTGTGGCCGCGATGGATACGATGATCGACCGCCACGTCGGAGAGGTTTTGGATTTATTAAAAAACCTCAGGATCGACCGCCGTACGATTGTCTTTTTCGGTTCCGACAACGGAGCCGCGTATCGGTTCGACGGAATTCTGAATTCAAGCGGTCCGTTGCGCGGCGCCAAAAAAACCATGTACGAGGGCGGAATCCGCGTGCCGATGATCGCCTACTGGCCGGGCAAGATTGAAGCCGGGACCGTTAGCGAGCACGTATGCTATTTTGCCGACATGATGCCCACGCTGGCCGAATTAGCCGGGGCGTCACGATACGTACCGGCCAATGTGGATGGCCTGTCGATTGTACCGACGTTAATGGGTCAAAACGCCGCACAAGCAAAACACCCATTCTTATATTGGGAATGGCAGTTATACGACTGGAACAAGCGGCAAGATGTTCCCAACGCTTTAATGCAGGCTGTACGCATGGATAAATGGAAAGCCGTCCGTCACAAATCCAACGTGCCATTCGAGCTATACGATCTGAGTCAGGATATCGGCGAGAAAAATAACATCGCCTCCGAACATCCTGAGATTATCGCTCAGATCGAAGCCTATATCCGGCGAGACCGCACCGAACCGCGTGCCCAACTCGAACCTGATCTTCCGGATGGAAAACGGTTTCGATAGTACTCCATATTTTATACCCTAAGAAAGGAACTTCGATGAATAGACGTGGTTTCTTAAAAGCGGCCGGCGCAGCCTCAATGTCACTGGCGTGGTCAAATACCACGATGGGTCAAACGAAGCCTGCTCAGCCCAATTTGCTTATCATCCACACAGATCAATTAAGCTGCTGGGCCGTGAGCGCTTATGCACGCGAATTGAATCAAACACCGAATTATGAGAAAGTCCTCGTCGAGACACCTTATATCGATTCATTGGCCAAAGAGGGCGCCACGTTGTATAACTTTTTCACCAACAGCGCGGTATGCACCCCCTCCCGCGGCTGTCTGCTGACCGGGCGCTATCCTCACGCCCACGGAGCGTACAGGAATAACATTGAGATGAATCGCGATGAAGTCACTATCGCTCATATTCTTAACCGCCACGGCTACGAAACCGGCTACGCCGGAAAGTGGCACCTGGACGGCGAGCCGAAACCGGGCTGGGTCGGCGTAGAGCGGTCGATGGGATTTGCCGATTGTCGGTTCATGTTTAACCGCGGCCACTGGAAAAAGATTGTCGAAAAGTCGGAAGGCAATCCCGAAGTCTCACCCTATCAGGTCATCGGCGACAGAAAAACCTATACAACCGACTGGCTCACCGATAAAACGATCGAGTTTATCCAGAAACCGAGAAGCCGCCCGTTTTTCTACATGGTGAGTATCCCCGATCCGCACACACCGTTCACCGTGCGAGAACCGTATATGACGATGTATGATCCGGAAAAAATGATCGTGCCCAATACCTTCGAAGAATCCGCGTCGGGCAATACGAAAAAGCGTCAGGGAAACGTCGAAGCATTGAAACGAAACAAGGCACGCTATTGCGGCCTTGTCAAATGTATCGACGACAACGTCGGGCGTATCCTTGATTGCCTTAAAAAGAAGCACATTCTCGACGAAACGATCATTGTTTTTACGACCGATCACGGAGAGTACATGGGTGAACACGGTCTCTACGGCAAGAATCAATGGTATCGCACGGCGTATCAAATTCCATTTCTTATCCGTTGGCCCGAGAAAATCAAGGCGGGAACTGCAATCCGTCAATTCATAACAAACGTCGATTTTCAACAGACACTTTTAGGCTTGATGGAAGTCAAACCTTCCGGCCGGGAACAAGGCCGGGACGCCTCCCCCCTGCTGCGAGGTGAAACGGTCGAGTGGAAAGATGAAGCGATGATCCATCATTCCTCGCTCGAATCGACGGGTATTTTCACGCCGGACTACGAACTCGTCCTCAAATCCAACGGAAACCATATGCTCTTTAGCCGCCTCAACGATCCCGAACAGACGAAGAATCTGTCTAACAATCCCGAATATAAGAATGTCATGAAGGAACTGACAGAGCGCATTATCAAACATAACATCAACGTCGATGCTCCGGCTATCTCATGGCTGAAATCCGAGGCGGAGAAACCTGGAGTCAAACATATTACCTGAAATACGCATACCTATTCTTCGATTTGATTTCATTATCGTAAGAGATTATCATAGAAATTCGAACCATAGAGAACATTGGGTAACGACATGATATCACATGACAATCTTTGACTATCCAAACTAAAAGGACGAAATCATGAGACGTAAGCTTCAATTCAAATCGTCGCTTTGGAAGCTGTTTGTTGTTTGTTTTCTGACGGGTACGGTTGTAGCAAAAACAGATGATCCGGCAAGATTAGCTCGTAAAATCTCTGATGTCGCAGGTGTAAAAGGCGGCATCGTGGTTCACCTCGGCTCCGGCGATGGGAAGTTAACAGTGTCATTGCGCGCCGATGAATCGTTTACCGTTCATGGACTCGAAACAGATCCAACGAACGTCGCCGAAGCCAGACGGTTTATCCACGAGCAAGGTCTCTATGGGCCCGTCTCGGTTGAAACGTTTTCAGGTTCGATACTCCCTTACACGGATAATCTCATCAATCTGATCGTCGTAGAGGATGCGGGATCGGTCCAAAGGGATGAGATCATGCGCGTTCTGGCTCCCGGCGGCGTAGCTTGCGCCGAGCATAACGGTCAATGGAAAACGATCGTCAAGCCCTGGCCCGACACGATCGATCAATGGACACACTTTTTGCATGATGCAAGCAACAATGCCGTCGCCGACGACTCCGTTGTCGGTCCCCCTCGAAGCCTCCAGTGGGTGGCGCCGCCGCTATGGCTTCGAAGCCATGAGACGCCCTCGGGTATCCAATCCACCGTCTCGGCGAACGGTCGGATATTTTACTTCTTCGACGAGGGCCTCATCGGTATCACAGATGAACGACTGCCGGATCGCTGGGCGCTGATGTGCCGGGATGCGTTCAACGGTAAGCTGCTCTGGAGGAAGCCCCTTGAATCGTGGGGTTGGCGCGAATGGAATCCGGAGAAATGGCAGGGAAAAGACTGGACGACCATCCGCGGCGGACGCACCGATGTGCCCAACGAAAACCAGCGGCGCATGGTCGCCGACGGCGACCGGCTTTATACAACCCTGGCGTATCGTGCTCCCATGTCGATTCTCAATGCGGTCACCGGAGACATCATCGCTACCATTGAAGCCACACGGAACGTGAGTGAAATCCTGGCCTGTGATGGAATTGTTATCGCTTACACCCGAAACGAGCCGGAGGAGGCAGCGCGTCGAAGAGGAATAAAGAATGTCACCGACGGATCGCTGGTCGCAGTCGATGGTCAAACCGCAGAGATACTGTGGCAAAAACAAGTCGGTCAAATTCGTCCCCTGGCACTGGCGATGAACAATGGCCGGATCATCTATTTAAGCGGCAAAAACCTCGTCGCCCGTAATCTGAAGAACGGCGAGGAGTTATGGAAAATTCAACCGAAACAGACCTCACCGCAAACGCTGCTGACGATCTATGACACGATCGTTATGCAAGGGGGTAAGTTCGTCGCCGCTTACGATGCGTCCGATGGCAGGTTACTATGGGATAAGACCGTCCCGCCTATTGGCGGCGGTGAAGGGGACGACCTGTTCGTTATCGACGGATTGGTTTGGCGCGGGATTCTTAGTGTGGACGACGAGGGTAAACCGGCTCGTAAAAGCCCCCATGCCCTGGTCATCGGCTGGGACCTTCGCACGGGCGAAGAAAAGAAACGCATCCTCGTCAAGGACCTGCGCAGTCCGGAACACCATCATCGTTGCTATCGCAACAAGGCAACGCTGCGCTATCTGATCAGTTCTTACGAAGGCGCCGAGTTTCTCGATTTCCAGGCCGACGATCATTCCCAGAACAACTGGATTCGCGGCGCGTGCAAATACGGCATGATCCCGTGCAACGGTATGCTGTACGTCCCGCCGGATCAGTGTTTCTGCCAGCCCGGGGCGAAACTGCTCGGATATACGGCACTAACATCAGGAGACAATGTACCACTCAAAGAGGTTCCAGACCAAAATCGTCTGGAGGAAGGTCCGGCCTACGGAAAAATTTCAAATCTCAAATCTCAAATTTCAAATGCCAACGACTGGCCGACACTCCGCCACGATCCATCTCGTAGCGGCACAACAAAGACGAACGTTGCGCCCGCTGTGTCTATAGCCTGGAAAACAAAACTGAAAGGCGAACTCACACAGCCCATCGCTTCGAATAGTAAGGTGTTCGTGGCTAAACCAAACGCTCATACTATTTACGCGCTCAACGCTGTGGACGGTACAACATTGTGGCATTTTACAGCCGACGGAAGAATTGACTCGCCGCCAACGATCCATAAGGGCATGGTTCTGTTCGGATCGAAGGACGGCTACGTTTATTGCCTCCGCGCCTCCGACGGCGCACTCGCGTGGCGATTTTTGGCGGCCCCGCTGGATCGACGCGTTGCCTTCTACGACCAGATCGAATCGGCCTGGCCGGTTCACGGCAGTGTCCTCGTGCACGATGGGACGGTATATTTCACAGCGGGACGTTCGACGTACCTTGACGGCGGAATCCGTGTCTATGGGCTCGATCCGATTAGCGGAACCATTCGTTACCAATCTGTCTTAAAAGGACCGAATCCCTTCGCGGAAGGAGAACGGGACGTTGCCTTTTTCGTCCTCGGCGCCAATTCGGACGTGCTCGTCAGTGAAGGCGGATTCCTCTATATGCGCCAGAAGAAATTAACCCCCGAATTGAAAGAAATCAAAGCCCCGGTGTTGTCGAGCAAAGGCGCTCAAGACGTGGGAATGCATATTTTCTCCACCTCCGGGCTTCTCGACGGCTCGTGGTACAATCGGACGTTCTGGATGTACTCGAAGCGATGGCCGGGTTTTCAATTGGCCAACCAGGCTTCAAAGACCGGACAACTCCTCGTCGTCGATGAGTCGAAGACGTACGCCGTCCGCGTCTTCTACCGTCGAAATGTGCATAGTACGATGTTTTTCCCCGGCAAGGAAGGGTACCTGTTGTTCGCCGATCTCAATACGAATGAACCTCAACTGGTCGGCGAGCCCGACTGGCGAAAACCTCTCGCATGGCTGCCCCAGTCGCATATCCCACGCGAGGGCAATCCCGGATTGGATGATGTCAGCCGCGGCTTCGGCGCCGACAAGGGCATCGGTTATACACGGGCGGAACCGCCGGTGTGGATGGAGTGGTACCCCGTGCGAATCCGCGCCATGGTCAAAGCCGGCGAGACTCTGTTTGCGGCCGGTCCGCCGGATGTTTTGGATCCGAAAGATCCCTACGCCGCCTTCGAGGGGCGCAAAGGCGCTAAAGTCTTGTCGATTTCTCCCGAGACCGGAAAAATGATTTCTGAAATAGACATCGCGTCTCCTCCCGTGTTCGACGGATTAATCGCGGCGAGCGGTCGATTGTTCGCCGCCCTGGAAGACGGTAGTGTGATATGTATGGCTGAAAAGTCGGATCAATAGCTGTTCAATGTTTCCCTGATGTGGAGATAAAGGTACGCCCTTTTCGCACGTTCCGAATTGCTTTGAACAGATCTACGGCAACAGATCGCTTCAAGACAAATCCGGATGCCCCCGCCAACATCACCTCATCGATGACCGTCGATTCGTCGTGAACGCTCAAGATAACGAATTGCAGCTTCGGAAAGGTATCTTTCATTTTTTGAGCAATACCCACTTCATCAGTGGGAGGTAACGACAAATCCACGATGGCCATATCCGGCTTGACCTTCTCAATCGCCTCAAACAAAGAGCGTCGATCGGCCACCATGATCACCGTTTCAAACATCGTTTCCAGTAAGTTCCGAATCCCCTCCAGGATGTTCTGGTGCCCA
>JAFGTG010000115.1 GCA_016934255.1 Sedimentisphaerales bacterium
GCAACATAATGATAGTAAAGAACTTAAAGAACAGCCTGGCAATTATCTGGAAAAAATTTCACGTTCTTACAACCTTGTAATACAGAGTTCACAGAGAAAAAACCGATTCTTGTTACTTGTCATTCCGCACCCGATGCGGAATCCAGATGCCCTGTCGCCTCATTGCGTAGTTGAGCAGCCTTCCCTACCCATATGATTCTATATTTTTTTATATTTCTCTGTGTGCTCGGTGTTCTCTGTGGCTTAACTTCCTTCTTTTGGTGTTCCTATCTACTTCCACATTCGACATTCAGTATTCGATGCTTGTCCTGCCCTCGGCCATGAGCTCGGGCCGAATGGAGCGTAGTCGAACGACCAACGACGAGTAATAACCGCGGATTACGCTGATGACGCAGATTAATAGTCAATAGTCATTCGTAAATAGTCAATACCATAGCCTCCTGATACCCGGATGAACGCAGAAGAACGCGTTTTCAGAGGATTAGAGATTAGCGATTGGTGATTAGCAGGCAGAAAAAACCGGAAAGCTCAATTCACTAATTCGCTAATTCACTAATCCTCTGGTTTATCCTGTCTTCTTAATTCTAAATTCTGAATTCTAAATTTGCACTTGCTTCCCACTAAGAAATTGGATAGAATACAAATTGTTTTCCATGTGTTCTTAACGAGAAGGAATCCGTGGCAAAAACACCTTGACTCGACACCAGCGATAGATCAGCTCGACGGATTCTCCATAGCCGGTTTGCCGGTTGATAGGCTTTAGGTCGGTTTATACAAACTGTATAAACATTGTTCGATGAATAACTTCACGAGGTACTGATATGACAGAAATACGTATCGTGGAAGTATATGGCATTAAGGTTGATGTACGTGCTGCGGTATTGTTGGAGACTGTATTGGAATTCGGTGGGTCTGACTATCAGCACAAACGAGAGCAAGCAAACATTGCTCTTGAAAAGCTCGGTAAACTTGGTGCAATAAATGCTCTTCAATGTATCGTCAAGAAATTTAGCGGATCAGATTACCAACACAAGAGGGAGCTTGCTACGCGCGCACTAGAACTCATTTAATTCCAAAATCACATAACCAAGTAGGGAAACTAAAGAGAAGCAGGAAAATAAGGAAAATCGTCCACCTTTATTATACAAAAGTTGGAGTATAATGCAACGATAATACAGGCCAAAAGTGCTTTGAAGAGATCATATTATCATTGTTTGGATTATAAAAGAAAGGAGACTGTCATGAAGCACACCTTAAAAGGAACCATCCTCGCATTCACCGTCACTTTTCTGATTGGAACTCTGGCGTCTGGCCAAGAAGCTCCAGGCAAATCCGTACCAATCGAGGCAGATAACCGACTTGGTGTCGTTCTTGATCTCGAACGACCGAGTAGTACAGACATCCTCCTATTGCGTAATGGAGACAAACTCACGGGAACCGTACTCAACGAGAGTTTTAGCATCCGTACTTCCTACGCCCAGCTTAAGTTCAACAACAGGATGATCGCTGGAATCGATCTTGAAGGAGGAGCGAATAACATCGAGTCCATCATCACAGTCAACAACAATCGTTTCTCTGGTTTCATCGACGATCCGGTTTTCGTGTTCAAACTCCAAACGGGGCCTCAAATCGAAGTTCGCCGAGAAAAGGTCTTGAAGGCAATATTCCGTGTACGCGAAGCTGAACGACAAGGCATCCCCCAACGGCAGTTTCTAATCCTGAAGAATGGGGATTATTTCAGTGGTAGAGTACTGAATAATGAACTGACCGTGTCCACAACCTATGCAAAAGTGCCGATCAAACTCAGCAACGCTGAATCAGTCACAATGATCGGGGAGAATAACCCGTTGACGAAAATTGACCAGAAGAACGGGGATATCATCCAGGGAGTCCTTGAGACAGAAGACATCGATTGCGAACTCGACGTAGGAACTACGGTCAAAATCTACCAAGACAGAATTGATGTAATCTACTGTCAGGAGGGATTTATACCAAACATCGCGGCACGCGTTGCTTCTGGTCGAGCATTGGTTCTAGATAGCGGACAAACGAATCTGGACGCAACGTGGACAACAAAGGGCGAGATGCAGACGATGACTGTCGCCGCGGGCGGCAAAGCCGACCGGGCTGGTCTCAAGGTTGGTGATGTTTTTGAGACCGTTGACGGGCAACCCCTCAAAGGCAAATCCCACTTTGACCAAATCCGAAAGGAGATTCTTGAAGGCAAGCGTCCCCGTGCTGTGTTTGGCATAAGACGTGGAGATCAGCGATTCACCGTCGTATTAGTATTACTTCAGAAGTGAAGACGCATAATGCCTCAACAAGACGGATGCGCGCGACATTACAATCGCGCGTGAGCCACAAAGTTGATAGAAACAACATACATCAACCGCTTGGCAATGTCACAATCTCCGCCATGACAGGCAAGTCACGGTTTTTTCATCAATTGTATAAAAGGAACCGAGATGGAAGATTGCCGCGTCCCTTTGGGTCTTGCAATGACTTTATTTGAGTTCATCTCTTCTTCATTCAGCGTGGGCAATGAAATTGCCAATCCTACGATTCTAAAAGTGTCAAACTAAATGTATTTGACGTCTGGAGAAAAATTGTTACTTTGATCTATTAAAGCAAGGAAGCACTTATGAAATCCGTTCTTAATCTAAGGTCAGAAATCATTCAGCTCATTAAGGCCAAACTAGAGCACTTTCATTCATTTCGCCAAGCAGCAGATTTTCGCGGAGGCCAAGTAAAACATTATCGCCAATTTAAGACAGAGAAATGGCTTCAAGCTGAGTTGGTACACTATTTCTGGTCCAAACAAATCTACGTAATCACAGAATATTCAGATGAGAAATGGGATCTCTGTATCGAGAAACCCAACGATGAAGGTAATTTTCTGTTGGCGATAAAATGCCTGGCTGATTCAGATCAATCTGCCAAAGGCGACTTTGATGGTGTTCGAAAAGACATGGAAGCTATTGGCAAATACCAGTCAATGCAAGCCGCGTTACTGTTAGTCCTTCCGCTAGACACAAATGACAAAAAGCGTACAGACTACACGAAGAACATGCTTGAACGCATTGAACAATATGACCTTTACGAATCTCTGATCATGAAAAAAGATAAGATTCTATTTGCGTCGAATGGTAATGAAGGTATCTGGGTAGTTTGGATTGAACCTAAATAGATATTACGAAAGTTCAGATTGGTAGGGTGTGCACAGCACACCGTTTTCTTTTGACGGATGAACTTCAGTATCATGGTGTGCGATGCACACCGACTCTACAAGGTTTGTCATTCCTTCGCTATGCTCAAGGACAAGTCTGAACGAAGTGAAGAATCTCAGACTTTGCGTGTGAATTGAGATTCTTCGGCTGCGCCTCAGAATGACAAAGGATACGATATACGACATACGAGATACAAGTTACTTACGTTTCATCAAATTGATGAAATCGTCGAACAGGTAGCTCGAATCGTGGGGGCCGGGTGAGGCTTCGGGGTGGTATTGGACGGAGAAGGCCTTTTGACTCTTGCAAAAGATGCCTTCGTTTGTGTTGTCGTTGAGGTTCAGGTGCGTTAGTTCGACGTCTTTGTCTTTCAGCGAGTCCATATCGACGCAGAAGCCGTGGTTTTGGCTAGTGATTTCGATCTGGCCCGTTTTGAGGTTCTTGACGGGGTGGTTGGCGCCGCGGTGACCAAACTTGAGCTTGTAGGTCTTGGCGCCGAGGGCCAGGGATAGAATCTGGTGGCCCAGGCAAATGCCGAAGATCGGGACCTTGCCGAGTATTTTTTTGACGTTTTCAACGGCGTATTCGACGGGAGCCGGGTCGCCCGGGCCGTTGCTCAGGAAAACGCCGTCCGGCTTGCGCGCCAGGACCGACCGGGCTTTCGTTGTCGCCGGGACGACGTGGACGTCGCAACCGTGCGAGCGGAGCAGGCGAAGGATGTTTTGTTTCATGCCGTAATCGAAGGCGACGACTTTGTACTTTTTCCTGGGTTTTTCTTCGTGGTTCTTGAGCACATCGACGACGCCTTTATCCCATTTGTAGGATTTTTCGCAGGTGACGCCCTTGACGATGTCCCGTCCGACCAGGCCGGGGTAGTCGGCCAGTGCCTTCTTGAGGTTCGTTATGCTGGGCTCGATGGATGAGAGGACGCCCCGCATGGCGCCTTCGGTGCGGATGTGCTTGACGAGCGCCCGGGTGTCGATGCCCTGGAGGCCGACGATGTTGTTGGCTTTGAGGTAGTCGTCTAAGGAGGCCTGGTTTCTGAAGTTGCTGGGGTAGTCGCAGTTTTCCTTGACGATGAAACCGGCGGCGAAGATCTTTCTCGATTCCCAGTCCAGGTCGTTCGTGCCGTAGTTGCCGATCAGGGGATAAGTCATCGTAATGATCTGCTCGGTGTAGGACGGATCGGTGAGGATCTCCTGGTAGCCGGTCATGCTCGTATTGAACACGACTTCGCCGCACGCCTGGCCCACGGCGCCGAACGCGGCGCCTTCGAATACTCTACCGTCCTCAAGTAATAGTATAGCTTTCATTATTTGTGTTCTTTATGCGGCCAAAGGCCGGAAAGTAAAATTAAATATCAAATACTCATAGTGACCATTTCTTGTCGTCATCCCTGCGAAGGCAGGGATCCAGGAACGTAACGAATAAAGTGGATTCCCGCTTTCGCGGGAATGACAAATCGTTGTATGTTATTAGCTCTGAACGATATACTTTATTATGAGTCCCTTTACCGCTTTATGGGTTTTGAATATTCTGTATTCTGTCTCCTGTATTCTGTATTCTATCACTTGTAGTAAAGCTGAATCGGCTTTACGTCGAGTTTTCTTTGTTTCATCGCCTCGATGGCCTTCGCCACGGCCGACGCGCCCCGGATCGTCGTGACGTAGGGCACCTGCTTATCGAGGGCGCTCCTTCGGATCGAAAACGAGTTCATAATCGATTGCTTGCCGAACGTGGTATTAATGATCAAGGCGAACTCGTCATTGATAATAGCATCCACGATGTTCGGCCGGCCTTCGGTCATTTTTAATGCGAATTCCGACGGGATGTTATTTTTAATCAGTTCGATGCACGTGCCTTTTGTGGCGGTTATCTTGAAACCCATTTCATACAGCTTACGAGCGACCTCGACCGCCCGCGGCTTGTCGCTGTCCCGGACGCTAAAGAGTACGTTCCCTTCGGTCGGCAGCGTGTTGCCCGCGGCGATTTGCGATTTGGCGAACGCCATGCCGAAGTCGTCCGAGATGCCCATGACCTCGCCGGTCGAGAGCATCTCGGGCCCGAGAATCGTGTCGATGCCGGGGAATTTCAGGAATGGGAAGACGGCTTCCTTAACACTAAAGTGGCCGTGCTGGACTTCTTTGGTAAAGCCTAATTCTTCCAGCGTCATACCGGTCATGACTTTAGCCGCGAGCTTCGCCAGGGGGACGCCGATCGACTTGCTGACGAATGGGATCGTCCGGGAGGCCCGGGGATTGACCTCGAGGATATAGACCTGCTCGTCCTTGACGGCGAACTGGATGTTGATCAGGCCCTTGACTTTGAGTTCGAGGGCGAGAAGCTTCGCCTGCTTTTTAATATCGGCCAGAACCTTTTCGCTAATCGACATCGGGGGCAGTGAGCAAGCGCTGTCGCCGGAATGGACGCCGGCTTCTTCGATGTGTTCCATGATCCCGCCGATCACGACCTGCTTGCCGTCGCTGATGGCATCGACGTCGAGTTCCGTCGCGTCGTCGAGAAACTTGTCGATGAGGATCGGGTGCTCGCCCGAGACTTCAATGGCCTCATCCACACAGGCTTTCAATTCGTTCTGGTCGTACACGACCTGCATCGCCCGGCCGCCCAGAACAAACGAAGGTCGAATGAGCAACGGATAGCCGAGCTTGTTTGCGATTCGGAGCGTTTGGGCATAAGTTGTGGCTGTGCCGCTGAAGGGCTGGCGGAGGTTGAGCTTCTCGACCAGTTTATTGAAACGCTTACGATCCTCGGCGCGGTCGATGCTGTCGGGCGAGGTGCCGATGATCTTCACCCCGGCCTTTTCCAGGGGCACCGCCAGCTTGAGCGGCGTCTGGCCGCCGAACTGGACGATGACGCCGTCCGGCTTCTCTTTTTCCACGATGGACATGACATCCTCGAACGTGAGCGGCTCGAAGTAGAGCCGGTCCGAGGTGTCGTAGTCGGTGCTCACCGTCTCGGGGTTGCAGTTGACCATGATCGATTCGACGCCGATTTCCCGCAGCGCGAACGCGGCGTGAACGCAGCAATAATCGAATTCAATGCCCTGGCCGATGCGGTTCGGGCCGCCGCCGAGGATGATGACTTTTCTTCGGTTGCTCGGATTCGCCTCGCACTCGGACTCGTAGGTCGAGTAGAGATACGGCGTCGTCGCCTCGAATTCGGCGCCGCAGGTATCGACGGTCTTATAGACGGCGTCGATATGCGTGACCTGCCGGCGCCGGCGCACATCCAGCTCTTCGATGCCGAGCAGCGACGCTAAATATTTATCGCTGAAGCCGTACTCCTTGGCCTGCCTCAACAGACCGGCCGGCAGCGAGCAGATACCGGGTGAGGAACGCTTCATCTTCAGCGTTCGCGTCTTTCTGATCTTGTCCTCGAGCGCGACGATGTCCTTGATGTTGTTGAGAAACCAGGGATCGATTTTGGTTATCCCGAAGATGTCTTCGACGGAGATATTTCGGCGCAGCGCTTCGGCGACGTACCAAAGTTTATCCCAGCAGTTGGTTCGCAGCTTGCTCTTGAGTTCATTCGTCGAGAGGTCTTTTTTAATATGCCGGCTGTCGAGCGAATAGCGGTCAATCTCAAGCGACCGGATCGCTTTTTGGAGCGATTCCTTGAACGTCCGGCCGATCGCCATCGCTTCGCCGACGGATTTCATCTGGATGGTCAAGGTCGGATCGGTCTTCTGAAATTTCTCGAATGTAAACCGGGGCCATTTCGTCACGCAATAATCGATCGTCGGCTCGAAGCAGGCCGGCGTCTTTTTCGTAATGTCGTTCGGAATCTCGTCGAGCGTGTATCCGACGGCCAGCAGCGAAGCGATCTTGGCGATGGGAAAGCCCGTCGCCTTCGAAGCCAGCGCCGAGCTTCGCGAAACTCTCGGATTCATCTCGATGACGTAGAGCTTGCCGTTCTCGGGATTGACGGCGAACTGGATATTCGAGCCGCCGGTTTCCACACCGATAGCCCGGATGATCTTCAGCGAGGCGTCCCGCATGATCTGGTATTCTTTGTCCGTGAGCGTCTGGGCCGGGGCGACCGTGATGCTGTCGCCCGTATGAATCCCCATCGGATCGAGGTTCTCGATGGAACACACGATCACCACATTATCTTTTTTGTCCCGCATCACCTCCAGCTCGTATTCCTTCCAGCCGACCACGGATTCCTCGATGAGGACCTGGCTCTTGGGACTGAGACTCAGACCCCAATGGATGTATTCGGCGTATTCCTCGGCGTTATAAGCGACGTTGCCGCCCGTTCCGCCCAAGGTGTAGGACGGCCGGATAATCGCGGGGTAGCCCACATGCTCGATGATCTTCTTGGCCTGCTCCCAGGTATGGGCGTAACCACTTTTAGGAACTTCCAGCCCACATCGGGCCATCGTTCTTTTAAAAAGGTCACGCTCCTCGGCCCTCCGGATCGTCGGGAGTTTAGCACCCAACATTCGAACCTTGTGTTGTTTCAGCGCGCCGCTCTCAGCCAGCGCCACAGCGGTATTCAATCCGGTCTGGCCTCCCAAGGTCGGCAAAAGGCTGTCCGGCTTTTCCTTGGCGATGATTTTCTCAACCACCTCCGGCGTGATCGGCTCGATATACGTCCGGTCGGCTAACTCGGGATCGGTCATAATCGTCGCGGGATTGCTGTTGACCAGAACGACCTTGTACCCGGCGTTCTTAAGGACTTTGCACGCCTGAGCGCCGGAATAATCGAATTCACACGCCTGACCGATCACAATCGGCCCGGACCCGATGATGAGTATCTTACGTATGTCCTTACGTCTCGGCATCTCATTCACATTGACTATTGACAAATGACGATTGACACTTTACGCCCTGGGCGTTGGGCTGGTGTTCCGAACATATTGTTCATTCGTCAATGGTCAATATTCAATAGTCCATTCTTCTGTCCTGTCGCCCAGTCCTCATAAACAATTACGTCGTCTGCACTTCCATGCGATTCCGGCCTTCATACCGCCGCACATCCCGCCGTAAGGCATCCCTGCGGGACTGCACCGTATCCCCATTGACTGACTTGGCGCATAATGGAATCGTGAAAACTATACCAACGAAGACGAAGATTTGCAAGGGTAATTTTATGTCTCCTGTGTTCTGAATCCTTGCTTTTTTAGCTTTTGCTTTTTCTCGCCACGGGTTGGTTTTCATATCGCGGGCGTCTCCCTATGGGACACCCAAGGTGCCGCCCGCGCGTTCCGAGGGCATCATGGCAAACTGGCTATATAAACAATAAATAAATCCAATATCGTTCAACGAGCTGGCAAAGAGAGGGGCAGGCCCAAGTGTCTGCCCGGGGCAACCACACGGGATTGTCCCTACAAAATTGCCGGCTCTCTTCTTTCTTGATTATTGAACGAGAATGAGTTATTACTTAGTGAAAGACGGATTTTTGCAGTCCAATGCTCTCCTT
This sequence comes from Sedimentisphaerales bacterium, assembly GCA_016934255.1. Lineage (GTDB taxonomy): Bacteria > Planctomycetota > Phycisphaerae > Sedimentisphaerales > Anaerobacaceae > JAFGTG01. The sequence continues at coordinate 8,673 of JAFGTG010000115.1, forward strand.
ATGGTGGAACGAATTCATGCGATCTTTCATCATCAGACTATGGCGGGGCGAACTTCCCCCGGCCGGGACTTTCTGGGGGGCCCACGTTGCCGTCTTGGCGCTCGGCATGCTTCTGTTTCAGTGGCTCTCGACGGTTTTGAGCATGGACGCCCAACCTCTTGTCGGTCTGCCGCTGGGGCTTATTTTTGTGGGATACAACACCATCGCCTGCGTAGGAGTCGTTCGCTCCACACGAAAGAGAGACAAAAAGCGATGGCCGCAAGTCGTCATGATCCTGGCCTCGGTATTACTGTGGCTGCTTTCATGCTGGGTGCCGCTGTATTTCCTGGGCCGACCCCTGATTGCCTTGTGAGTTCGTTTGGATTTCCGACAGAATATGGTATAATAAAGTCATGAGATAATAAGGCGTATCCGTTCCGTTCACGAAACTGAATCGGAGGTCTTGATTATGATTGAGTTTGTCTGCACGTTATGTGGTGAACGACTTAACGTCCCGGACCATTTCGCAGGCCGGCCGTACACGTGCACCAAGTGCCATATCGACGGCGTCGTCCCCGAAAGACACGACCGAATCAAGTTCCACTGCACCCATTGCGGCCAGCATCTCCGCGTCCCCAAGGCGTACGCTGGCAAGAAAGCCACATGCCCGAAGTGCAAGCAGGCCCTTGTCGTCCCTCCGTTCAAGCCGAAGACGGAATCGCCTTCCGCTTCCGGAACGGTCACCGTGGTTTGTCCCATGTGCAACGGGATTTTACATCCCTCGAAAGCATCGAAGGGCCAAATGATCACCTGCCCCAATTGCAACGGCTACGTCCAAACCTGATCCAATACAAAGGCACGAAGAAATAATCCATTGTCTTCACTTATGTGGACCGATATAATGCGACACGGTAATCGTAAGATAGACGAGAGTGCTTCGGTTGTTATTCAGCGCAGGAAAAGTGTTACGAGCAAATGGTTTAATCATCAAGAGAGGCTATGGCTGATCCTGTGGATAGAACAAAGATTGAAGACACTGACGATAGAGGAAATCCTACGGCCAGCTACGGAGGTGCGGCGGCTGGTCCTGGAGAGCAGATCGGACCCTACAAATTGCTGCGAGTATTAGGCGAAGGCGGCTATGGGATCGTTTACTTAGCCGAGCAGCAGCGGCCGGTAAAGCGCCGTGTAGCCTTGAAGGTCATCAAGCCGGGCATGGACACCAAGCAGGTGATCGCCCGGTTCGAGGCGGAGCGCCAGGCCCTGGCCCTGCTGGACCACCCCAATATAGCCCACGTGTTCAACGCGGGGACCACCGATACCGGACGGCCTTACTTCGCCATGGAGTACGTCAAAGGCGTCCCCATCACCGAGCACTGTGACCGGTGTAAGCTAACCATCGAAGAGCGGCTCAAATTGTTTCTGGCCGTTTGCGAAGCGGTCCAGCACGCGCATCAGAAGGCTATCATTCACCGGGATATCAAACCGTCGAATATTCTGGTGGCCTATGAGGGCGAGCAGGCCGTGCCGATGATTATCGATTTCGGTGTGGCCAAGGCCCTGACCCACTCGCTAACGGAACGAACTTTGGTCACCGAGCAGGCGCAGATGATCGGCACACCGGAATATATGAGTCCCGAGCAAGCGGAAATGAGCGGCCAAGACATCGACACCCGCACAGACATCTACTCACTCGGCGTGTTGCTTTACGAACTGCTGACCGGTACCCTGCCCTTCGACCCACAGACGCTTCGCGAAGGCGGGCCTGAGCAAATGCGGCGAATGATCCGTGAGCAGGATCCCCAGACGCCCAGCGCACGACTCAGCGCCGTTGAGAAAAACGAATCGCTCGGTTTGGCGGAGCATCGCCGCACCGACGTTCGCACGCTGGGCCATCGACTGCACGGGGAGCTGGACTGGATCACGCTCAAAGCCATGGACAAAGACCGCACGCGCCGTTATCAGACAGCCCATGCTTTCGCGGAAGATATCCAACGCTATCTCGATCAAGAACCCGTCCTGGCCGGACCGCCGAGTACACTTTACAAGGTCCAAAAATTTGTCAAACGGAATAGAACTTTATTTATATCAACCGCTGCAATCGTGGCGATACTCATCCTTGCTACCGTGATTAGTCTTTGGCAAATGGTCTGCGCCAATCGAGCGGCTGAAAGAGAGCGCAAGATCTCGAATGATCTCGAGATACAGAGAGACCGCGCGGTCCAGGCCGAGAAGGTAGCTAAAAGAGAGAGCGAACGAGCACGCATCCAGGAATTGGCCGCTCGGCGCATGGCGTATGCCTCAGAGATGAATCTGGCCGCTCAGGCGCTTTCTGCGCGTAATCTGGGACGTGCGCGCGAATTATTGAATCGCCATCGTCCGTCAACTTCCGATGCTGGTTTTCAGGATACGGTTGATCTTCGCGGTTGGGAATGGCGATACCTCTGGCAAGAATGTCAAGGCGATGCTCTGGATGGATTTCGTTATAAAATCGAGGACATCGTCAATTCCTTGTCCATTTCACATGACGGAAGATATCTCGCCGCCGGGGGATATTTCAACAATGGCGTGGTCATCTGGGACCTGCACACGCGAAAGAAACTGACGACTCTTTTTCCTAACGACAAGAGGGTGCGCGCCATATTCTCTCCCGCTAGTGATCTGCTCGCTATTACATCGATACCCGATCCTGCCGGCGTCGCTGGTCCAGGCGGGGGTTTCCCATGGGTCTTACGTTTTTGGGACCCAACAACCCGCGAGGTGACGTTTGAGCAACCACTGGAGGGACTTTGCATCGGCCTGAAGTTCTCTGACGATGGTAGAACGTTGATCACGGCGACACACAAATGGAGAAACCAGCACAAGATCACGTGTTGGAACGTTTCCCAAGGCAAAGAACTGATGAGCTTTCCTTACAATTCATCGTATTGTATCGTCCAGGGAACACCCTTTGCCGTGGCTCGGGACCTGAGTTTGGCCGTCCATCCCCTGTATTGGAGCCAAATCAGGGTCATCGATTTGGACAAAAGAAAGCCGTTGTGGTCGGAGGTTGGGGCTGAGGAGGGTGTCGCAGCATTTGAATTGACGAGTGACGGTAAGATTCTCGCCTCCGGAGCCGGATTTACCGAGTCGGCAATTCGCCTCTGGGATGTTGTCACCGGAAAGGAAATCGGGCGTTTGGAGGGTCACCGTGCCTGGATAAGCGACCTGCTCTTCTGCCGGGATGACAAGGTGCTGATTTCTGCCAGTGGGGACCAGACGATTCGCATGTGGGATGTCTCCGATCCGAACGAGGGCAAGCTTATTCGTACGCTACGGGGGCACGTCGATGAAGTGTACCGAATTGCACTGCATCCGGACAACAAGACGCTGATCAGCGGCGACAAGAGTGGTTTGATTCTTGCCTGGAACCTCGATGCATCCAAACGGGATAATACGCTAGTCATAGCGAACATTGCCGACTATGCATTCACACCGGATGGACAGGGAATTCTGGTGTTAGATTATGAGGGAGTGATGGCCCACTACAGGACTTCAGATTTCAGACGAGACCGTGAATTATTCCATGTCGGTGAGAATGCTATTTGCTTTCGGACCTGTATTTCTCCAGAAACGGGTATGCTGGCCGTGAATTCAGTTGATGGTGTCATCAGAATACGGGACTTAGCCGACGGTACTTTGCTTCACAGCCTCGATGATCGCGTCGAGACGAAACCAATCACATTTTTCAAAAAAGGGAAACAACTCCTGACGATCAATCGCAAAGAAGATTCATATGACATTTGGGATGTAGCCAAAGAAGAGAAGATGCAATCCTGGTTCGGCGCATCAAAAATCGAAGAAAACTTCGCGCCTGTTCTTAGTCCGGATGAACGGCGTTGCCTTACCGTACAACAAGGAAATACTCATATACTCATAGAAATGGAGACTCAACACGAAATCCGTAAGACTTTCGACATGCAGGAAACATCGGGTGTTGCCTTCTCGCCGGATGCCAGGTTAATAGCCGCATCGAGTAACCTTGGCTTCATTAAAGTGTGGGACGCGAGGACCTTTGACGAAATAGCCACGTACAGAGGTTTTCTTATGGCTGTACACGGCGTTACATTCTCGCCGGACGGCAAACGTCTGGCTGCTGGCGGTGATGGGATGGAAACCATCAAGATCTGGGACGTGGAAAGCCATCAGGAACTACTCAATCTGCCGGGCCGGGGTTCAATACACCATCACGTCGCATTTTCGCCGGACAATAACACGCTTGGATCACTGAACAACTCGGGCTTGCTCCACCTGTGGCGGGCCCATTCATGGGAGGAGATCGAGGCCGCCGAGAAGGTTTCATCTGATCAAAAGTAGTAATAAGGCGCGCTGCGACATTGTGACACGATAAGATTTGGAAAGCAAATGACCCAAGTGGACGATTCGAAGGATTTCAAGCCCGGTAAGATGGGCAACTTGATTGCCCATCATAGCCTACTGATAATTACTGTTGTCTGCGTATTATTCGTTGGATGCAGCCCAAAAGACCAAGGGGTCGATGCCATGAACGAAACAAGGTATTCCATTGCGCCGACTTTGATTTATTGATCCCGGAGGGTTGGGAATCAATGACTCAGATGTGAACGAGTACGCTCGTGACTCATGAAAAAAGCAAACTATACACATTATTTGTTGAAACTTACAAAAGTAATGACGAGTTTCTCAGCGAGATATCTGACAATATACACAGTAGCTTTCAAACAAAATAGAATTCTACTTGACGAGGGAGAATTGAAAAATAATGAGACACATGGATTATATAGTTTCAAGTTCCTCCGAGACCCGATCTCCGCAATCGAAAATCGTAAATTTATGCCTAAGGTATTAACAATCCTTTCAGCCGGAGATGGCCCGCCAGCTTTGATTGAGCTCTTCCATCAGCTTGATGACGTCCCGGATCATCTGCGGATCGCGCTTGACATTGGCCTCGGAAAGATGCCGGATCATGAATAAGTAAAGCTTACGAAGGTTCAAGGCCATTTCCCCCCCCGCGTTCATATCCAAGACCGCGTTGAGCTCGTTGATGATATCCAGGGCCCTGTTGATATATTGCCCTTTGGCCTCGTAGTTGTTGGCCTCTAATTCCCTGATCGCCTGTTTGAGGAATTTGATCGCGCCATCGTATAACATCACGATGAGGCGGCCTCTGCTTTGCGTTGTGACTGCGTTATCCTGATATGCTTTAATTCCCTGCATGTCATCGACTCCCTGGAGCCAAGCTCCGTCCTCTACGGAAGGGTTTTTAAGTTTTTTTTAATACTCAGCCCATTCAAAGATGATCGCGCCCATCCGTTTACCGATCATCCCTCCCTGGATGAATGATTTAACGTTTAATCGTTGCCGTTCTTATCCATTCAGCAGATTCAATGCTAATTGGGGCATCATATTCGCCTGGGATAACATGGCGACGCCGGCTTGCGCCAAAACCTGGTTCCGGGTCATGATGGCCATTTCGGTGGCCACATCAACATCCGAAATACGGGATTCGGCGGATAGCAGATTTTCCGTCTGATTATTGATAACCGTGATGGTACTTTCCAAACGGTTCATCTTATAACCGAACGCGGCACGGGCGGCATCTTTGGTGGTGATGGCGGTGCTCAATGTTGCTAAGGCCGCCCGGGCGCTGGCCGCCGAGGCGATACTCGCCGTCGAAAGCCCCAAAGCACTGCTGGACATATCGTTCCCGTAAACGTCGATCTTATCGGTACTGGACGTTCCGAACTGAATCGATATTGTGGCCGTGGCGCTATTGAGCAGTGCATTACCGTTGAACTCGACGGCGCCGGCGATACGATTGATCTCCGCCGCCATCTCGGTGAATTCATTGTTCATAATGGTTCGCTGCGCGCTGGAGTACGACCCGGTGGCGGCCTGCTCGGCCAACTGTTTCAAACGCACGAGGGCGTCGTCGATGCTCCCCATGGCCCCTTCAAACGTCTGGAGCATACTGATACCGTCCAGCGCGTTACGAGAGCCTTGCTCGAGCACAGCGATATCGGCACGCATCAATTCGCGAACGGCCAGGCCGGCGGCGTCATCCTTGGCGCTGTTGATACGCAGGCCCGACGACAACCTCTCAACCGATCGGGCCAGTGCGTCATAGCTCGAACCCAAGTGTCGAGCGGCGTTTGCCGACATGATATTATTCTTGATTGCTAACATACTGATTACTCCTTTAATTTGTACTTGACCCGTTCGTCAAAAATCCGCCGTCAAATACGTATTTCCAATGAACCTTCCTTATACATCATATCGGGCAACCTATTGTTAACTTAGGTTCTTGTCTCCATGAGGAACATTCAAAACGCCCCACGAAAAACGCCACGTCCAAGGATCATTATCGAAAGGAACGCGAGAAACTTAATAAAAATTCCGTCCAGAACAAAAAGATAGATTCAAACCCTTACCTTTTCCTATATTGAAGGGATTTGGCAGATCAATGTTAATATAGAAAATACATACACTTCCTTCGATGAGAAATTAGATTGAACAGCAATGCGATAAATCAGAGTGTTGATTGTTTTTTACAGCACAATAGATACCCACAGCACTGCAAAATTCCTGTAGTCCGAGACGGCCTGCAGGATTCGCTTCCAGTCCAATAAACGCTACACCAAGGCAAATGTTCATTCCATCAACTGTCGGTAAAATCTCCATGATCCGTGCGTCAAACGTCAATACAGCCTTATCAGGTTTCGGTCTAAATTCCACTCCGATGAGATCATCCTTCCGGAAAACGTTTTCCTCTGTAGCACCAAGTGCGATCTGGGCGCCCCCTTCTGAAATATCCACGAGCCTGCCATGCTGATAATGCCCGATTTGAGACTTTGGATTGACCTCATGCCGACTGCTATGCCAAAGGCGCACATCCACTTGCAATGATGGAGGAATGGACAATATGAAATAGTTTCTTCTCTGTGGCGGCTGATAATTGTCCAGACTCTGAAGCTCCAATACCCCTCCGTTGGTAGGCTCGTATGATGGTTTGAGGACGACTTCCGAGGAACCGGCAACCTGAAAAATCCTATCAAAGCCGTACACATGGAAAATCCCTCTCGTTACGGTACCGATATTACAAAAGACACAATGCCGCCCATGGCTCTCCATGAAGTTATACAATTTGAGAAGCTCGCAGAGATTCTTGCATGTAATCCGTCCAACATACTCGAAATCCACAATGAGGTCGGATTGGGATCTTTCATACACCTCTTCGGTGATCGCATCGAGTTCATAGCACATATCCGGCTCTGCGGGTAGTTTCACGATAAGTATTTCGTCGGACCAGTCGGTGCCCATCCGTGTTTGCCCTTTCATAAACTAAAAAATAAGTTCGATGGTTGTAAATCATTAATGTCTCACAGGCTTTATATGAGCGCGTGCCGCCTTCAACATCCTTATGATGATATCTCTTCTGCTGATGATGCCAACAACCCTGCCGCTTGAAGTGACGGGGACTCGCCTAAAATCGTTATTCGTCAAGCATTTACACACATCTAAGATGCTTTCATTCTCTTCAAAGAAAATCGCCGGTTGTGTCATGAAATCAGAAACGGGCCTGTTGACCAAATCGTTTAGATCCGCAGCGTGAGATTTCACCATGTCTTTTTCGGAGATAATACCCACCAGGGTGATATTATCATCCACCACGGGAATGCCACTAATGTTATACTTGACAAGCATTTCCATCGCTACATGCACGGGGGTGTTCGGCTTGACGTAAAACACAGATTCGGTCATGATATCTCTCGCCTTTAGCATGACTTCCGCCTTTCAATAAGCCGTGAGATTGAAAATATCGCTTTTTTTCTATCGACAGTCCAATCGTTATGTACATACATCAGCCGGAAATAGCTTTCCAGCTTTAATGAAGATCCTCCATCAGCTTAATGACGCCGTCATCGAGCAGAACGATGAGCCGGCCTTTGTTATGCGCCATCACTCCGCCGGTTTGATAGGCTTTGATTCCCTGCATAATACGACTCCATGGAGTCACGCTCCGCACTCTGAGGAAAAGTTTTAAAATTTTTTTACTACTCAGTCCGTTTAAAGATGAACGCGCCCACCGATTGGCCGATCCTCCCTCCCAGAATGAATGACTCAACGGTCGAACGTCGCTTTTGCTATGCATTCAGCAGATTCAATGCCAATTGAGGCATCGAATTGGCTTGGGATAACATGGCGACCCCGGCTTGCGCCAACACCTGGTTCCGGGTCATAGTGGCCATTTCCGTGGCCACATCGACATCTGAAATACGGGATTCGGCGGCCATCAGGTTTTCCGTCTGATTATTGATAACTTGAATGGTGCTTTCCAAACGGTTCATCTTATATCCGAAGGCGGCGCGGGCGGCGTCCTTGGTCGTAATAGCGGTCCCCAAGGTGGCCAGAGCCGCCCGGGCGCTGGGCACCGTATTGATGCTTACCGTCGAAAGGCCAAGGGCGCTGCTGGACATATCGCTTCCGTAAATATCAATCTTATCGGTCGTGGACGTTCCGAACTGAATCGATATCGTGGCCGTGGCACTGTTGAGCAGTTGGTTTCCATTGAAATCGACGGCCCCCGAAATACGATTGATCTCTGCCGCCATTTCCGTAAATTCATTGTTCATAATGGTTCGCTGAGCGCCGGAATATGAACCGGTGGCGGCCTGCTCGGCCAACTGTTTCAAACGCACGAGGGTGTCGTCGATGCTCCCCATCGCGCCTTCAAACGTTTGGAGCATACTAATGCCATCCAATGCGTTACGAGAGCCTTGCTGGAGCACGGCGATATCGGCACGCATCAATTCGCGAACGGCCAGGCCGGCGGCGTCATCCTTGGCGCTGTTGATCCGCAAGCCCGACGACAACCTCTCGACTGATTGGGCCAGCGCATCGTAGCTTTGGCCTAAGTGGCGCGCCGCGTTCACCGACATGATATTGCTCTTGATGGCTAACATGCTTTCATCCTTAAATTAGACCGTGGAGTTATTTTGTAAAAAATCATTTTTCCCGTACCAGTTTAATATGCGCAACTGGAATCCCTACAACGCATCATTGTCGGTATTGCCCCAAATGAGTGAGAATTTGCAACGACAGTGAACACAGGGTACAGTCCTCGATCACCATACAATGTATAGGCGCGTCTATAAATCAGTCTGTGCACTTTTGGGGATGGTTGTAAAAGATCATTTTCGCGCGTTTCCTTGCCGACGTCGGCCATGATAACGAGTCACATGATCAGCTCGCGCGTTATCCACCGTGTTGGAAGCATCATCTTCCTAAGAAATGACTGTTTGACCACAACACTTTTGGGTGACAAACATCGGTGACGAAATCAGGAAAAGTCTGGTGTAAAAGTAAATTGCTTAGCGAAAAGAGGTCCAAACAGCTTTGGGTAGGTATAAACGTTGTTGAGGAAAAGTCCTGTAATAAGGCTGAATTGGGAAGTGATGCATAAAATCTTAACTGATAACCTCGCTATCATCTCACTTGTCAATGAGCCCTTCTACAGAGCATGACAGATAATCTGTCCTGACTCCGTTAAAAAAAACCAAGATAAAACACGTCCTGAAGCAAAAAAAGCAAGGATGCTATTACCTTCAATACTTTTTTTCGAGAGAAACGTGAGATACTTTAGATAATTCTATGAGAAAAATATCATTAAAAGAAAAAATAGTCTTTCAATAGAATCTTGATAAAGGAATAGACAGCCCGTTAAAATAATCTGAGGCGTTTGAAATTGTTTTTTTGGAGAGGTGTTGTTATGAATCATCGAAGCGGTTTCACACTGATTGAGTTGTTGGTCGTTATTGCAATAATAGCACTCTTAATGGGGATTATGATGCCCGCCTTAAGGAGGATCAGGCGGCAGGCGGCGGGCAGCGTGTGTCTGTCCAATCAGCATCAACTTGTCCTGGCTTGGATCATGTACGCCCAGGACAACGACAATAAGCTTATCGGCGGCCACGACGGACATTCTTCCTCGCCCAGCCGGGGCTATGATTGGGTGGAACTGCCTCAAACCGAGGACGGCACCGTCGTATCGGGCGCCACGGCTACGCTGGAAGACAAGAAACGCGGCTGCGAACGCGGAGCCTTGTTCCCCTATGTGCAGGATGTCGATCTCTATCATTGCCCGGGGGATCGAAGACATCGAAGTGAAATGACCCATCGCAGCTACGGCATTCCCGGCGGCATGAACGGCGACGTCGGCACCGGCGCCAATAGCTGGCTGATGCAACAATGGGGATATCCGTCCTATAAGAAACTCACAGAGATCAAAAATCCCGGCATCAAGTACGTCTTTCTCGAAGAAAAAACCGACGTAGGAGGCTACAACTGGGGATCCTGGAACCTGGAGAAGCAAGGAGATCGATGGTGGGATCCGATTGTCGTACGGCACGGACAACTCAGCGTGCTGGCCTTCTCCGACGGCCACGCCGTCAAGCACAAATGGAAACAAAAGAGCACACTGGAGATGACGTTTGTCCCCTACCCCGATTGCATCCGATGGCCCGTCACCGACGGCACCGACGACCTGGAATTCATGCGCCGAGGCTACAATCCCGCTCGATAAGAATAAGGTTCAAATAGTAAAGAGAATCGGTAGGGTGTGCATCGTACACCGGTTGAGACTTGGAAAACAGAGCGTTGCCGGATACAATTTCCGGGCTATGTTAGCGTTGGGTAATCTTAAATTGAGCGTTCCATTCCTGCAGGCCCCGCTGAGCGGGTACAGCGACTACGCCATGCGGCGATTGGCCCTCGATTTCGGCGCCCCCCTGACGTTTTCCGGCGTCATGCTGGCCAAAAGCGCCGCACACCCGAAATTCTTGAGGAAATCCCACTTCAGGCCCCATGAGGACGAGCATCCCGTCGGGGCGCAAATTCTCGGCGACGACCCCGAAGTTATGGCGGCGGCGGCGAAGGCGCTTGAAGCCGCAGGTTACGATATGATCGATCTGAACTTCGCCTGCCCGGCTCCGAAAGTGCTTCGCGGCGGACGGGGCGGGTACCTTTTGAAAGAGCCGGATACCGTCATGCAGATAGTCCGCCGTGTCCGAGATGCGGTAAAGTGCCCCGTTACGATGAAGCTGCGAACGGGTTACGATTCCAGCAAGCTGTCTTACGACCATTTTTATCGCATCGTTTCCGACGCCTCGGATCAGGGCGTCGATGCCCTGACCATCCATGCACGGACCGTCGTACAGAAATTCACCGGCGAGGTCGATTGGCCTCTCCTCGCGGAGATCAAACGCCAATTCCCGAAAACAATACTCATCGGGAGCGGTGATCTTTTCGATCCGCACACCTCCGTCGAGCGTCTTACAACCACAAAGCTCGACGGTCTCCTCATCGCCCGAGGCGCGATTGGAAATCCATGGATTTATGCAGGGCTTCAAGCCGTTTTAAAGGGAGAGCCGATGCCCCCATCGCCGAACCTCATCGAACAGGCCGAAGTGATGCGCAGGCATTTCGAAATGATTTGTGATCTTTACGCACCGATCAAGGCAATCCGCTATTTTCGTAAATTCCTTGTTCGCTATTGCCGACTCCACCCTCAGCGAAAACAAGCCCAAAAGACGCTTCTTGTCGCAAACAACAAGTCGCAGCTTTTCGATGGAATCGAAAAATGGTACGCAAACAACCATAATGAATTGACTCATGACTATTGAATATTGACGAATAAAAGGCATTTTCAACTACCCAATCTATTACGGATATCCAAATAATCAATAGTCAATGGTCAATAATCAATCGTAAATAATCCTCCGTTTCTTGTATGCGCTTCTACCCCGTCGCTCGTATATACTCTTTGAACGATGAATCAAAATTATCCCGTTTCAGATGAGGCCTTGGTTAAGGCCGCCCAAAGGGGCGACAGAGAAGCTGCCGCGTGGCTGTACCACCGGCACGTCGAGAAGGTTCATCGCATTTGCTATCGCATTGTATTGGATCCTTCACAAGTTCAGGATTGCGTCCAGGAAGTCTGGTTGAAGGTGTTTCGCAGCCTCGACGGGTTCCGGTCCGGCCGGTCGTTCGCCGCCTGGTTGAATACCGTCACGGCCAACACGGCCATTGATTACTACCGGAAATACGTTCGACAAAGGAACCACCATGAGGCTCATCAAGACTATGTGGAAACATCGGCAACCAATGAACGGCCGGATGAAACGCACATTCATGAGAAGATTCAAACGGCACTGGAAGAGATTAGTGTGAACCAGCGGGCGGCGTTCACCCTCCGATACTTCGAGGACATGCCGACGACCGAGATCGCTCGTACGCTGGGGTGCGCCGAAGGGACCGTCCGAGTGCATATTCGCCGGGCGCTGCTCGCATTGCGAGAAAGGCTGGCGGGGAAATTCCATCAATAGAGGTTTGTCAACATGAAAAAACAACGTTTGTCATTCGAAGAATTTAAAGCCCTGTTTCAATATGCTTTTGAATCCGAGGAGGAACTACAGAAGGAATACCATGCTTCTCTTTCGATGTTCGAGCAATTGGACCGAGCACCCGTACCGGAGATGACGGATGGCGAGAAAGCAACGATTTTCAATCGGGCATGGTTGGAACGACCTCAGAAGGTGTCATGGATATCGACATGGATTCACTTTTTCAAACAACCGGCCGTGGCGTTTGTTCTCGGTATTGTGATCGGATGTATCGTAATGTCCAACACCACGAATAAGCATATCGATCTGGCTCAACCCGTATCGGCGGACCCGTTGTTAACCGTCGAGCGCACGAATTATACGCAAACGTATAAGGGTAAAATGATAGAAGAGTTTTACCCGGAATTCGAGAATCCGCGGATCGTACTCGAACAAAAGGAAGAATCCTCCCCGCCACAGCGGACGCTCTACGGCACATTGGATAACGGTGAGATTACTGTTGTGTGGAATTTATAAAAATGAAAGGAGATTGAACAATGAACATCCGAACTGTATTGACAATCATTTTGGGAATCACATTCATATTAGGTATGTCATCGGCACAAGAATCGGCGTCGCCGGAACCCGCATTGGAAGAACCTTTGCTGGTCGAGGCGATGTCTCCGGGGCCTCAGCAGGAAGAGCCGACGTCGGTGGGTTTTCCTTCTTCGGAGCCCCGAAGGGGAAAGTCCATTTCGAGATCGGGCTCATCGAACGGCGAGAGGATGATGAAAATCTTTACGATCAAATATTACTCCGCGGAAGCGTTAGAGAATCTCATCGAGAGTATTTTTAGTATTGATGATGAAAAAATCCATGGGGACGATCGCTCCAACCAACTCATCGTCCAGGCCACGAAAAATCAAATGGAGGATATTGAAGCGCTCGTTGCCCAGTTGGATGTTCCCGATTCGAAACGAGAGTCCAGTCAGTCGTTTGAGAACTTCGTTTATCGCGTTTTTATGTTCGAAATCCCCTCCAAAGATCAGAATTTGAAGCCATTTTCCATGATTCTACAGGCATCCGCACAAGTGACCTCGGCAACGATATTGGGTATTGCGGCAAAGGAGGAAATCGAGATCAGCGACTATGCGATCATTGATGAAGGGGATAACGGGAAGGTTGACATTTTGTTACAAGGCAAGGCGCCGTCGAATGAGTCCATTCAAAACATAGCAGAGCTTACGGGAATTCAGATCAAAGAGCTGAAATGGGATGATGAGATGTTTACCCGGAACATCGCGGCCGCACACTATTCCCAATTGCCGGCGCAGATACAAAAGCACATCCAAAAGTTCCTGGGCGACGACATCGTCACCGTCGGCTATTGGTTCGGCAGTTCGTCAGTCCCCGGTGAAGTTGAGGCGCCCATCGGGCCCTGGCGGCTTCAACTCGAGCTCAATCCGGAATCCGACCGCACGTTAGAGCTTTACGTCGAAGTCCAGGTGCCCGAAGAAAGGGCTCATTTCGACAGACAACTCGGACACGAGCGGTCTGATGAAATCTTGTCCAATAAGATCCGGGCGAAAATCGGCAAGCCGATCATCATCGGTTATAACCGCCAATCCTACGGGACGCGAAATATGGGCGCGATGGTCATCATCCCGGAAGCGGAAACGATTCAATTAAATACGCCTGAACCCGCGAAGCCATGATGTTTATCTCTAAATTAAGGAGAACCAACGATGTGGAATATAAAAATCATTAAACCGCGCTGTTTGTTTGTCGTTCTTCTTACGGTTTTGGGCGGATTGAGTGGAATCGGTCTTTCCAGGGAAGGAAAAAGTGAACCGGTCTCCGTGGTCCACTGCCCGAATCCAAAGGCGTCTCTGGAAGCTCGATGGCAATGGACGATGGAACAGATAGCCAAGCAGCCGGCGCCCGTTTGGATCGGATACAGCACCGAGCGACTGATGTCGGAACGTTCCTTTGTCGGCCGCTGGCCCGTCGATCCCGACTATCCGACGCTGAGCGAGTTGATTTACGACGTTCGTATGGAATTACCTGAACGCTCCGATTCGGGATATGGAACGGCGGATAAGGTGGTGAAAGAGGTCGCCTGTTTGTTCGAGATCGATCAGGCTGCGAAAAGCATCGGACAAATACAAACAAGCAACATCTCACTCACCGTTTATATGAACCGGGGCGTTCTCTTCTGGCTGGGCAAGGTCGGGACCGAGCAATCCTTTTCGCTCTTGCGGAAACTCTACGATGAAACGGATGATGAGTATGTGAAAATCCGATTGATGGGACGCATCACAGATCTATACCATCCCCGGATCGTCTCTTTCTTAGGCGATGTCATACAAAATGAGAAATCGGAGCGCGTGCGAAAAGAGGCCGTGGAAGAGCTCGATGAATATCACAGCCAGGAGTCGTTGGATATCTTATTGCGGACGGTTCGAAATGATCCTTCCGTCGCCGTCAGGGAAGAAGCGATAGACAGCATTGGTCACATCGAGACAACCGCCGCAGAAGAGGCGTTAATTGAAATCGCGAAAACCGGCTCTCCACCGAGCGTCCGCCGGGAGGCGATTGATAAGTTGAGAGATACGGCTTCGCCCAAGGTGATGGATTGTTTGGTGAGCATCATCGATAAACAAGACGAGGTTTTCAAAATCCAGCAGGAGGCCCTGGATGCATTAGCAGACATTGAGAATGATAGAGCGATGGATGAGTTGATACGGATTGCGGGCAATCACGTCAAGCCTCGGATACGCGAAGAGGCAATCGATCATTTAAGCGATATGGACGAGTTAGAACCCGGCAATGCCCTCAAGGTCGTCAAATGTTTCCAAAGCATCATCGACAATCAAGAGGAAAAGGAAGAAATCCGATGCAACGCACTGGATGCATTGAAAGACATTGAGCACAAAGACGTACGGACGTATATCACAAAAACCGCCAGGAACCATCCGAACCAGGAGATCAGGAGGCAAGCGCAGGAAATTGTCGCCGAATGGATTCGCGACACGTAAGAGTTTACTCAACTGTTCTCGATGACGATCTATCTGGGCACATAGCGATTCGTGATCGGCATTCTTCTATCCTTGCCGAAAGCTTTCGGCGTGATCTTGACGCCCGGCGGGGATAGTCTTCGTTTATATTCATTGAAGTCCACCATACGCGTCACCTTTCGGACAACGTCCGTCGGCAGCCCCTCGTCCTCAAGCTCTTTGACGGATTTGTCGTCTTCGATATACCCCTTGAGGATGCGATCGAGCAGGTCGTAATCGGGCAGGGAATCGGTACCCAATTGCCCGTCTTTCAATTCCGCACTCGGCGGGCGCTTCAGCACGCTGGTCGGTATGATCGCTCGCCCCCGCGTTCGGTTGACGTACCTGGCAAGCTTATACACCATCGTCTTGAACACATCTTTAATCACGGCAAAACCGCCCGCGGTATCCCCATAGAAGGTTTCGATCTTCCGGGCATTCCCGGCGATGTCACCGAGGCAGGCATTCATTTGTGCCAGTCCGATCCGCAGA
>JAFGTG010000116.1 GCA_016934255.1 Sedimentisphaerales bacterium
ATCAGATGGCAGGGGATCATGACGGACAGAGTTATTGACGTTTGCCGGATGTTCGGTTTGACCATCGACAGACTCACAGAAAGATATTTCGATCATACCTGCCGTCTCGAAATCCATTCTGGAGATATTGTCTATATTACGGGCGCCTCCGGCTCGGGCAAGAGCATCTTATTCCATGAGCTTCAAAAATGCATCCCCGGCTCGGCCCGGATCGATCTGGCTCAGATCGACTTGCCGTCCGACAAGACACTTATCGACTGCGTTGAAGGCGATTTGCTCAAGAGCCTCCGCTTACTGAGCATTGCCGGGCTGAACGATTGTTTCTGTATCCTCAACCAGCCCAGTCGGCTCAGTGCCGGCCAGCAGTATCGGTTCCGATTAGCGATGGCCTTAGCGGCGAAGAAAAAATATGTTTTTGCCGACGAGTTCTGTTCGGATTTAGATCGGATGACCGCCCTGGTGATTGCACAGCGTCTGAGGGAATTCGCCAAACGAACCGGCACCACCTTTATCTTGGCGTCGAGTCATAAGGATATTCTACTCGACCTGGCTCCGGATGTTCTTGTGATAAGGGATTTCGCAAGTCCTCCTCAGGTTATCTATAAAAGAAAGTTCTGAAAAATTGAAGGTTAGGCATACTTTTGGAAAGGGAAAATCTGTTTCCTTGATTTTTTCTTTCTGAAACAAGTCATCCTATGGTTGTGACAATAATAGAGATGTGTCATGTTTTTTCAATAATGTATCATCATAACGATCCTCATTATTTTAAGAAAATCCAAAGGAAGATTTTCTTAAATAATATATGCCTAACCTACAATTTTTCAGAACTTTTGATAAGTAAAAAACGCGGAGAAGATAATGCGAAACAGCTCTGTTTATAAGCACTTACGGATTGTTCGCGGTTGCCTTAATGATTATAAACCGTTCGCCCGCTTTCACTACCGTGACGGCCGACCGGGCCCGGTGGCGTCCGTTTTCGTATTGAAGTCCGACGGTACGCTTGGCGATGTTCAGTCGGAAACGCCGGTCGGTGTTATCGTCTATACGATGGCCAGTCCCGTACTGGAGATGCGAAACGTGGCGACGGATAACTTTTTTGCCGGCCTCGACCGAGGCACGCAGTTAGCTTTGGTGAATAAGAACGTTCGCCGGATCAGCCGGGTCATTATCGAGCCGCGATTCCGCGGACTGGGTTTGGCGAGTCATTTGGTTCGTGAGACGATGCCGCAGATGAATGTCCCGATCATCGAGGCGGTCGCCATCATGGGAAGGATCAATCCGTTCCTCGAAAAGGCGGGTATGACGGCTTACCCATCCGAACAACCGGTGCGTACCGCCCAGCTTATCGAAGCGTTTAGTCTTCTCGGAATCGAAGCCGAGCAGTTAATTGAGCCTCAAAGAGTCCAGCAAAAACTCGATTATCTTTCTCCGTCCGAAACCGAGTTCATCGAGCGGGCGATTAAGCGCTTTCTCAAAAGCCATGGCCGTCGTCGTACTATGTTGCCCGGCCTCGAACGAACGCGCTACATCCTGACCCGGCTTACGACCAGGCCGTTCTATTACATTTGGTTCAATCCGGATATGGCTGTTCGTAGAGGGCTCTCGAAATGATTACCCCTTTTGTCATGCTGAGCACAGCGAAGCATCTGGGTTGCTTTCAGGAGATCACGATGAGTAGCAGAGTACTGTGTTCCCATCCCAGATTCTTCGTTTCACTCAGAATGACAAAAGAAGAGGCGTTCCCGCTCAGAATGACAAAAGTGATCGGACTGCTCGGAAGGACACGAAGCGCTGATGTGGTCGGAACGACACGGGGGAACATTTACATCCGAGTGACAGAGGGAAACATTATGCTCGAGATGTCTACCCCGTTTGTCATGCTGAGCGGAGCGAAGCATCTGCGTACCCAGTGGGGTGCGACGATCAGAGGGGATGCCGGTGATGGGTGCGATCCTTCATTCATACCAATCTTTACTGAGGTCGGCCCAATTCGGATTGATTGTTTCGATCAATTCTATCTTCTTACTTCTCAGCCATCCCTTTATGGACTTTTCTCTGGCGATGGCCGAATGGATGTCGGAGAACGTTTCATAATAAAGCAGCCTATTAATGTTGTATTTCTTCGTGAATCCCTCAACCAGTTGATTCTTATGCTGAAAGATTCTTTTTCGGATGTTGTTTGTCACTCCGATATACAGCGTACCGGATCGGTTGGTCATGATGTAAATGTAATATTGGTGATCTTTTCCCATCGATGGTATTGTACGTTAAGCCTAAAGCACAGGCCAGATCATTCTTACTCTTTTGTCATGCTGAGCGCAGCGAAGCATCTGGGAAGCTTTCAGGAGGCCAGGATGAATAACGGTGTACTGAGTTCTCACCGCAGATTCTTCGTTTCACTCAGAATGACAACTCCGCTTGTCATGCTGAGCGCAGCGAAGCATCTGGGCTGCTTTCAGGAGACCAGGATGAGTAACGGTGTACTGAGTTCTCACCGCAGAATCTTCGTTCCACTCAGAATGACAAGGGGAGATGTATGGTCCATTGTAAAAATGATAAGAAAGGAGATTCGACGATGGTGAACAATCCAATTCAATCCATCCCCATCGAAAATCTTATTCCTCATCCGGACAATCCGAACCGGATGAGCAAGAAGAAATTTACGAAGTTGATTCGCAACATCGAACGAACCGGCCGATATGAGCCGTTGCTGGTTCGACCTTGCCCGGCTACAGATTGTCATTCTCCACAGGATGCCTTACGGTACTGCGAAATGTATCCTGAGCAAGGTCGAAGGAGCAGGAATCCAGATATAGACGTGGGGGGCAAACATGATTGCTTCCAAATCATCAACGGACATTATCGCTGGAAGGCGCTGTCTCAACTTGGTTATAAAACCGTCGATGTTGTCGTTTGGGATATCGACGATGAAGAAACCGACATCTTGCTCGCCACGCTCAATTGCCTGGGTGGCTCGGACGTTCTTGAAAAAAAGCTGGCTTTGATGAACCGATTGACTCAACGGCACCCATCTCGCGATTTAGCCAAGTGGCTGCCGCACACGGCCGGGCAGATTCATCGATTGGCGCAGATGAATTCCGGTCGTGTTCCCCGGATCAAACCACCCAAGCCTGCGCTTGCTCATCCGGCCGTTTTTTTCCTGAACGATGCCCAGAAAGCAGTCGTCGATAAAGCTTTATTGAATGCACGAGAGCCTCAGAGTGAGAAGACAAGGGCCGCAAGAAACGCCGCGGCGCTAACGATGATTGCTAAGCAATTCAATGTGGAATCTTAGAGCCAGGCCGATGAAGATCAAATATGTCCAGTCAGAAAGCGGTGCGTTCCAAACGGATATCGACTTTATCCAAATGGCCCCGGCCGAACGAGAGGTGTATTGCAGCTTGTATCTTTTTCTGACCACCAATGACGGTCGTGCTGATGGGATCAGGCGGCGCGGAACCGGTTGTGCAACTGAGAGAATTCTGAGCGCTTTGAAAAAATCTGGGAAGTACAGATCCATCACCCGACGGGGGTTGTTTCAAATGGAAACAACGAACCTTCTGCTGAGTGCTTGTAATGCAAATGGCTTGTCGGCTCATATGAGCGTTTTTTTATTGACTTTGGTCTGCTGAAAAAGGTAAAATGTTTGTGGCTTTTTGAATTTGCTCTTCTTGTATGAAAGTAAAATCAACAGTAAAGGAGGATCCAGGTAACAGCATCTGTACGAGCGTTTTGCAGGAATCGTGTTGGTGGCTTTAGTGCGCCTTCGGTGCACTGAAATATCAAATATTCCCAATCCTTTAAGGAGTAGAAACGTGGAAAATGTAACCCAAAGGTCTCGAACGCGGACGTGCGAAGTGTGTGGGCAGAGAAGAATGAAAGCGGACTTTAGCCGGCGGAGGTTAACGTGTGGTTCTTCCGCTCTCGCGGCTCTGCTGATATTTTTGATTTGTTTCAGCTATTCTGTCCCGGCAGAGGCTCAGGGTGGCGATTGGGATATCATGGCGTCGCATCGTAAGGAATACCAGTCAACGGATGTGCCGAAGGACATTCCGGGCAGGGGAATGGAAATCTCGACTCTCACCATTACCGATACAGGTCCCATTGTGGACTTGAACGTGAAGCTGAATATTACCCACCCGTACGATGCGGACCTGGATGTATTTCTAATCGCACCGGACGGTACACGCGTCGAGCTGTTCACCGACGTTGGAGTCGTTTCGGCCGATTTCGAGGATACGGTCCTTGACGATGAGGCGTCGGAGTCAATCACCGATGGGCGTGGGCCGTTTACCGGATCATTTCGTCCGGAAGGAAACCTTGCCGACGTGTACGGAAATGAAATCGAGGGCACGTGGACACTTGAAGTGACGGACGATTGGTCCAGCAGCCGAGCCGGAACGCTTAACGCCTGGTCATTGATCGTGACAATCGAGCTCTCGGCCCCTCTGCCCGCTCCGGTGATTCAGGCCAACGCTAGCGCGGCGGGAGGGATTCTGGATATAGTCTCCTGGGAGGACATTGGTGAAATAAGTCAATATGACAGCGATATCCCGGAGGCAATCCCCGATCAGGGAACGCTGTTGTCAGAGTTGGTAGTTGACCATGCCGGCGCGATTCAGGATTTGGACGTCATGCTTGATATCGATCATACCATGGATTCGGATTTGGATGTGTTTCTGATTGCCCCTGACAGCCAGATAGGCGTCGAGCTGTTCACAGACGTTGGCGGTTCGGGCGATAATTTCGAGGATACAATACTTGATGACGAGGCTCGCCTCTCGATCACCGCGGGTTCTGCTCCATTTGCCGGAACGTATCGACCGGAAGGCCGTCTTGCCGACCTGATCGGCCGGAACATCTGCGGTACGTGGGGGCTTAAAGTCACCGATGATTCCAAGACGTCTTTAGGAACACTGAATGCGTGGTCGCTGATTGTGGACCTTGCGGACGTGGCGTACTACGCCGAATGCGCCCGCGACGTCGATTTCAGCCATGTCGTATCGAACAGCGGCTGGATCACGTCCACGAGCTATAGGTTCACCGGATTAACCCCGACCCAGGCATACTGGTATCGAGTCAAAGCCAGACCGCTGGAAACGTGGTTTCAGACGAGCGAGGAACAGTTTAACACGGATACAATGACCGGTACGCAGACGACGGACGGGGATTTTGTCACGCTGGAAAAAAGCGCCGGCTCCGAGCTCAACGTGATCGCCCATCCGAGCTTCGAGTCGCTCGACGGGTGGTTCGGGGGCGCGACGAACTCGAATATTATCCTTGGCGGGATCAGAGATCTGTGGACAACCAAAGGTCGATGGGCGGGTATGGTCGGATTCTCCTCCGATGGCTATTACTACTCAAACGATTTTGGTTTTTTAGTGCAGCCCATCGATTTGACGGAAGTGGATACACTGGTATTTGACTGGGCCAGTTGGGGTTTTGCAAATTTGCTGGAGGCCGCGGTCTTTGTCGGAGATACGCGCGTTTGGTTCCGACAGGGAACGGATGCCACCATGTATCCGGACTTCATTTCCGCAAACCGTGATGAGTCGGTGGATCTGACGGCATTCAAAGGCGAGCAGGATCTGGGACTGGTGGTTTACAGTAATATGACGGGACGTTTTGACGCCGCCATACTCTGGGATAACCTGCGAACCTACGGCTCGCGCGGTTATAAGCCCACCGGCCGGATCGTCTCGACACAGATCAGCATCGGCGAGGACGACACGTGGGGCGCCCTGTCGTTCGAGGCGACGATACCCAATCGAACGACATTGACCGTGGACATATTACCCGCCGAGGGCACGAATCCCATCCCGGGCTATACCCGTCTGGCCAGCGGGGCGGATCTGAGCCGTCTCGTGGAACGAACGATCCGGCTTCGGGCGAATCTATCCACCACCGATCAGAGCGCGACGCCGATCTTGTACGATTGGTCCGTTACGTATTCGGATGCGGTCGGGCAAAGCCCCTGGTCCGACGTGGCCTCTTCCCCAGTACAGCCTGGCGGCGGGTCGATTATTGTCAGCGTTGTTCGGGCCAACGGCGAGCGGGATAATCGAGCCCCCATCGGAGAATATGATGGTTACACCTCGGTGCTGCCGACACAACCGGGCGGGCTGAAAAATGGAAACCTCTGCTTTTCGGACAGGACGTATTCATGGGCCAAGACGCCCGCGTCACTGGCCGGCGCAGAGTATGTTCGGACGTTCAACAGCGATAAGAAGAGCTCGACAGTCACCTATACCCTGACGACAAGCCGGGAGGCCACGTTAATGATCACCGTGGACCAACGCATCGTCAATCGGCAGCAAGCAGCCAACCAGGCAACCGCAAGGTTCGCACGGGTCGGCACGTTTGTGGATTCCGGTCTGACTCTGTTCATCCAGGAGGACGCAATGACAAGTCGCTCACAGAGCGTTTTTTCGGCCAGGTTCCCGGCGGGGACCTACGTCTTTAGCGCCATGCCTACGGAACGCAACATGTACGTTATCGCCGCGATGGAGTGAGAGCCTTAGACAAACCCAATAGCTGTGACCTAAAGAATATAGAGAATATGACATCGAAGGAAACGCGAATTTTACGCCCCATTTCAGTGTTTGTCTGGATTTGCCTCATTGCAGCATCTGCCCAAGCCAAAAACAGTGGCGGGATGGGGGAGCCGAATGATCCGTACTAAATCGCTAAGGCTAAGCATCTGCGGATTTTGCTTGAAAAAGAAAATGCCAAAAATTGCTTGACAAGCATTTTGCAATGGTTCATAATGGCAAACAGTCCGAAATGG
>JAFGTG010000117.1 GCA_016934255.1 Sedimentisphaerales bacterium
GTACACCTCTCGATCGGTATGGCGTTTAGAAAACCAAGATGTCACCTGGATTTACCGCCAACAGACCTGCGGAAAATGGGGCTAGTACCTACTGCTGTCTGTATCAAAACTTTTGAATTATTGATTCCGTGCTTACGACAGAGGTCGCAAAGTAAATTAAAAATGTCGATTGATTCAGGCATCATGATCTCTTTGAAATAAGAAATGTATGAGCTATTAAATCGATTAGTATTCTACAATTTAATTTTTGCCAAAGTATATTTGGCATTATCAAAGTTCGCATCCTTTCCTTGCTTTTACAGGGATAGTATTACTTACGCCTTCTGCTCCTCAATCTATATTGTCATTCTTTAATTATACCTATCCTTCCGACCAAGAACAAAGAGATTCTTTTCAAAACAGAGAATAGGAGATCAGGACATCAGATTATCAGGGTGTGGGTATCAGGGATTTAGGGTATCAGGAAAGCTTATTACTGAATATCGAATAACGAATCTCCAATATCGAATGTCGAATGCCAATGGGGGGGCGAGACGCCCTCGACACGGGGATAACAACATCGTCCATCATCCGTCGTCCTTTCGTCCATCGTGCGAAGCAGAGGTCAATAAGGCCGCGCTTGACATCGTCTCGATCAGGGCGTACAGTGGCGTCGATGGCTAAGGAACTCTATATCATCGACGGGCACGCACATATTTATGCAGCGTATTACGCGCCAATGAGCGGGCAGTTGAACGGGCCGACGGGCGAGCCGACCAAGGCGGTCTATATCTTCACGGCGGCGCTGCTCGGTTTGATCGAGCGTCGCAAGCCGGACATGCTGGTGGTGGCGCTGGACAGCAAGGCGCCGACGTTTCGCAGTGACATTTATCCCGAGTACAAGGCGAATCGTCCGCCCATGCCCGAGGATCTGCCGGGCCAAATCGGCCGGATCGAGCAGATTTTGGAGGCGATGAATATCCCGATGCTTCGCGTGGATGGCTTCGAGGCGGACGATATCATCGGTACGTTAGCCAGGTGTGCGGGTAGCGAAGGGGTCGATTGTCTGCTCTGCTCGAAGGATAAGGACCTGCTCCAACTGCTCGACGAGCACGTCAGTATGTACGATATCAAGACTGATACGCGTATGGACGTTCAGGCGATGGTCGAGAAGATGGGCGTCCGGCCGGAGCAGTTTATCGACTGTCTGGCATTGCAGGGGGACACGTCGGATAACGTGCCCGGCGTTCCGGACGTCGGGCCGAAAACGGCGCTGAGCTGGATACAACAGTATGGCTCGATGGAGAGCCTTTACGAACACGTCGATGAGATCAAGGGCAAACGCGGCGATAATCTCCGCGCGTTCAAGGATCAGGCCGAGATGAGCCGGGAATTGGTAACGATCAACTGCGATGTCCCGCTGGAGATTGATTACAGCGATTTGGCGTTAAAGAAGCCGGACGAATCGAAGCTGGCTCAGCTTTTCAATGAGCTTGGCTTTAACCGGATGCTTTCTCAATTAGGATTGAAAGCGGAGGAATCATCATCCGATTCGATCGGTGATCTGAAAGTCGAGCCCAAAAGCGATACGAAACATTATCAGCTTATCGATACACCCGAAAAGTTCGAGACGTTCTTTGCCGAGTTACGAAAGCAAAAACTTATTGCCGTGGATACGGAGACGACCTCGACCGAGGCGATGCGGGCGGATTTGGTGGGGATGAGTTTTTGCTGGGAGCCGGGGCATTCGTTTTATTTGCCGGTCCGAGGGCCATTGGGTGCGAAGCATCTCGATGTCGGGACCGTTCGTGAAAAATTAGCTCCGATTTTGGCCGACGAGAGCGTCAAGAAAATCGGGCAGAATATTAAATACGACATGCTCGTTTTGCGAAACGCTCAGATGCCGATACGCGGCGTTTATTTCGATACGATGGTGGCGTCGTATTGCCTCGATCCGGAGCGGAGCCACTCGATGGACAGCATGGCGGCCGATTACCTGGGCCACGAGTGCATTCCGATTTCGTCGCTGATCGGCAAGGGGAAGAACCAATTGACGTTCGATATGGTCGATACGGCGGCGGCGTGCGATTATGCGGCGGAGGATGCCGATGTCACGTTCCGGCTGTATCTTTATCTCAAAGAGCGTCTCGAACGCGAGCCGAAGCTCATGGAATTATTCGAGAAGGTCGAGATGCCGCTGGTTATCGTATTGGCGGCAATGGAATATAATGGCGTCTCGCTCGATACGCGGGTGTTGCGAAAAATGTCCGGCGAGATTGCCGAGACGCTGAAGACCGTCACCGATGAAATTTATGCGCAGGCCGGGGCGGTTTTTAATATCGATTCTCCCAAGCAACTGGCAGAGGTGCTCTTCGACAAACTGGGGCTGCAGCCGATTCGCATGGGCAAGACGGGGCGGAGCACCGACGCGGCTGTGCTCGAACAATTGGCCGGGCAGCATCCCGTGATCGAATTGGTTTTACAGTATCGAATGCTGAATAAATTGGTCAACACGTATGTCGATAAGCTCGGATCGCTGATCAATCCTCGCACTGATCGCGTTCATGCCTCCTTCAATCAGACAATTACCGCGACCGGGCGGCTGAGCTCCAGCGGGCCGAACCTGCAAAATATCCCGATTCGTACGGAACTGGGTAGCAGAGTACGTTCGGCCTTTGTACCGGCGAAGGAGAGTGATAGCATCTTAAGTGCCGACTATTCGCAGATCGAACTTCGATTGCTTGCGCATTTCTCAAAAGACAACGCCCTACTGGCCGCGTTCGCCGCCGACCAGGATATTCATCGCTTTGTCGCTTCGCAGATTTTTGGTGTTCCCATCGAGGACGTGACATCCGAGATGCGTTCTCGCTCGAAAGCGGTCAATTTCGGCGTCATCTATGGCCAGGGCGCGTTCGGCCTGTCGCGCTCGGTCGGCATTTCGCAGGCCGAAGCAAAAAAATTCATCGAGGACTATTACGCCCGTTACAGTGCGATTCGGGCGTTTATGGATGAATGCATTGACCTCGCGAAGCAAACGGGGTATGTCGAAACGATACTCCATCGCCGGCGACGCATCGCAAATATCAATAGCAAGAACCACAATAAGCGAGCACAAGCCGAACGCCTTGCCGTCAACACCGTCATTCAAGGCTCCGCAGCGGACCTTATTAAACTGGCCATGCTGGCCATAGAAGATGAGATCGAAACGCACTATCCGCACATGGCGATGATCTTGCAGGTTCACGACGAGCTTGTTTTCGAGGTGCCGACGACCGAAGCCGATACACACGCCGAATGGATCGCAGAGAAAATGACGAACGCCATCGAACTCGACGTCCCGCTGAAGGTCGATATCAACATCGGCCCGAACTGGCTTTCCGACAAATAATTTCAACTCTTTCGGTAGGAGTGCTTCGAAATTATTAATGGAAATACCCGGATGAAATGAGGTGTCACATGCTACTGTCGAAAACACAATTTAAGGTTCTTCGTAAACTTATTTACATCGTAATCTTCATCTGCCTGTCCCCCATGTACTCAAACGCCGGAGTCCCAAAAGATTATGGAGACTATCCGGACGAGATTCGCCAGTACCTCCAATGTCTTTTGAGCGAGGGACAGCACCAATATGCCTTCCGGGCCGATTATCCGGGAGGCTTCGACGCATGGCAGAAGCAAGCCCGTCCCCTCCTTCACAAGCTGGTCGGCCTGGACAAAATCGCCGAACAGGTCGGCCGTCACACGCCCGAAGTCCAACTTCAACCGACTGAGGATTTAGGCGACTACACGCGTCAAAAGGGATGGATCGAAACGGAGCCGCACGTGCGAATCGTCTTCTGGCTGCTCAAGCCGAAACAACGCGGCCCCTTCCCGCTGGCGATCTTCCCTCACGGGCACGACTCACGCGGCTACGACACCTCGGCCGGCGTCTATCACGACCAGGCCCATCGCGAAAAAATTCTCCGCGAGGATCGCGATGTCGCGGTCCAGGCCGTCAAACGCGGCTTCATCGCCATCGCCCCGGCCACGCGGGGATTGGCCGATGGCGGCCTGCCGGACCCGAGGGGACGTCACGGCGATCGCGGATGCCGCGCCCAGGTGATGCACTGCCTCCTGGCCGGGCGGACCGCCATCGGCGAACGCGTCTGGGACATGCAGCGAATCATCGACTGGGCCACGACGCAGCCGGACGTGGACGCCACAAACGTGCTCATGATGGGCAACTCCGGCGGCGGCGTCACGACGCTCTATTCCGCCGCGTGCGACGAACGGATCACCATCGCCGTGCCGAGCTGCTCGTTCGCACCGTACACAAGCCCGAACGGCTACATCTACCATTGCGATTGCAACCTGGTCCCCGGCATCCTCGAACTGGGTGACATGGGCGACGTCGCGGGATTGATCGCCCCGCGCCATCTGCTTATCGTCAACGGCAAGAAAGACGCGTTGTTCTCCATCGCCGATGTCAACCGGTCGGCCGATCATACGCGGGCCATTTTTGCCGCGGCGGGGTGCCCGGATCGGTTCGAGCATCGTTGGGGTGACGAAGGCCATCGATTCTATAAAGACCTCATGTGGGATTTTATTATGGATGCGCTTCGGAAATAAACGCTGCGAATCGATGGATTGAGCGGTATTTGTGAAAATCAAATGTTCTACTTTTAGGATGTGAATGGTCATGAAGAAAAACACTCTTACAACGATGATTGTCACTTGTGCTGTGTTGCTCGTTATTGCAATGAATGGAAAGCCCGCACGCGCGGACCTTTCCGAGGAACGGCCCGGCCCGTTCGGAATCCTCCGGCTGCCCGCCCGGTTCGAGAGTCACCGAGCGACGTTCAGGCAGAACATTAGCCGGACCGATGAAACCGTCGTAGCCGAAATGGAAGGTGAAGGCTGCCTCCGACACATGTGGCTGACCATTAAGAGTATTCGCACCCAGCCCGTCCACGGACTGTACCTGACGCTGCGCATCTACTTCGACGGCAATAAGCAGCCTTACGTTGAAATGCCCGTCGCACCGTTCTTCGGCATCCATCACGGCCACGAAGCCCGTCATCTCGACTCCCCCTACATCCAGGTCACCGATCGCAGCGGATTTAACTGTTATTTTCCCATGCCCTACCGAAAGGGAATGCGAATCACCCTGCAGAACGACGGCCCCATCGAATTGATGGTCTGGTTCCAGGCCGACTATCACCACTACACGTCCGGACCGCTCAAAGAGGACCTCCGCTTCCAGGCGGCGTATAGACGAGTGAATCCCAACGAAGCATACGGCGCGCCTCACCATCTCGGACACGGTGTCGGACGCGGCCTCATCATCGGAACTACCATCGGCTGGAGGGTCTTCGACCGCAGGGATGCATGGTATCACTGCGGCGGCGACCTGGCCCTGCTGGATGGAAACAGCGCGAACGCCCGCGTCCTGAGCGGCATCGGCGGAGAGGACTTCTTCGGAACTGCCTGGGGCCAGGACGTCTTCTCGAATCGCTCCATCGGCACACCCTACTACGACGTCGTGAAAAAGCCCGCCCAGGGTGAACCTCACATCGTGTTCGCCGCGTACCGTTTCTTCGACCGCGATCCCATCGCGTTCAGCGAATCGTTCAACTACGATTTCGGGACTCTGGCCAACGACGTATCGAGCGTTCTCTACTGGTATCAGGCTGGCGGCCCGGCCAGGATAAGCACCTTGCCGACGCTCGAAGACCGTCTGGCTGGGATAAAAGTGCCGGAAGGTAAATACGATCTGCCGCGCCCGCAAGGTCTGACTTGGCAACTGTGCGGCCCCTTCTCCTGCGAGAGCAAGGATGAATTCGAACGAAGCGAATTTCCGGAACGGGGAATCGATCTGACGAAAACCGAACCCGCCGATTTCGGTCAGTACGCGGAGGCCGTTCGACGAAAATTCCGCGAACCTATGCTCACGCGCTGGCACTCCGACATACGCTCCACCTTCAACTTCGTGGACGTAACCCCCTCCTTTCGCTCCGGCCTCAAGACCAATGCCGGCTTCCCGGCGGACGTCTCCGCCTACGCGGCTACAACTCTCCACTCCGACACCCACCGCTCGATCCAGATACGGATCGGGCATGACGACTGGTTCAAACTCTGGATTAACGGAGAAGAGGTCTATTCGGGCGAAGAGTTGAATGGCTTCCAAACATGGCAGATGCCCATTAACTTGAAGGAAGGCGATAATCAAATTCTGGCGAAAGTCGCCAACCGTGACAACGCCAACTTTCGCGCTTGGGTTTTCCTATTCAATCCCCTGTAGGACGGGAAAATAGGATTCTTAATTCCAGATTCTCGATGCCCGTTGTCATCTCGACCGAGAGCAGCGAGTGGAGAGATCTGGTTACAAACGAAAAAATAATGTTCAACCAGGAGCTATGACTATGCATCGACCGACCCGACGAGACTTCATGAAGACGGCCGTGACGGGCGCCATCGCCGCCGGCTTATCCCCCAGCTTCGGCCTAAGTCAGAACGTCATCAGCAGAAAACCGAACGTGGTCATTCTGTTCATCGACGATTTGGGCTATGGCGATCTGGGTTGTTTCGGAAACAAGCGGATCCCGACGCCGCATATCGATTCGCTGGCGGCCAACGGCGCCAAGTGCACAATGTCCTACATTACCAATCCGCCTTGCTCGCCCAGTCGCTGTTGTCTTATGACCGGCATGTACGCCCAACGGTTCGGCAAATCGGGCATGGCCCGCGGCCTACCCATTCCCGATGACCATCCCACGATGGCCGAGTTCATGCGGGACGCCGGCTATGTGACCGGGCAGATCGGAAAATGGGATATCGGCTCAGCCGAGCAGGGACCCCATCGTCGCGGCTTCATGGAAGTGGCGCGACATGCACCGGGCGAACAATACAACCGCGTGAGAGAGGATGGCACGCCGGTTTACCTCACCGATTTGGTGGGCGACTACATGGCCGAGTTCGTTGAAAGGAACAAAGACAAACCGTTCTTCTTCTACTTCTCACCCGTTGCCGTCCACTCGAAGGTCAAAGATACCCCCCGGCATTACCGGGATCGCGTCCCGGGCGGACAAGGCACCGCGTACGAAGGGGCCGTTGTCGCGGTTGACGACGCCGTCGGGAAACTTCTTGCCAAGCTGAAAAAACACCGTATCGAGAAGGATACCCTCATTTTTCTGACCGGCGACAACGGCGCCAATGAGAAAGAAGGCGGATCGTCCGCTCCCTATCGTGGCGGCAAGGGGCCGGGCACACAGTTGGAGGGCTGGGTGCATACGCCCACGATCGTCTCATGGCCGGGAACGATCCCCGCGGGTGTTACCTACGAAGGGATCATGTGCACGATGGATTTTTATGCCACCGCGGCCGCCGCAGCCGGTAAGCCCTTGCCGAAACGCTGCGAAGGGAAGGACCTCGTGCCTTATCTGAATGGCCGGGAGAAGGGGGACGTTCATGAGTACGTTTTCTGGCACAATGCTGATCCCACGGATGCGCCGCGTCGCAATCTCTACGCCGTACGCTGGAAGAACTGGCGGCTGGTAAAATACCCGGACGGCTGGCGCTTGTTCGACCTCAAGAACGATCTGAAAGAAACGAAGGATCTGGCGAAAAATCACCCTCAGGTGGTCGAAAATATGCGCAAACAATACGATACGTTCGTCGCATCGCTTCCCCCGTTAAAGCCCAGCGCCGATTACAAAGGCGGCGGCCAGGTCCCTCAAGGATGGGGCTGGATAACAGGTGATGGAACATAAAACGGATTTTCGATACTCGCTGTCATCTCGACCGAAAGACCACCGAAGTTGGGCTGAAGCGGAGAGATCTGGTATCGAACAGAAGGTGCTTGTCGTCCCCGCCCAGATGTCTCGGCCTTGTTCGACATGACAAACGCGTAGAAAATATGGAACGACCGGCCCTGCGATTGTGAAGATCGTCATAAGCCGATAAAGCTTATGCGACAAGGTGGTACGTAGCCAC
>JAFGTG010000118.1 GCA_016934255.1 Sedimentisphaerales bacterium
ACTTCGCTCGACATGACACAGACGTGTTGAGCACTCTGCGGTTCATTTTCTTCCCGACACCAGCCGCGTAGCGGCTCAACGGCTCAGGATGACAAAACCGTAGAACGGTGGTTTTATTAGAGTGCCTTGGCTTTCATGTTGAAGCAATAGAGGTTGTCGGCATAACGAAGGTACAACCGTCCCCCGACGACCACGGGATGCGCCCAGCTTGGGCCGGAGCCTTCGACCGTCACGTTACCTTTGATCGTTAATCCTTCCGGAGAACACGTTGCCAGGGCGGCCTTCCCGCCGCTTTCTCCAAACAAATATAACATTCCATCGGCAAAGCACACGGAACCTTTCCCAACAGCCCTCTCGTTCCATTTGCGTTCGCCCGTCTTCAGATCGAGGCACGACCAGCCGGCACTGTGGTTGCCGTAGATATAGCCTTCATGAATGATGTACCCTCCGTGATGACAATCCATATCGTTTGTCGTCCATACTTGTTCCGCTGAGACCTTATCCCCCGAAGCGGCGAGCTTCAGGCATATCCCTCCCTTGCGATAGCCGTTCGCCCAGAAGACGTATCCATCTGAAATAGCCGGATCGGGACAATTCGCCGTATTCCCGGCGGACCAGTCATTACTCCAGAGAACTTGTCCCGTCTTCAGTGAAAAACATGCAATGCCCTCTTTCGTGCCGGTGGCTATCATGGGGATCCCTCCAAAGGTGAACGGCACGCACGAGCCGTATTCAGGTCCCGCTGTGAATCCCTTGCTTTGCCATACGGTTTCTCCGTTTATCTTATCAAGAGCCACCACACAACTCCGGCCTCCGGGTTTGGCAATCGCGAGGTTGTCATAAATCAGGACTGATTCGGCGTATCCCCATCCGCCGGGGCGACCGCCGTATCGCTTCAAATCCTTCGACCATTTCTGATCTCCGGTTTTCGCATCGAAACAGACCATGACACCATTGCCGGAGAGAACGTATAGCCTATCTCCGTCCACGGTGGGCGTGGACCGCGAGCCGGGATGACTCTTGGTCCATGCCGCGTCAACCGGAACATTCCACTTGGGCGTACCATTCATATCAAATGCAAAGAGTATCAGTTTGCGATCCACATCGCCCGTTGTATAGATGAAACCGCCGCAAACGGCAACGGTTGAAAAACCATTGCCAATATCTGATACCTTCCACAATAGTTCTGGCCCTCCCTCCGGCCATTCTTTCAGCAGTCCTGTATCCGCGGATTTGCCATCCCGATTCGGACCCCGCCAGCAGGGCCATTCAACACTTTGGCCCGGCAAGGCGGGAGAAAAATAACAGAGAATCCCCAAAAGCACCACTAGAGACGGTAAAAATCTAATTCTACTCATTTCACACTCCTGTTCTTCAAATGGCTTCGTTTTAGGAAAAGCTACAGTATTTCCACCCCATTTGTTCATGAGTATCTCAGGTCAAACACCAAAAATCAAGCAAGAATCATGCATAGGTCTCGATTTCAAATAAACTCCTACACACTAAATTTTATTCGGGAGCACAAGAAAAACTGTAAGTTCTTCAAACGTCGGGCGTATTTATTACTGAGAGCCGAATTAGGACATAGCCGGGTCGATAAGTGTCGTTGAAACGTAATTCATAAAGAGACTGGAAAGGAAAGACGATGGAATGGCTCATTCTGGCTCAATCGCGTCCGGACGTCGGGCTAATTCTGTTGCCGTTGCTGATCGTGTTTGGTATTCTCATGGCCCTGGGGATACTCATCGTCAAGGCCTTAATCTGCTGCAAGATCTTTGCAAAAGCGGGTTATTGCTGGGCGTATGGTCTATTGATGTTCATCCCGATTGCAAACATTATCATGATCTTCATGCTGGCATTTGGTGAGTGGCCGATTCAAAGGCAATTGCGCCGGCTCGAACAGTGGCAAAGGCAATAGCAATGCAAGGAGAAAGAAATGAAGACGAAAAGAAACACCCTCTTACTCAGTCTGCTGATGTTGTCTCTTGTGAGCTTGATAAGTTGTGAGAAGAAGGCGGATGTAGAAGAACCGCGTGAAGAGCTTGTTATTGAACCTTTGGTGGGTATCGGCTCTGTTCGGTTTGGCATGACGAAAGATCAGATCGTAGAACATTTCGGGCAACCCGATCAAATCTTCGAAGGACCAGTCACAAAGCTTAATTACGTGCCTTCACAAGGTCTGAACTTCGCTGTCGATCCAGAACTCGGCTTACAGGAGATTGGATGCTGGTCGGAAGGAATGCTCCCCTCACGTGTTACGACCTTTTCTGGCAAGACAAAAGAAGGTATCGGGATTGGCGCGTCTGAAGAGGAGATTGTCGCCGCTTACGGCCAGCCGGACAGAACAAGCACCGATTCGAGAGGGATCATTCAGAATCTCCATTATGACAAAATCGGCGCCAAATTCTCGCTCAAAGAAGGCAAGCTTATGTCGATGGTTTTCGAAGTACCAAAATA
The DNA here is from genome assembly GCA_016934255.1 of Sedimentisphaerales bacterium. Taxonomy (GTDB): domain Bacteria; phylum Planctomycetota; class Phycisphaerae; order Sedimentisphaerales; family Anaerobacaceae; genus JAFGTG01. The sequence continues at coordinate 2,458 of JAFGTG010000118.1, forward strand.
AACGTCCAACCCAGGTCATCATGAGCCATTCCCATCTTTAAACGTACGATATGAACGTAAAGAAACTCGGTTGGCGATCCTTCTGAACAGCGTTCTGTTCGGCCTCGGTCATCTGCCGATGACGGCCCGCTTTACGGAGATCACCCCCCTCGTTGTGCTGCGCGCCATTATTTTAAACGGCATTGCCGGCATCACCTTCGGGTGGCTTTATTGGAAAAAAGGACTGGAATCGGCAATGATTTCACACTTCACTACAGACATCGTCTTACATGTCCTCCCGCCTTCATTGATCTAATACACTCTACGGACGAAAAGTTCTACCAGCCCTTGAAAGATCGCCTCATTGTCGCTATATTCTCGATACGTAAAGACATAAACATATTCAATAATAAGTAATATGAACCTTTGAAAGATCGACCATTGAATCAGGCACACATCATTAAGATCAGCTCCGAATTGTCACTGCCGCCTCGCCGGGTCGAGGCCACGGCCGAACTGCTCGACGGCGGCGCTACGATTCCCTTTATCGCCCGATATCGTAAAGAAATCACGGGCAGTCTGGACGAAGTCGCCATCACGGCCATCCGCGACCGGCTCAGTCAGTTAAAGGAACTGGACGACCGGCGAGAATCCATCATCAAGTCGCTCGAAGAACGCGATGTGTTGACCGACGAGCTCAAAGAACAGATCATGCAGGCCGAGACGATGGCCGTCCTGGAGGACATCTATTTACCCTACAGACCCAAGCGTCGGACACGCGCGACCATCGCGCGGGAGAAAGGACTGGAACCTCTGGCGGAACTCATTTTCGCTCAGGATTTTGCACTCGACCCGGCGGAGGAGGCCAAGGCTTTTGTCGATGAGAGCAAGGGCGTCGAATCGGTCGAGGAGGCCCTGGCCGGCGCCAGAGATATTATCGCCGAGCACGTCAACGAAGATAAAACCGCACGAGGCAGGATTCGCCACCTGTTTTTTAGAGAGGGATGTTTCCAGACTAAAGTTGTGCAAGGCAAGGAAGATGAAGGAAAGAAGTACGAAGACTATTTCGATTGGAACGAACCGGTGGCGAAGGCGCCGTCTCATCGAATCCTGGCGATGCGTCGAGGCGCACGCGAGGAATTCCTTCGATTGCAGATCGTCGCCCCGGAAGAGCAGGCCCTTCGTATCCTGGATGGGCTGTTTGTCAAAAACCAATCTCCTTCCTCGACCCAGGTCAAAGAGGCTGTCGCGGATAGCTACAAGAGACTTTTATCGTCCTCGATGGAGACGGAAATCCTCACGGCGACACGGGAGCGCGCCGACGTCGAAGCCATCCGAGTGTTCGCCGAAAACCTGCGAGAATTGCTTTTGACCTCTCCCTTGGGTCAGAAGAACGTGTTGGCTATCGATCCCGGATTCCGCACAGGCTGCAAGATCGTCTGTCTCGACCGACAGGGGCAACTCAAACATTCCGACGTGATCTACCCCCACCACGGCCAGAAAGCAGTCCCTTCGGAAGCGGCGAAAGTAGCCGCGTTGTGCGAACAATACGATATCGAGGCCATCGCTATCGGCAACGGTACGGCCAGCCGGGAGACCGAAGCCTTTATCCGCACGATCAAGCTATCCCGGAACATCCCTGTGATTGTCGTCAACGAAAGCGGCGCATCGATTTACTCGGCCTCGAAGGTGGCCCGTGAAGAATTTCCCAACGAGGACGTCACCGTTCGCGGCGCGGTCTCGATCGGACGTCGCCTCATGGACCCGCTCGCCGAACTGGTCAAGATCGATCCGAAGTCGATTGGTGTCGGCCAATACCAGCATGACGTGGATCAATCCCTGCTCAAGCAGGGCCTCGACGATGTGGTCGTCAGTTGCGTCAACAAAGTCGGCGTTGAAGTGAACACGGCCAGCAAGCAATTGCTCACGTACGTCTCCGGTCTTGGGCCGCAACTGGCTCAGAACGTCATCGACTATCGAAACGAAAACGGGCCTTTCACTTCCCGTCAGCAATTAAAGAAAGTCCATCGCCTCGGCGCCAAGGCCTTCGAGCAGGCGGCGGGCTTCTTGCGGATTCGTGACGCCAAAAATCCGCTCGATGCCAGTGCCGTTCATCCGGAGAGTTATCACGTCGTGGATGCCATGGCCGCGGACGCCGGAGTTTCCGTCGCAAACCTGATGAAGGACGAATCGCTGCGAAAAAAAATCCGCTTACAGAATTATGTCACCGAAACAGTGGGACTACCGACACTTAACGACATTATGCAAGAGTTAGCTAAGCCGGGCCGGGATCCTCGAAGGCAATTCGAAGTGTTCAGCTTCGCCGAAGGCGTCAATACGATGGAGGACCTTGAGGTCGGCATGAAACTGCCGGGGATCGTCACGAATGTGACAGCCTTTGGCGCTTTCGTCGATGTCGGCGTCCACCAGGACGGCCTCGTGCACATCAGCCAGTTGGCCAATCATTTCATCAAGGATCCGAGCGACGTGGTGAAAGTACACCAAAAGGTTAGGGTAACGGTTCTCGATGTGGACCTTGCCAAAAAGCGAATCAGCCTGTCGATGAAAGACGCCTCGTCTTCAAAAAATCACAAAACGACAAACCGTAACGGACTCAATATTCCAAAACCTCGTTAAAGAGAGAGTAATAGAGGAACAACAGCATACGTAGCAAGCTCATAGTCTTTTTAACTAATCAAAAAGACTATGAGCTTAGACACTCTAACAAAACCTCACCCTTGTCACCCTGAGCTTAGCGAAGGGTCTCAATTAGACCGCAAAGGCTAAGATTCTTCGCTGCGCTCAGAATGACAAAACCGTAGAAACGTGGTTTTGTTAGAGTGCTTTAATACAAGCAGAAGATAATTATGTATTGCAACTTTCCTCTGAGTATGTAGAAGATCGGCAACAATTTGTATTTATCGTGCGGAACGTTCATATTTTCATGAAATCCATGGAAACTTTTTTGCTCTTGCATCGACATGATATGTAGCTGAAAATATCGAAGCGTGTGTATGTTTATTGACAAGAAGGCAGGAGTTCCAAGAGATGTATAGTGAAATCAATGCCAATCAAATCGCGGATATCTTCTATAAGAGACGCTTTACGCTCACGAAAGGGTGTGCGGTCCTTGGGATCCCTTACGGGATGCACACTCTACCGATATCTCTATCGGCATTGTTTTTCGTTCTGTTATGGCCCGTCGTTACGGTAGCGGCAAAACGAGAAAGTACGTCTGATGGAAATCGCACGGACAAATATTTCAAGATTCAGGCCGTGGACCGGCAGACCGGGCGGGGCGTTCCGCTGGTTCAATTACGGACGACGAGCAAAATCCAGTACTATACGGACAGCAATGGGATTGTCGCTTTCTATGAGCCGGGTCTGATGGACACCGACGTCTTCTTTTTCGTCGAAAGCCACGGCTACGAGTTCCCCAAGGATGGATTTGGATTCCGTGGAACGAGGCTGCGGACCACGCGTGGAGGCCGTGCGGTTATCCAAATCGACCGGCTCAATATCGCCGAACGGCTCTATCGCGTCACGGGCCAGGGGATTTATCGCGACAGCGTCCTGACCGGCCATCCGGTTCCGTTAAAACATCCGGTTCTGAACGCTCAGGTGGCCGGGCAGGATTCGGTCTATACCTGCATTTACCAGGACCGGCTGTTCTGGATGTGGGGCGATACGGGACGGCCCTCGTACCCGCTCGGCCATTTCGCCATGGCGGGCGCCTTCTCTGACCTGCCGAATCGAGGAGGGTTGAATCCGGCGATCGGCGTTGATCTTGAGTATTTCGAAGATAAAAATGGATTCAGCCGCCCCGTTGCTCCGTTGAAAGAGCCGGGTCTCGTTTGGCTCGATGGATTGCTCACCGTCAAGGACAACCAGGGCAAAGATCGCATGATCGCCCATTTTGCCCGGCTGAAAGACCTCGGCAACGTACTCGAGCGGGGGCTAATGGTCTTCAACGATGCAACGCAAACCTTCGAGCCTGTCGTTCGCTCCGGCGTCGAATTTCTTCCTTATGCCGAAGTCGGACATCCTTTCCGCATCGACGTCGAGGGCCGGGAATATTATTACTTTCCCACGCAGTTTCCCCTTTCCGTTCGCATGCGCGTCAGGGCCAAATGGGACTACCTCATCGATCCGAATCGTTATGAAGTCTTAACGGCTCCAAAACCTGGAGAGCCTTGTCGCTGGATTCGCGCCGGAGAGCTAACCGGAGATAACGCCTTGCAAATGCCTTCGCTCATTGAAGCTCTCAAGGGAGAAAAAAAAGAGACGCATCTTTATGACGTTGTTTCAGGCAAAAAAATCACACCGCACGGCGGCAGCGTCTATTTCAATGCCTATCGAAAAAGATGGGTCATGATCACAGTGCAGCAGTTCGGCGACAGCTCTTTTCTGGGCGAGGTCTGGTACGCCGAGGCCGATACGCCCGTCGGGCCGTGGGCCTACGCCCGGAAGATCGTCACGCACGACAAATATTCCTTCTACAATCCGGCGCACCATCCGTACTTCGACCAGGATGGCGGGCGCGTGCTCTTCTTCGAGGGTACCTATTCGCACACGTTTTCCGGCCCGGAAGAAACCGCGACGCCGCGCTACGATTACAACCAGATTATGTATCGACTCACTCTTGACGATCCTCGTCTCGTATTGCCGGTACCGGTCTATCAGGTAAAGGATGATCAGGCCGAAAGAGACTACACGCTACTCGACAGCTTAGAAAAGTCAGACGCGTGGGATGCAGTCGAATCCATACTGTTTTTCGCCATCGAGCCTGAAAGGACGACGGATGATCTCATTCCGATCTACGCCCAGAAAACCCCCGCCGGCAATAGACAAACCGTTCGTCTCACGACGGAACGTCCTGATACAACCACAACTGCACTTTTCTATGGACTACCGCCGAAAAATCAAAAAAAGGCTCCTGACCCCTTTTTACCGCTGTACGAATATCGGCATATCGAAACGAATCAATACCGTTATTCCACCGATCCGGCCTCACGCCAAAACGGCTGGATTCGCAAAGGGACTCCTCTATGTCGAGTCTGGAAAGCCCCGCCGGACTCGTTCCTTCTCGACCCTGAAGCAAAACCTGTTATTGCACATTGAGCGTTGCCAACATACAATCCTGGCCGGTTAACAATCCAATTGAATAATACCCGATCAGGAGAAATGATTATGAGCAATTCAAGGAAAGTTCTCGTCGCCCTGTTAATACTATGCACATATCAGGAGGCCAATCCAGTATTCGCCTCAGAAAAACTCATTCCACTGGATATCGGTCGGGTGAAAGTTGGCGGTGAGATCGGCCGGCGGATCGATATCACAATTAACAACAATGCACTCGTGCTGGATGCCGATAAAGACTTCCTTCTTCCGTTTCAACAAAAAAGTCGTGAAGGCGGCTATATCGGCCTGGGTAAATTCATCGATTGTCTCGTCCGATTCTCCGCCTACTCCCACGACAAGAAGGTGCTCGATTTGAAAAAACACGTCGTCGCTGAAACCATCAAGACCCAGGAACAAGACGGCTACATCGGCATTTTCGTGCCGGAAAGGCGCATGTGGCACCTTTGGGACATTCACGAAATGGGCTATCTCGTGCTGGGCTTAACAACAGACTATCGATACTTTAAAGAAAGACCGTCACTGGAAGCAGCGAAGAAATTGGCTGATTATATTATTATGCGCTGGTCTGATGATCCGGAACGCCCAACGGAAGACTGGATTTCAACTTATGTCGCTACGACGGGACTGGAAGAGTCGATGTTGGCCTTGTACGAGCAAACCCAGGATAAACGCTATCTGGATTTCTGCATCGATTATAGAAAACTACCCGATTGGGATACGCCGATCATCGAAGGTCGCTGGGGAAACCTCGAAGGACACGCGTATTATCATCTGTGCCACTGCCTGGCTCAACTCCGATTGCATGGAATACAGCCGGAGTCGTGCTTGTTAAGCCAATCACAAATGACGTTCGACTTTATGGTTCGACAGGATGGATTGTTGGCGCCGGGCCTGGTCGGGTATCAGGAATGTTGGCATACGAACCAACAGGGCTTTTTCAAACTGGGCGAGACCTGCGCGACGGCCTATCTGATTCGCTGGCTGGACGCCATGCTTCGCATTCAGGGGGAATCCATCTATGGGGACATCATGGAACGGTCGATATACAACGGCCTGTTCGCCGCCCAGTCTCCCGACGGCCGACGACTGAGATATTATTCGCCGTTCGAAGGACCAAGGATATATTTCGACGGCGACACATATTGTTGTCCGTGCAATTTCAGGCGAATCATCGCCGAGTTGCCCGGTATGATCTATTATCGCCAGAATGGAGGTTTGACGATTAACCTTTACACGACCTCTTCGACGGAGATGAACCTTCAGGAAAGACTTTCTCTTGAGGTACGCCAAGTCACGGATTATCCCAATTCAGGAAATGTCGTTATTGACTTGAAGCCATCCAGGCCGGCCCGTTTTCCATTACACCTGCGAATTCCACGCTGGTGCGACGAGGCCAAGATCACCATCAACGATGAGGCTATTGAGATGACGACGCCCGGCGGCGATTTCTTCACGATTACCCGCGAATGGAAAGACGGAGATCAGGTCACGTTGCACATGCCGATGACGTTTCGATTGGTCAAAGGCAGGCAGAGCCAGGTGGGTCGCGTCGCCGTCATGCGCGGACCAATGCTGTTTTGTCTTAATCCTAAAAGGCAGGAAAATTTCGATCCTGAGATCATGCGGCTCATGTGGCTCGATCCGGCGTCTCTGAAGCTATCCGGCCCGGACGATTCAATCCGTCCCGGCGGCATGACCTGTCAGGCTATGTTCTGGCCTCCCACCAATTACAACGCCGCGGGGAAAGCCACCCTTAAATTGACACTCACAGAATATCCCGATCCGGATTGCCAGGCGACGTATTTTCTCGTCCCGAATCCAAAGGACGATGCCCTGATAGATGATGAGCTTGTTGAATTTGGTATGTAGTTTTTTGTCCGATCAATAGAAACCGAACTCACGGGCAGCGTCGAATAAGGCCACGATATTCTCAGGAGGGACGCCGACCTGGATGTTGTGAACGTTGTTGAAGACGTAGCCACCGCCGGGCTTGAAGATCTCCAGGTTCCGCCGGACATGCTCTCTTATTTCGCCCGGCTTGGCAAAGGGAAGGATGTGTTGGGTATCGATCCCGCCGCCCCAAAAGACTAAGCGGTCGCCGTATCGGGCTTTGAGTTCCCGGGGATTCATATTTTCGGCGCTGATCTGAACGGGATTGAGGATGTCGATTCCGTTATCCAACAGGTCGGGGATGTAGTCTATGACCGAACCGCACGTATGATACCAAATCTTGGCGGGACTTCGAGACTTGATGTGCTGGACGAGTTTTTTCTGCCGGGGCTTGACAATCTTCCTGTAGAACACGGGATTGAATAAAGGCCCGGATTGGCCACCGATATCGTCCCCGATCATAATGACATCGACGAGGTCGCCGATCTCGGCGAGAAAGCCGTTATAGTAATCCATCCAGAACGCGAGCATTTTTCCCAGCAGAGCCTCGCAGAAGGCCGGATTTTCGATCATATCCGTAAACCATCTCTCCAGTCCCCGCATGTACCAGCAGGTCTCATAAACAACCCCGCCGATCCCTGTTGAGATCGCATACGGCGTTTGGTCTCGCAGCCGGAGTGCTTCTTCACGAACGCCCGTGAATCGCGTCGGATCGTTGCCTTTCGGGAAAGGGTAATCCCCCACATCCTCAATCGTGGCTTCGGCGAGCGGGTGGTGCGATATATCCATGTAAAGCTGCTGATCGTCCGGCATCGACCAGACGACACCGAACTCATCCTTCAGATCGTGCCAAAGTTTTCCATCCCGGGTATTTTGCTCGATTCCACCTTTGAAGCTATCAGGTCCATGAGCGAATACATAGCGAATGTCCACCCCGAAACGCTCCAAGACCTGTTCGCACGGCCTGGCAAGCTGCTGAACCGGGTCCATTATCGTAACATCATCTTCAATTCCCAGGTAATCAAGCAACTCTTCATACGCTTTACGGTGTATGCCCGTTTGAAATCCTCCGAGGTCGATGGGGACTCTGTCGGGAATCTCGTGATTCAACGCTTTCAAGACACGTTGTCGCGAACTCATCGCTTCTTTCTTTGCCATTTTCGTCTCACTGAGAATGCACGGTCCCAATTACTCTTGCCGATTGTTGAGTAGAATTGGGATTTTGGTTTTCAGTCTTCTTTAAATAGTTACCCACCCCAACGACGCATATCGAGGCTACGAGCGTGAATAAACCGAGTACGATAAGCTTGTGTGTGCGTTTACTCGAACCCTTCCATTCGCGAAAAATAAGTCCCCAGATATTGCTGAAGATGATGATGAAGGCCATGTGAATAGTCCAGCTCGAGAAGTCATAGTCGCCCATCCTTGTCTTTCCCATTCCGAAAAACATGAATTGAAGATACCATGTGATGCCCGCCAGCGTGCTGAAAACATAGTTCTTCACCAGCGGCGCCTTGTTGGCGTCGATGTAATCTTTAGTTGAACGATTTTTGATATTAAGATAGATGCACCATAGTAAATTCGTCGTAAAGCCCCCTGCGAAAACGAAGATATAAATGGGGCTGACTTTCCATAGTGACGTGCTGTCCTTACCGAAAGCAAGATCGCTAATAGCCTCGCCGGCTTCAATCCCGAATATCATGCACGCACTCATGACGCCTGCGAATATAGCAACCCACAATCCCTTTACGAAGTTAAATTCCTTGATGGCTTCTTTCTTCTTTTCATCAGGCATTTCTCTTTCTTTTGAGACTCCCGCCCAGCCGCATATTGCGATTCCTACAAGACAGATGAAAATACCAGCCAACGTAACTTGCCCAGACGTCTGGGTGGCGAGCCCGCCAAATTCGCCTCTGAAGATAGGCGGGATGATTGTCCCAAACGCGGCGCAGAACCCTAATGCGATGGCGTAACCAAGCGACATTCCGAGGTAGCGCATGGACAACCCGAACGTCAGACCGCCGATCCCCCAAAGCACGCCGAACAGATAGGTCCAGAAAATGGCGGATGGAGGTGCTTTTATCAGGATCGAGAAGAGATTAGGCACAACCAGCAGAGCAATCAGCCAGGGCATGACGATCCAGGAGAATACACCTCCTACAAGCCAGTAACTCTCCCACGCCCAGTTGCGGACCTTTTTGAACGGGATATAGAAGCTCCCGGCAGCAAAGCCTCCCACTGCATGTAAGAAAACGCCGAGTCCAATCATTATACGACTCCGATCGTCGCTATTTCTCTATCATTTGCTTTAATACAAAAGGTTCAAAAAGCCCATAGTCGAGGGTGTGATAGTGCTCGCCCGGAGGCGGACCCGTATCGGGGCCTTTCTGAAACATCGCGGGCCAGGCGCTGCCTACCCCCGGTCCGTTATGGTGCGGTCCCAACGTGTTCTTAAGCGTACCGACAACGATAACTTCAATCGTATTCGCGCCCGGTTGAATTAAATCCGCCACATCGCATTGCCAGGGCTGGTACGCAATATATCCCGCCGACTTTCCATTGACGTTGACCTTAGCAACGCTTCCGTACCACTTTGGAAGCTCAACAAGATAGCGCCCCGAAGGCTGTAAAATGCCAAAAGTCTGCTTATATGAAACGCCCGTTGCGTAGAACGGATAGCCTTGCTTTTTCCAGCTACCCAGTTTAATCGGTTTCGAACCGCCTGTGACAACGAAGCCCGAATCGACCGAATGAAGAGTAAACGTCCCGAGTAGATAAGCCGGTTCCAACTCGTGATAAATGGTAAAAGGCGACGCCTTGAGGGTCACGCGGTTCTCACCGACTTTCGCAACCTGGGCGATATCGATCCTCCCAAACGCCTTATCCAGCCACCATTCAGTGTCGCGGCCATCCCGGCCGCGCCATGTCGAAGGCGTCCCACCTTCGGATCGCGGGCGGGACACCCGCGACACAACGGTTTGACCATTGCAGCTAATCGTGTACAAATCCGGCCTCTCGATAACAATCGCCAACCGTTTAGGTATCTGCTGACGGATCGTAAACCGATACGTCGCCTCGAAACCGCTGTCAGAACTGAATGTCTTTGTAATCAACTCATCTCGAAACTGAACAGCGCTGTCCCACGGATTTCGAGCCATGCCGCTCTTCTGAAACGCAAATTGGTTAGCCTTATAGAAATAGATATCCTTCTTCGTCTCACCACCCGCCGTAATATCGACGAAGTCCAATGTTAGCACGTTCTCCTCAACCGGGTGAATCTCAAGCTTGCCTTGTAACGGCATAATCTTTATCGTTTCTTCCGTCCTATATATAGGCTTACCTTTCTTCTCGGAAAGAAAGAGCACGAGACTTCCACAAGGCGCCAGCTCGAAGCGCGTCTTTATACCTGTGCCGGCTTGTTCAAAAGGATACGTGGAAATCTCCGCCGTAGCAGGGTCCCATTTTTCCACACTCCGCATTGCCGATTTAATCCATCCCGTCGAAGGTGAATCGATGCTTGTATTGACCAACAGCAAAAACTCGCCGTCCTCAACCGTTCTCCTGTGATGAAACAATATGCCTTCGTCGCCCGGGTCGCGTTCGACGGCAAATCCATCCTTTGAATCCGCCAGCAACATACGCGGCGTATCATCTGCTTTGGCTTGTTTCCAGCCCGGATGCTTCGACGCTTCGGCGCATCGATTCGACGGCTGGCCATTAACACAGGAAGGAATCGGTCCACAGCAAATCGCCACACCGCCGGCCTTCAGATAATCTTCGAGTAAATCCATCGTCGGCAGGTTCAAGTTCTCCGTTAGCGGCGGTAAAACAACCGTGTCATAGGCGCGTTGTCCAACTCTAAATAACGGACCAACAATTGAGCCATGCCGAGCGATGATATCTTCGCTTCCGACATCATACTCGACCTGTGCTCGTTCCAGGGCCACGAGCATCTGCTGGAAGCTGTTTCCCACCTCGTTGAGATGGTTTTCACCCTGATACATCCACGCGGTCGTCGTCGGCTCGACGATAAGAATACGATTGATTTGCTCGCCTTGCGACATAACCAGTGACAGCCTGGCAAAGTATTGGGCCATCACGTGATACGAATCCCACCACGGTTCGTGATAGGAGAACGATTGCGGATGGTCTCGTTTCCGCGCTCCTCGGATCGTGATATATGAGAGATGCTCATTGAGCGTATTGACGCCTAACACATAAAGCCAGTCGCCGATGCGCTTCATATCCTCGAAACGCAGGTCCCATCCGCCCGCGCCGTAGGCTTCGCACAGCGTTCGCTTGCGCCCGAGTTGATTGGCCACACTCGACAGCTCCTTAACCGACCGAACATTGCCGAACTGGGCGTTCGTATCTTCACGGTACTGGTTCATCAGCGTATCGATTGCCGGCCGTTGGTGCCAGGCATACATGGCCATGTTGTCGGGACCGTGGGCGGTGCTGGGCCAGCCGTGCTCCCAGTAGTGGCCGGTGAATTCCAGGTTGTTTTTCTCGCAGAAGTCGTGGCAAGGCTTGCCCCAGCGCTTAATAAACTGCTCCAAAATAACCTTGTAGTAGTTGTGGCGTACTTTTTTCCAGTCACCGACCGGTCGGGCCATTGCAGGCAAATGGTCTTCGAGACGGTAACCCCATCGTTTCTGGAACTGTTCGGACAGATGTTCGTTCCACGGCAGCGCGCCCACGAAGGGGTGCGGCTCATCGGTGAAAATGCCCGGCACTCGTCGGCCAAAGTGCTCGCCGATCTGACGCCGATACGCCTCGAAGGTAATCTCGATGAACTTCTCGGTCACACCCGGTTTGAGCAGGTCCACGTAGTACTTGCCGCCGTACCAGCCGCCTTCCGGGGCCAGCCGCCAGGTCGCTACGAGGTAACGACCCTCCGGCAGCTTCTCGCCGGCCCTGGCCGAAGGCGTCACGTTTTCATATCCGTCCGCAGTAAGGCGATAGACCGCGAAGACGTCGTCGCCGGGCTTTCCGGTCTGCTTGACCTCGGCCAGGTGCAATCCCCGGCCGCGCGACTCAGGCATGGCTTCAGGCACGAAGCCACCCGCAAAACCTGAAGGATAGGAATTCTCATCGTAGATCCAGATATTCATGTCGAGCCGCTCGGCCTCTTTCAAAGCGACTTTCCACAGATCGAACCACTCCTTCGAAAGATACGGCGTCATCAAGCCCGGCCGGGGGTGAACGAACGCCTGCTTAACCTGCTGTCCCGCTAAATCCCGAAGCGTATCGATAATTTGCTCCTCGGTGAGCCTGTCGTTCCATACCCAAAGCGGACCCGAATGATACTCCCGAGGCGGATCGGCAAAGATCGCCTTAATCGCAGTCGAATCGACGGCGTCAAGTCGCCCGGGCGGAATTAAAATCGTAACGAAGGAAACGGTCAGAATAAAAATACGGAATTTTGTGTAGATGAAAGAATCCATGTGAACACCTTACAAGATCATATTTAGTAAGTTGAATACCCTACAGTTATTAACATCGTAAGAATAGCGGATATCCGTCGATAAAACAAGGTGGAACTCCTGAGACAGGTCGGATAAAATAACAAGCAGATATAAAGGAAAGTCAAATGGAGTGCATACTATGAAACATATCCGACCGACAAAAGTTACATCGTTTGTGCTGTTGCTCTGTGTTTGTTTATCCGGACCAGCTCTTGGCCAGAATCATTTGCTCTGGGAAATCGGCAAAGCCGATAATAATACGGCCGAATTCGCATTAGGGCCGGACAGAAGCAATCAATACTCGACCCGTTTTCCGTATGATGCCATGTTTGTCGCCGGGCAATCCGATCCGAAAAACGACTGGCCTTATATCCAGCCGGGACCGGCGGACGTCTGGGCCGGCAGTCAGAGCCACACCTTCACAATTCTTTTCGGTTTTAAGACGGCACCAACCCAGGGGCAGAACGAGTTAGTTCTGGACCTCGTGGACACCCATAGCGCCCTGCCGCCCAGGATGGAAATCAAAATCAACGAGGCTTCTTACATCCGAGAGCTACCCCGCGGCGCCGGCGATGCCTCCGCACACGGCGAAATTGACAAAGGGCGTGAGTGTCGGGTTGTTATCGGCTTCCCTGCGAAGGTGCTCAAGGCAGGCAATAATCATATCACCATCACTTCGCTGGCCGGCAGTTGGATTCTTTACGATTACGTCGGCCTTACCGTTCCGTCCGGTGCAGAGCCCGGGCCGGTCGATCCCACGACCAGGTTACTCAATGTTCTCACGCAGCCTTACTTAGTCCAAGGTAAAGAGGGTAAGCTGTACCAACCGGTATTAGCTTCCGTCCTCCATATCGGCGATCCGGTCGAAGCAGGGATCCGCATCAACGGCGAGGAGCCGATTACGCAATCGCTCGAACCGGGTTATAAAGTAATTGAAGGACTTACCCCGGCGGTGGAGACTTCGACTTCCGTCGAGGTTGAGGTGGAAGTCGCAGGCCAGTCGATGGGCAAACAAGCACTGACGATTGAGCCAGTCCGCAAGTGGCACGTGTGGCTATTGCACCATTCTCACGTGGATATCGGCTATACACACGTTCAAACGGAGGTCGAGCAAAAACACTGGCAGTATTTCAAGCAGGTGATCGACTTGGCGCGCACAACGACAGAATATCCGAAAGGCTCGGCCTTCAAATGGAATACCGAAGTCCTCTGGGCGGTGGATAGCTATCTCAAGCAGGCGTCGCCGGAAGATCGAGAGACCTTTATTAAAGCCGTCAAGAATGGCTGGATAGGCCTGGATGCTTTGTACGGGAACGAACTCACCGCTTTATGTCGGCCCGAGGAGCTTATTCATCTGGTCGAATATGCCCAAATGCTGAGAAAGCATTACGAAGTCACCATCGATTCGGCGATGATCACCGACGTGCCCGGCTACACCTGGGGCATCGTCCCGATTCTGGCTCAGAGCGGCGTGAAATATTTCTCCGTCGGCCCGAATCGCGGGCACCGTATCGGCTACACGCTATCGACCTGGGGGGACAAACCGTTCTATTGGGAATCCCCCTGCGGAAAGCATAAGATTCTCTGCTGGGTGGCGGGCGAGGGATATTCCTTTTTCCACAGCGGGCGCCTCGACGGGGGACGACTTTTCGACTATCTCTCGCGCCTGGCCGACGCGAAATATCCATACGATATGGTCCAGCTTCGTTATTCGATCGGCGGCGATAACGGCCCGCCCGATCCCGATTTGAGCCAGTTCGTCAAGGATTGGAACGCAAAATACGCTTATCCGAAATTGATCGTAGCGACGACCAGCGAGATGTTCCGAGCGTTCGAGCAGAAATATGGCGATAAACTCTCCAGGATTCGGGGTGATTTTACGCCGTATTGGGAGGACGGGGCCGGCTCGTCCGCGGCTGAGACGGCGATCAATCGCAACGCCGCCGAACGTCTCGTGCAGGCCGAGACGCTGTGGGCGATGCTCGATCCGGAACATTATCCCGCCGAACAGTTTTACGAGGCATGGCGTAGCGTCATCCTTTATGATGAACACACCTGGGGCGCGCATTGCAGCATTAGCCAGCCGGACAGTGATTTCACAAAAGCCCAGTGGAAGATCAAACAAGCCTTTGCTCTTAATGCAGAAGTTCAGTCATACAATCTGCTCAACAACGCGCTGGCCAAACATCGTACAACAGAAAAAAACGTCACGGCCATCGATGTTTTCAATACATCCTCCTGGAACCGAACGGATCTCGTTATTCTCCCCAAAAGTATATCGGTGCCGGGCGGTATTATCACAGAGATCGACGGAAAAAACGTGAAATCGCAGCGACTCTCGACGGACGAATTGGCTTTCCTTGCCGAGAACGTCGCGCCGTTTTCCGCAAAGAGATTCATCTTCCAATCCGGCAAGGCCTCCGCGCCCGACAACGTGACGGCTCATGGCGCCGAGTTGAACAATGGCGTTATTTCCCTGACGGTCAACGATCAGACGGGCGCGATCCAAAGCCTCAAGTGGAAAGGATTGGACGCTGAGCTTGTGAACCAAGATACCGATCTTGGATTGAACGACTATTTCTATGTCGCTGGCAGAGAGCCGACGAATCCAAAGCGAAACGGAGCAGTCCAAATCAGTGTCAAAGAGCGAGGGCCGCTGATTGCATCGTTGCTGATTGAATCCGACGCGCCGGGCTGCAACAAGCTGACACGCGAGCTGCGTCTTATTGACGGCATAGACCGTGTCGATATTATTGACGTCATTGACAAGCAAAAGATCTACGAACAGGAAGCGGTGCATTTAGCTTTCGCTTTTAACGTACCCGACGGCGTGATACGAATGAACACACCCTGGGCCGTCGTGCGACCGGAAGCGGATCAATTAGCGGGCGCCTGCAAAAACTACTTTACCGTCCAGAGATGGATCGATATCTCCAATGCCGACTACGGTGTCACTCTGGCGACACCTGATGCGCCGCTGATCGAAGTCGGCGCCCTCACCAACGATCCCAGGGGCAAGTCCGTGGGATGGATCAAAGAGATCAAACCGTCCTCGACAATCTACTCATACGTGATGAACAATTACTGGGAAACCAACTACAAGGCCGGCCAGGAAGGCCCGACCACGTTCCGTTATTCCATTACGCCCCATCAGGCATTCGATTCCGGTGCGTCGGCAAGATTCGGCGTCGAGTGCAGTCAACCCTTCATCGTCGTACCGGTTGATGAGAAAACGCCCGCTCGAGCCTCCGAATTAATCGTCGAGCCAACGAATATCACCGTCTCGACCTTCAAGCCCAGCGAGGACGGCAACGCTCGAATCGTACGGTTGTTCAACGCAAGCGGACGAACGGAGAAAGTGACCCTTACCTGGGCCAGGCCGGAATCGCAAACCGTCTGGCGAAGTAATCTGGCGGAAGAAAAAGGCCCCAGGCTTGTCGGACCAATCGAGATGGTGGCGTATGAAATTGTCACCTTACGCGTTTCTGAACCGGGAGAATGAAAATATGACGATGACATCACGAGAGCGAGTCCTGGCGGCGTTGAATCATAACGAAACGGACCGAGTGCCCGTGGATTTTTCAGGGCATCGCTCGTCGGGCATCGCGGCCATTGCTTATCCGAAGCTGCGAGAATACCTCGGTTTGCCGCCCAGGCCGATTCGCGTGTATGACGTCATACAACAATTAGCGATTGTAGATGAAGACGTGCTGGATCGATTCGGTGTGGATACCATCGAGCTGGGGCGAGGCTTTGCACAGGAAGACGAATCCTGGACGCCGTGGACGTTGCCGGATGGCACGGCGTGTTTCGTACCCGCCTGGACGCGACTTCAACGAGAAGAACGTCGCTGGGTCATACAATCGGAGAACGGCAGGATTCTGGCCCACATGCCGGATGGAGCGATCTACTTCGAGCAAACGTATTTTCCTTTTCTCGAAGGCGACGATCTCGACGCCGTTTCCGAGGCCCTTCAGGAATCTATGTGGACGGCAGTCGCCAGCCCGCCCGGACCGATGGATAGCCAGGCATTCGCCGAGGGCGCAAAACAATTCAGAACCCAAACGGATCGAGCGATCATCGGATTGTTCGGGGGCAATCTCTTCGAGATCGGACAGTTCTTTTATCGCAATGATTTGTTTATGATGTTGCTGGCCGCTGAGCCGCAACGCGCTCATCGCTTCCTCGATAAGCTCGTCGAAATCCATATGGCCAATCTCGAACAATTCTTAAGATCGGTCGGAGAGTCTATCGATATCATTCTCTTCGGGGACGACCTCGGGATGCAAACCGGCCCGATGATGTCGCCGAAGATGTATTGCGAATTCTTCAAACCGCGACATACCTTACTCTGGAACCGCGCGAAAGAATTAGCCGACGTGAAGGTTATGCTCCACTGTTGCGGCGGCGTTCGGGAGCTCCTACCTCATTTGATCGAAGCCGGTCTCGACGCCATCAATCCGGTTCAGATCAGTTGTGCCGGCATGGACGCGGCGGAATTGAAGGCGAAGTTCGGCCGGGACCTCACCTTTTGGGGCGGCGGCTGCGATACAAGGGACATCCTGCCAAACGGCACGCCTGAGCAGATTCAGGAGCATGTTAAGCAACAGGTCGAGATACTCCAACCCGGCGGTGGGTTCGTGTTCCAGCAAGTACACAATATTCTGGCAAACGTATCGTCAAAAAATATCGTGACAATGTTCGACGCTGTCAACGACGGATTGTAATCCACAGGAATACCTTGCATGAGCCCAATTGATTACGGCATCATTCTCGTCTATTTTGCGGTCGTGATTGGATTGGGCTTCTGGTATCAAAAGCGAGCGTCGAAAAGCCTGGGGGCCTATTTCCTGGGCGGTAAGAATATCCACTGGCTGGCGCTGGCGATGTCCGGCTCGGTCTCCAATTTCGATATCACCGGCACGATGTGGATCATCTCCATTCTGTACGTTCTCGGCATGAAGTCGATGTGGCATCATTGGATGTGGGGCTTTCTGATGGGCGCCTTTTTCATGAGCTATATGGGCAAATGGGTACGCCGTTCGAACGTCATGACGGCCGCTGAGTGGATGCAAACCCGTTTCGGCTCGGGAACCGCCGGTAAACTCGCTCGTACAACGTCGGCGCTGATCGCGGTGCTGTTCACCGCCTGTTTCATCGGTTACGCCTACCAGGGTATCGGCAAGTTTGCTGCGGTGTATATTCCGCTGGAAACGCTGGCCGAGCACACGACGTCGGCGTTCCTTCAAAAGCTCGTCACCCAACACGAACCCGCATTCCTCGCTCTGGTCATCATCTCGCTGACCACGCTCTATGTGATTCTCGGCGGTCTCTACAGCGTAGTATTCACCGATGTCATTCAAACAATCGTCCTAACCGTCGGTAGCCTCTTCGTCGCTTCACTCGCATGGGCCCGTCTGACCCCATCGGCGCTGGCCTCGCTACCGGCCGATTGGAGTTCCCTGGCGGTCCCATGGCGCATCGACCGTCTGGCCGGGACGGACAATGCCCACTTCCAGTTCTTCGGCGCGCTCGTCATTTTCTGGGTGATCAAAGGCTTGCTCTTAAATCTCGGCGGGCCGGCTCAAATGTACGACGCGCAGCGTTTCCTGGCCGCACGGAACTCGCGCGATGCGGCCAAGATCGGCGCCGCCTGGAGTCTCTTTCTTATTGTCCGCTGGGCGATGTGTGCCGGGATCGCCCTGCTGGCCGTCACCGGCGTGGCCGGCGTCACCGACTCGGAAAAGGTCATGCCCCTCGTCCTGCTCGAATTTTTGCCGGCGGGTATCCGGGGCATCGTTATCGCCGGCCTGCTCGCCGCCTTTATGTCCACCTTCAGTTCCACCGTCAACAGCGGCGCATCCTTTATTGTGCGCGATTTTTGGCAAACCTATCTCCGGCCCCACGCGTCCGATCAACAGGCGGTGCGCTTCAGCTACTTCGCCACCCTTTTTATCGTCGCGCTCGGCATCGTCATCGGTCTCAACGCCGGATCGATCGCCCAGATATGGAACTGGATGATGATGGCGCTCAGTGCAGGGGTGGTCGTGCCGAACGTGCTACGGTGGTACTGGTGGCGGATAAACGGCTGGGGCTACACGCTCGGGACGCTGGCCGGCATCCTCCTGTCACTCGTGGCGCTGTTCGTTAAGGATGCGCCAACCTATTATGTATTTCCCTCGATATGCCTGGCCTCGCTCGTTGCGAGTATCGTCGTCTCTCTGGCGACGCCCCCGGTTGAACGTGACATTCTCACTCGCTTCTATCAATCGATTCGACCTTTTGGTTCCTGGAAACCGATTGCGGCTCTATCTCCGGAGGAATCTTCATCCAGATCGAAATCCGAAAGCCTTTCGTTGACTCTCGTAAATGTCGTGCTTGGAATGATTGCGATCACAGGTTTGTATTTGTTCCCTATGTATCTTGTCGGTCATTGGTACGTTCGCTCGGCAGTATGGTTTATCACGGCGCTGGCTGCTATTATAATCTTAAAGTTTACCTGGTATCGATATCTTCCCGCTCCGGCAGAAGAAGGGGATGTTGAAGAGTAAAAGGAGTAGTCATTATGACACGTTCCAAGTTTTCGTGCATTTTTCTTGCCTTATTTACAATGTCCATTGCAAGCGTCGTTTCGGCTCTGCCTCTTTCAGAGCACGGTTTGCATTACAAAGAGCCGGCAACGGTCTGGGACGAAGCCATGCCGCTCGGCAATGGTTTGCTTGGGGCACTGGTTTGGGGGGATGGCAAGCCGTTGCACATTTCGCTCGATCGTACGGACCTCTGGGACCTCCGGCCTGTTCCGGAATTTCATACGGAAGAATACTCCTATCAAATGATGCGACAATGGGTACGTGAACGCCGGCTCGATGATCTCCATCGCCTCTATGATAAACCTTATGGGAACGCCGGTCCGACGAAAATCCCCGCCGGGCGCATCGAGCTAACGCTTGGGAACGATCCGGCTTTCGAGAAGGCATCGCTGGACCTCGCCCAAGCGATGACAACGGTCTCTTTCAAGAACGGCGACCGGGTGCGCGTTTTTGTTCACGCCACGGAACTCTTCGGGATGATTCAGGCCGAAACGAAAGAATCCATTCATCTGCAACTTCGGGTTCCCCCATTTGCCGGCAAGGTGACGGAAGAAGCCGGGGCGGGCAAGATCAGCGCCGGCGATCTGGCGAGCTTAAGGTATAAACCACCGATTGAAGCAAGCGGCGAGAATTGGAAGAGCTACCTCCAGGAAGGATGGGGCGGATTTGAATTCGCCGTAGCGATTGCCTGGCGAAAGTCGGAAGGTGCCTGGCTCGGAGCCTGGTCGATGGCGACGTCGAATGAATCGCTGGAGCCGGAAAAGACTGCCCTTTCGAATTGCCTCAAGTTGCTGGATACGGGATTCGCTTCAGCAATATCCACGCATCGTCAATGGTGGGATGCCTATTGGGACCGGTCTTCTGTTCGGGTGCCCAATCCGATCATCGAAAGACAATGGTATCTGGAGATGTACAAATTCGGCTCGGCGGCCCGGCCCGATACGCCGCCCATTACTCTCCAGGGCCCCTGGACGGCGGATAATATGAAGATTCCACCCTGGAAGGGGGACTACCATCACGATTTGAATACGGAACTGTGCTATTGGCCCGCCTATAGCGGCAACCAGCTTGACGGCGCTTACGGATTTGTGAACTGGCTCTGGCAAACACGGGATACTGCAAGGGCTTGGACGAAACGATTCTTCGATCTGCCGGGTTTGAACGTGCCAATGACAGCGGACCTGAACCAGGAGCAGATTGGCGGCTGGCATCAATACACGCATTCCGCAACGACCGCCGCCTGGCTGGCCCATCATTTCTATTTGCATTGGCGATACAGCATGGACCGGGACTTTCTCAAGAACCGGGCCTATCCGTGGCTTCGCGAGACGTGTGTCTTTTTGGAGGCGGTCACTGAGAAGGGACCGGATGGTAAACGCACGCTGCCTCTTAGCTCGTCGCCGGAGATCAACGACAATAAGCTCAATGCGTGGTTTCCGACGATTACGAATTATGATCTGGCCCTGATTCGCTGGGCCTTCGAGAAAGCCGCGGAACTCGCCGACGAAGTCGGCGAAGCGAAACAGGCACAGCATTGGAGACAAGTGCTTGACGAAATGCCTGATTTAGCCCTGGATGCGAACGATAAGAAGCTCCTCGTTGCGAAAGACTACCCGTTACCGTTTTCACACCGGCATTTTTCGCACCTCATGGCGTTTCACCCGCTGGGTCTGATCTGCTGGGAAAACGGCTCGGAAGACCAGGCAACCATCAAGGCGTCGATGACCGATCTCGACGAAAAAGGAACATCGCAATGGTGCGGCTACAGCTTCAGTTGGCTGGCCTCTCTGGCGGCGCGGGCGCGAGACGGAGAAAAAGCCGCTAAGGCTCTGGAGATATTCGCCTCAGCCTTTTGCCTGCGCAACAGCTTTCATTGCAACGGCGACCAGTCCGGCAAAGGCTATTCCAACTATCGCTATCGACCGTTCACTCTGGAGGGTAACTTTGCCTCGGCGGCGGGTCTGAACGAAATGTTATTGCAAAGCTACTCCGGTACGATCCGAGTCTTCCCGGCCATTCCGGCAAGTTGGAAAGACGTCTCCTTTCAGACACTCCGCGCTGAGGGAGCATTCCTCGTCTCTGCGGTCCGGCGGAACGGCTTAATACAAACCGTGGAAATCCATTCCGAGAAAGGCGGTCTTTGCCGGATTGAAAATCCGTTCGAACGAACGAATTACGAACTCAGCGGCATCCCACGGGATACCATAGGTCGAGAAGGAAACGATTTGCTATTCAAAACAACCGCTGGGCAGAAAATAATTCTATCGAGAAAGACAGATTAAATTTCAAACACGAACAAGTTTTATATAGAGCGAATGCGGTAGTTAACTGTTATTATTTCAAACAGATTGTATCACTCTGTCATCCCTGCGAAAGCAGGGATCCAGGAACGTAGCGTCATTAATGGATTCCCGCTTTCGCGGGAATGACAAATTGTTGTAGTAGGAAAGGAGTATATGTCACGGACGTGTGGCGTTGCGATAACGGTGTTTGGGTGCGGATGGGTCCTGATGGGCCTGGAGATTGTCGGCGGTCGAATGCTGTCGCCGGACTTCGGCAGCGGCGTTTGGACGTGGGGGAGTATCATCAGCGTCTTCCTGGCGGCGCTCAGCATTGGTTATTTCGTAGGCGGGCTGCTGTCTCAGCGATGTCCGAACGGCTTGGGATTGGCCGTGGTTATCTTCGCCGCGGCGATCTCCATCGTGCCCGTCGCGATCTGGCATCGCACGGCAAGCGGCTGGTTCGCCGATCTCGGCCTGCATGAGCGCTGGGGGGCGCTTCTCGCGGCAACAGCCTTGTTCTTCGTCCCCAGCATGCTGTTGGGGATGGTCTCGCCTTACGCCGTTCGTTTGGTCACTCAGGACGTCACAACCGTTGGAACAAAGGCGGGTACCCTGTACGCTATATCGACGGTGGGCAGTTGTCTCGGATGTCTGTTTACGTCGTTCTATCTCATTCTCTGGATGGGCATCCAGCGAATCTTGTATTTGTCCAGCGGCGTTTTGGTGCTGATCGCTCTGCTGCAATTAGTCACATGGCACATCGAAAAAAGTCAAACCACAGGAGATGAAACAAGATGAAACTTAAATTTTCCATAATAGCGATAATCGCAATGATAACGGGAATCGCCGGTATTGCCTCAGCGGTTGAAGCAGACCAGGGATGGGCGATTCTTGAGCAAAACGATTCTTCGTCTGAGGGGTATAAGGTCTTACTGGAAAAAGAGAGCCTGTATCATTATATCCGTGTCGTCGAATCCGGCGGTGTTCGTCACTTACAGTTCCGTCGGTCCGGCGGCGAATACGAGGAATCGGCGGTGAATATCCACAATCCGCTGGAATTCGAGATGTATTACTATTCTCTCATGTTCGCCGGTTTTGCCCATAAGCCGGATCCCAAGAGGATACTTTTCATTGGACTGGGTGGAGGAACCGTACCGATGGCGATTCATCATTACTTTCCCGATGTGCCGATTGATAATATCGAGCTTGATCCCGACGTCGTCGAGGCGGCTAAAAAGTACTTCGGCTTCAAAGAAGATAACTGCATGAAGGTCTATGTCCGCGACGGGCGCGTGCAGGCCCGGCGGCTTCTGCGGGATAAGGCCAAATACGACGTTATCTTCGTGGATGCATTCCGCGGCGGATATATCCCTTACCACCTGACGACCAAAGAGTTCATTGAAATAATGAAATCGCTTTTAACGCCGGAGGGGATCGTCGTCAGTAATCTGCGTCCCGGATTCGAGTCTTACCATTACCACCGGCGCACCTTCGACGCCGTTTTCACGAACCAGTACGCCTACGGATCGGGCAGCAACGTCGCCGTGATCGTGGATACACGGGACAAGCCTTTGACGACGGAAGAATTGCTCGCCACGGCACGCAAACTGCAAAAGGACAAGCAATTTACTGTCAATCTTCCGGCCATAATTGAAAGCGAAGAATCGCCGGACGATTACGAGCGCCAAGGCCCCATTCTCACGGACGATTATGCCCCAACGGACGTGCTTCGGGGCATACCACGCGACTGAAATGACATAAAGGAGCCGATAAAATGAACAAAGCTACTATAATTCTTCGTGCGGTCATTCTTATCGTCAGTATTGCCGCTGTCGGATTGGCGAAGACGTACGACGTAATCATTACTTCCGGAGATATCTATGACGGCTCCGGCCAAGCCGCATACGTCGCGGATATTGGAATCAAGGACGGTTATATCGAGGCCATCGGGCAACTCGACGCCGATGCAGACGTCGTGATCAACGCCAAAGGACTCGCCGTCGCTCCGGGTTTTATTAATATGCTGAGCTGGTCCAACGAATCGCTTATCGAAGATGGGCGATCCCTGGGAGAGATTCGCCAGGGTGTGACGCTTGAAGTGCTGGGCGAAGGCTCGTCCATGGGACCTTTGAACGAGGCGATGAAACGGGACATGCAAGCGTCTCAGGGGGATATTAAATATCCCGTCGAATGGACAACGCTCGGGGAATATCTCGAATATCTTGTCGAAAGAGGCGTTTCCCCCAACGTTGCGTCTTTTATCGGTGCAGCAACGGTTCGCGTCCATACCATCGGATACGGAGACCAACGCCCGACGGCCGGGCAACTTAAACAGATGCGGGAGCTGGTTGCACAAGCAATGCGAGAAGGCGCCGTCGGTGTCAGTTCGGCGCTGATTTATGCGCCGGGCGTTTATGCTCAAACGGACGAGCTCATTGCTTTGGCGGAAGTAGCAAGTCAATATAACGGAATGTATATTTCACACATTCGCAGCGAGGGTAATAGCCTGCTGGAAGCGTTGGATGAAATGATAGAGATCGCGCGAAAGGCTAATGTATCAGCGGAGCTGTATCATATGAAAGCCGCCGGGCAGTCGAACTGGCATAAGCTGGATGCGATGATCGAAAGGATCGAAAAGGCCCGGGCCGAGGGGCTGAGAATTACGGCCGATATGTACACCTACACCGCTGCGGCTACCGGTCTCGATGCCGCGATGCCGCCCTGGGTGCAGGCCGGGGGACATCGGGCATGGGTGATGCGGCTGAAAAATCCACAAATCCGACGGCGGGTCGTTAAAGAAATGTCCACGCCGACGGACGAATGGGAGAATCTGTATCTTCTGGCCGGGTCGCCGGACAAGGTTCTCCTGGTCGAATTCAAGAACGAAAAACTCAGGCACCTCATCGGCAAAACACTCGCCGAAGTCGCGAATATGAGAGGCACATCGCCAGCGGAAACGGCGATCGACCTGGTCATCGAAGACGACAGCCGGGTGGGCACGGTTTACTTTCTCATGTCGGAAGAGAATGTGAAAAAGCAGATCACCCAACCCTGGGTGAGCTTTTGCTCGGACGCCGCATCCCGCGCCACTGAGGGCGTGTTCCTCAAGTCGAATCCGCACCCGCGCGCCTACGGCAACTTCGCCCGGCTGCTCGGTAAATACGTACGTGAGGAAAAGGTTATCCCGCTGGCCGAGGCGATCCGGCGACTCACGTCGCTACCGGCGGACAATCTCAAGCTCGACCGACGGGGTCGACTTCAGAAGGGCTACTATGCAGACATCGTCGTTTTCGATCCGGAGACTATTACGGACCACGCCACGTTTGAGAAACCCCATCAGTATTCCACGGGCGTCATCCACGTCTTCGTCAACGGGACACAGGTGCTCAAAAACGGCGAGCACACGGGCGACAAGCCCGGCCAGGTCGTTCGAGGACCGGGATGGAGGTTAAGAGCTAAAGCACTAAATCCTAATTTCTAAATCCTGAACAAATACTAATGATCAAAATTCATAATACAAAACGATCAGATAGCAAGCCAGGTTGCACTTCGTGTTTCGAACCAAAGAGTCCTGATAGGAGAGAAGAAATGAAAGGAATGAATCTGATTATTGTCGGACTATCGCTCATTTTCACCATTGCGGCTTTTGGGGGTGAATCCGGAAAAATTCCCGTTTCAGACCATTTCAATGTTCGTGATTATGGCGCAGCAGGGGATGGACGAACGGATGACACCGATGCATTTCAAAAAGCGCTAGATGTAGCGGGCCAGGCCGGCGGTGGAATAGTACTCGCCCCTCGCGGAAATTATCTTTTCAAAGGTCACTTGAATATACCCAACGCTGTGACATTGGCGGGTATCTGGCAATCCGTCCCGGCCCATAACGGGATACGCAACCCAGGTCTTCCCAAACCGACAGACGACGGCACAACGTTTCTGATTACGGGCAGCGCCAATAAAGAGGACGGACCCGCCTTTATCACGCTCAACACGAACAGTACGCTGAAGGGCGTCGTGCTTTATTACCCTGAGCAAAACGTGAACGACGTGCCCAAGCCCTATCCCTGGGCCATCGCCATGCGAGGCAAAAACCCGGCCGTCCTTGCGGTCGAGATGCTCAATCCGTACAACGGCATCGACGCCACGCGGAACGAACGTCACCTGATCCGCGACGTTCACGGCCAGCCCCTTCGACGAGGGATTCTGGTCGATTCCATCTATGACATCGGGCGCATCGAAAACGTGCATTTCAATCCCTGGTGGAGCATGAAACCAAAGCTGTTTCAATGGCAGATGAAGAACGGCGAGGCGTTTATTTTCGGCAAGTCCGATTGGCAATACGTTTTCAACACATTTTGTTTCGGCTACAACATCGGGTACAAATTCATCCGTAGCAAAGGGGGCGTCTGCAACGGCAATTTTCTCGGCATCGGCGCCGATGATTGCTACACGGCCCTGGTCGTCGAGCAATGCGCCCCTTACGGGCTGTTGATTACGAACGGCGAATTCGTTTCCTTCCACGGGCCGGACCCGACAATGATTGAAATCATGGAGACCAATACGGGGAGTATCCGCTTCTCGAATTGCGCGTTTTGGGGGCCGTGCAACCAGATCGCCAAGATCGCCGGGACGGGAACGACCGGCTTTGCGGATTGCACGTTCGTTCAATGGGGCGGCAAAGAGAAAAACCGACCGGCGATCCAGGCTCAAAACGGCACCGTGCTCATCCGGGGATGCGAGTTTCGGCAGGGCCGACCGCATATCCAACTCGGCAAAGATGTCCGCCGGGCCGTCGTAACCGGCAATGTATTCACAGGACCAAAACAGATCACCAATGAATCTGAGGGCAATATACAAATCGCATTGAATGTCAGCGATTAAACGTTTCTGAAGATGTGCCGCGCACACCCTACCGAAAAGATATGCCCATTGAACACAATACGGATATGTATTTCCCTTGTTTGTCTCCTTCACGTATGGTAAGATATTGATGGACTTTGGTTCTACCCGTTTAGGTGGAGACGTGTTATGAATAAGCGAAAAGGTTTTACCCTCATCGAGTTATTGGTCGTCATCGCTATCATCGCCCTGCTGCTGGCCATCCTGATGCCGGCGTTACAACGCGTCAGACAACAAGCCCGAGGCGTCGCCTGTCTCAGCCGGCTCAAACAATGGGGCTTATTCTTTGCGCTTTACGCCGAAGATCACGACGGACGATTCATGCAAGGCCATACGGCCCAACCCCAAGCCAATCGATGGGTCAGCGCCCTCGGGAGCTACTACAAATGGGATGACGAAATAACCTGCTGTCCGAATGCGACAAAACCGTGGGTGGATATCAACGGCATTACGGAGGGGGCCGAGGGAACAGACGTCGGCGTGACGATGGCCTGGGGCTATATGAACCAGGACCATTGGCTCAAGCCAATAAAGGGAAGTTACGGGATCAACGGCTATTGCGTGGATATCCAGGCGGGCGCAGAACCCCGAGGCGAGGCATCCTGGTACTGGCGTGGGCCGAATGTAGCCGGCGCCGCCTACGTTCCCTTATTCCTCGGCGCCCAGCGCTATAACGGCGTCGTGGACTCGGTCGATGAACCTCCGGCCTTCGACGGCCAGGGATGGTCCGAAGGCGGCGGCGGACGAATGCTACGCTACTGCCTGAACCGGCACAACGGATTCGTGAACGGACTGTTCCTGGACTTTTCGACCAAGAAGATCGGGCTGAAAGAATTGTGGGTATTCAAATGGCATCGTCTGTACGACATCAGCGGTCCCTGGACCACGGCGGGCGGATGTCAATCCACCGACTGGCCCGAATGGATGAGAGGATTCAAAGATTATTGACAACGTCGCTCCGGCGTCTTTTTCACTTGTATGTCCATGAACCTATTCCACATGACGACACTTTTCGCAATCCTGGCGGTTAGCTCGCCGGCGGTCCCTCCTTTAAAAACTCCGGACTTCCCTGAATTGAAGTTGCTCCAGGAACCGGTGATGTATTACACCGATACGTCATACGGACGAGCGTTTGCCAAAGATCCGGACGTCGTGCATTTCAAAGATCGTTACCTGATGTACTATACGATCCATCGCGGGAAACAAGGGATTGCGGTCGGCATCGCGCAAAGCAGCAACCTAAAACACTGGACCAAAGTCGGCGAGATTCTACCGGCCGCCGAGTACGAGACAAAAGGACTTGGCGCCCCGGGAGCGATTGTTTTGCAGGGTAAGGTCCATCTCTTCTACCAATCGTACGGAAACGGGCGAAGGGATGCGATCTGTCACGCTGTATCCGATGACGGTATCCACTTTGTTCGCAACGAAACGAATCCGATCTTCCGACCGACGGGCGAGTGGAATTGCGGCCGGGCGATTGACGCCGATGTGATCGAGCATGAAAACCGCCTGTTGCTCTATTGTGCGACGCGCGATCCGCAAATGAAAGTGCAGATGTTGGTCGTCGCGGTGGCGCCGCTCCATTCCAGCTATAACCGCGACTGCTGGACACAATTGTGCGATACATCCATCCTTAAGCCGGAGCTTCCCTGGGAAAAGAGATGTATCGAGGCGCCTTCGGTGTGCAAGCATGAAAACCGGTTATATCTGTTCTATGCGGGTGCGTATAATAATGAGCCGCAACAGATCGGTTGCGCCGTGAGTGACGATGGCGTTCGCTGGGAGCGCCTTTCGAAACTCCCGCTTCTGCCGAACGGACTGGACGGAGAATGGAATTCGAGCGAATCGGGGCATCCAGGCGTTTTCGAAGATGATGACGGCCAACAGTATTTGTTCTTCCAGGGCAATAACGACAACGGTGCAACGTGGTACCTGTCCAAAATGAAAGTCGGCTGGGAAGGTGACGAGCCATGCCTGATTCGCCCCAAAGACGGCACCGTGTTTCGGCTTAGGTAGAGCAATGTGAGATTTGCCTTGATTCAGCGCTCGGAAAATGTTATTTTGAATCTGTAAACAGCTTTTGACACCTGGATTTCAGGAGCAGTGATATGGACAAGCGAAAAGCATTCACCCTGATAGAACTCTTAGTCGTCATCGCCATTATCGCCCTGCTGCTGGCCATCCTGCTGCCGTCGCTTCGCAGTGCGAAGAACCAGGCGAGAGCCGTCATGTGCAAATCGAATCTCAATCAGTGGGGCAAATTATTCTACCTTTACGCCCACGATAACGACAGCAAGTTCATGGTATGGAATGAGTCCAGCGCCGCGGGCGGCGGCACCTGGATCGTCCCGATGCTGCCCTATTACGAAGCAGGCGGCGAAAAGGCGCGGCTCTGTCCGATGGCGACGAAAACGGAAGAAGAAGGCGAAACGGTTCCCGCTCGAATGGCCTGGGACTGCGAAATCGGCGAGAAGATCCATAAAAACAGCTACGGGATTAACAACTGGTGCTACGACCTGCGTCCCGGCGTGACCACGGTTTGGGGATTGACGCAGGCGGATCGCCGATCCTGGCGACGCATCGATGCGAAACAAACGGCCCGGATACCGATGTTCCTGGAGTGCTGGCGATGGGGAGGCGGTCCGACCACGCGAAGCGACGAGGCCCCACCGGATGAAGAAGTTCGACATAACACGGGTTTCGGACGCTATTGCATGAACCGCCATGCTTATACGATTCACGTCTGCATGATGGACGGCTCCGTGGACCGGGTGAAGCTGAAAGCACTCTGGGACTTGAAGTGGCACCGAACCTATACGATGGTGGACCCGCTGCCGCAATGGCCCGAATGGATGGTCAATCTGCCGGGATCGTAGCGAAATGGATGCCCGACTAATCCATCGCTCATATTTATCTCTAATCGCTGGCATTATCTTCTGTTTGATCGCAACGCCGACATTGTTCGCCCGCGTGACATGCATCCGGTTGACCTGCGACCACATCGCAGATACGACCGATCTCAAACGCTTTCGGCAATTTCACCAATGGAAGGATAAAACCGGAAATGAACTGGCGCTCGCCATCTGGAAGTACCTTAGCGATTATGAGACGGGCCTGTATCATTTTAACGAAATCCTCGAAGGGCCGGACCCGTTCGACGAATACGCGACGGTGCGCGATCCGTTGAAGATACTCAATACGTACAACATGGCCTATTGCGGCATTTTTGGCCCGGTCACGGACGGCATCTTCCAGGGCGTCGGTTTTACCCGGGGACGCTCCTTCGGGCTCGTGGCCTGGAACCATTGCGCCACCGAGGTTTGGTACGACAATGCGTGGCATTATTTCGACGTCGATGTGCGAGGCGCGCTTGTCCGGCCGGACGGCATCGTCGCCGGCCTCGCCGAGGCACAAAGCAATCGCGATCTTTGGACCAATCCGCCTTCGAACATCACGCCCTTCTTCCCGAAAGATCCGGACAAAGCGAAGATTTTCGATATCTACAAAGACAGCGACGTGTATTTCTATTATCGATGGTTCGAGGCCGGCCACACAATGGATTTCTATCTGCGAAGAGGCGAATCGTTCACGCGCTTCTGGACGCCCCAGGGCGGATGCTGGAACCACCAGCCGCGCTATGCCAAAACGAAATGGATCCGGAATCTCATCGAACAGAAACCGCGGGGTCCCAAGCCGAACCATCGTGAATTTACGCCGTGGAATCACGGTAATGGGCTTTTCGACTACCAACCTATACTGACGAAGAACTCGACAGATTTTGCAGATGGTTATTACGACGTCAAGAACCTCCGACCGGGAAAGAACGGCCTCGAAATCATCCGGTCCGGCCAAGCCGAAGTGACATTCGAGGTCTTTACGCCCTATATCATCGTCCCGAAGATCAACGACCTCGACGATCCGAACGATGATTGCGAAGCCTCCGTAGTGACTGTGAACGGTCCCAAACCCGTTGAAGTATGGATATCTCTGGACCATGGCCTGTCATGGCTGGCCGCCGGAAAGACTCAATCTTCTCTCGACCTGACGCCCTTCGTCAAAAAGACATATGGGTATCTTCTAAAGCTCAAAACTTCGGGGGCCGCAGGTTTAACCGCCATTAACTTTTTAAACATTAAAACCTGGGTTCAGGTCGCGCCGACGAGTCTGCCGGCTCTTAAAAAAGGTAAGACAAGGTTTCACTATGATATCGGTGATCGCTATAACCAACAGACGATCCCCATGCTCGTGAAACCAAACACCGCCGATCCGGAAGACCTAAAAAAGTACGCACTCAAAATGCCAAACGATTACGATCCGAATCGTCACACGTGCCGGATACGCGGTGAGTTCATCGTGCGGTTAACCGCCCCGCCGGGCATGAAGATAGCATGGTTTACTATCGGTGGAACCTTTCGCACGGAACAGGGCGAGTATGCGAAGAACACCGACAACCGCATCGCCTATGCCATCAATAACCCTAAAGGTTTTCAGGAAATCTACCGATCCGACGTGCCCACATGGGTCAACCACTGGCGGTACAACTGGGACGGTGACGTTGTTTTATCCGAGCCGGCGAATGAGGTTTTTGTTAAATACACAGCCCATACCGGCCTCAACACCATTCGCGCCTGCCTGCACCTGCTGCCGGAGCGTCTGCCGGACAGAAACATTAATATCACACACACTTATCGCATCGACGGCCAATTGAAACAAACTGAGAATATGTTCACCGGTCCAGCAACCTATACGATTGAATGCGCCGGCGAACCTGAGAACGTCTCCGTAACACTTGAGGCGCCTCATGGAGAATAACAACGTCCTTATCTAAAATCCACGATGATATTTTTTATAGCGTGAGCATCTTCAGCAGGAACAAATTCCGGCACGTTGGCAGCCCAATCCGGAGCCGTCATATGCGACAAACGAACCGGCGGACTGCTTCGCCCCTGCTCGTCAATGTAAGTTAAAAACAACTGCGTAAACGGCGAATGACGCTTCGAGGAAAAAACCAACCATCGGCAGTTGGGAGACCAACTGTGCCATGAATTCATTCCCCGATTATTGCATCGCATCAGGCGTGATTGCCCGCCTTCGGCCGGAATGATATATAGCTTGCTGTCCGGCTGCACCATAATGTATGATTTCGCCTGACAATACACGATCCATTTACCGTCCGGCGAGTACCGGGGAAAGAAGTTGCTCATGCCGTTATTTGACGCTCCAGGCAAAGCCTCCGCGATTCCGCCCGTCCCGTCATTAAAAGGAATTCGATATAAATCGTAACGGAAACCATCGATGGTTTTCAACAATTCCAGGCTCTCCTCCGGGGGCAAAAAGTAATTATCCGTTTCATAAGAACAATCGAGTGCTTTGGCCCGGATGAATACAATCGTCTTCCCATCCGGACTCCAACAGGGATTGCAGTGGACATAGTCGGGATCGTCGGCGCCGGGCAATGACGAATACGTTTTATTCTCTCTATCGTACACCGCCAATATGCCCTGAATCGGAAAGAAAAAGTCCATAAAATTTTCCCGATTGATAATGAACAAATCGTTGACCGTGCTCACCACGTATCGCCCATCCGGCGATATCCGCGACAGAAAACCGTTTGTGTTCCTACCGTCTTTCTGGAAATCATTCCACGTATGCATGTCACCGGCCGTAATGACGGTTTGCTCCGCCGCCCGGACCGCCGCAAAGGACCCCTTATTTCCGCGATGATCCAGATCGATAACGAAGCTTGTACCGTCGCTGGAAAAGGAGTGGCAACTTCCGCATACGGGCGGATTCGAGAAGACAATACAAGGAGACGTCGAAGCAATACTGTCGAAACGCCAGCGGATGCGTGACATATCCCGTGTGGCCAGTTCAAAAGGCGGCTTTACCTCTCGATAAAACAACGGAGCGCCGACGACGTCCTTTGAAGTCTCAAACGTCACTTTCGCGTACCCACGGATCACAGTTGGGGTCGAATGGTTGTAGCCGAAGATATGAACCGCAGCCGGCGTGCCCGAGGATCGTTGCTTAACGAATTCCCAGTCTTTCACCGTAAGTGTTAATTCGGTTTTTTTCGTCTTGAAATTTATCCGTTCCAATGTATCTTTGAATTCAAAACTCACGAACCATCGGTCACTACAGGTATCCAAGTTGATCCATCGAAAAGTGGGAACCGGAAGCTCCGGCGGAAAAACGGTGCCGTTTAATGGATAATCGACCATAATCTCAGGATAGGATAATTCTTCATGGTATTGTGATAAAATGGATGGAACGGGCTTTCTTAGGCGCGCATATTCTCGATAAAATAAGAGGCCCGCAACCGGAACCAATAATACAACGAGAACAACTTTGTATCCGTTTTGACGTGTGAGACGACCTAAATTCCGACGTTTCATAACAGACCTTTACGTGTTCGTGATGGTGAAAGTTACGTGCACCAATCACTTAAAATTAAAATATGTCTTGCAGAATAGCCTTTTTCTGAAGACCAACTTATTGAGTAATCTCCATCATTTTCTGGAAACCTTCATAGGCAATCTTACCGATATAATTAGGGTGAGGCAATCTTGAAAACAGGGAAAGCTCCAAATAATCGTACGCCGGGAGGTAAAGACCTATGCTTGATGTAAGCACGGAACAAAAATCAGGACGTCACTCGCGAACAATATGGCTCTCGACAGCTATCGGCGCTTCTATCGTGGGCGGCGTATCGGTCATCGCGTTCGCCGGCTGGTGGTTGACGCGCATCAGTGGTGATTGCGGTGTCATACGGATCTACGAGCAGGTCTTTGCCGTGATGCTCATCGGGGTTTGGCTGGCCGGAACAGCGGTGGGCGTGGGACTGGCCGTTTATGGCTTCGTCAAAAAATCGCGGAGCATCGTGCCGGGGTCTGCGATTGCGGTCCTTGTGAATTCGGGTCTATTACTTGTCTGCGCCAAGGTGGTGCATTCTGTGAGGGAAGCTGATTTCTCACTCAAGAGCACCGAAACACTCATGCAGTTTCTCCAAGGGGACAATAAGGACAACCAAATACTCGCCGCGTACGAACTCGGCGAACACCGGGCGGCCGAGGCCGTACCGATGCTCTGTGCCCTATTGGAAGACGATGAGGAGAACGTTAATCTACGACTGAACGCATGCAGGGCGTTGGGACAAATATGTGCGCCTCCACCGCCATCCCAAGCCGCCGTCGATCAAGCCGTTGCCTCGCTTACCAAGGCCCTCAGGGACAAGGAAAGATTCATCCCCCAGACAGCGGCCGAATCCCTCGGAAAAATCGGTAACGTCCGAGCGATTGATCCGCTAACAGAGCTACTGGTCGACGAGACCAAGGATGACTATACACGCGTTTCAGCCCTGAAGGCTATAGGGGACATAGGAGGTGAAAAGGCGACGGAGGCATTAAAACAAGCGCGCACGACATGCAAAAACAAAAAACTCATCAAAGTCATCAGTGATGTACTCGACACCATGAATATCCGTTAACAACAAGTAACATAAGGATTCGCGCCACTATAAACACAAAATCACCCTCTTAAATTCTACGTTTTTTATTGTTAGTGAGTTTTCTTAATTGCTATAATAAGTAATAAAAGGAAAAGAATATAATTACTTATTCAGCGAAGAAAGTATGGAAAAGCTATTGTACTATCCTGGATTTGAGATTGCGAATCAGAATTGGCTAAAATTTGCTCTTCTATACGTAGACCAACTACGTCCAATTCACCCTCCAGATGTTCGCAAATATCTTAAGAAATCGTTCCGAGAATTGATGGATTCAACAGATTTAATAATCCCGTATCACCCAGATTATGATGTTGCTTACAGAGCAACCCTTGACACTATCCAACAATGTGAATATATCGTTAATCATTCACATCTCTTCGAAAATATTTTTAAAACAACGAATATACGTGAACTTTGGCAACATCCCTATAGTCACATGTATACAATATTCCGTGATAAATATACGTCAGAACTTGAAAACTTTGTTGTAACTGAGCGTTTTGGCACACGTGTTAAAGAAGGCATTGCCGTTTCAATGCATTTCAAGAATATTTTTATGTCATTACTTGCCCAGGCAATTTCATTAGAAGAAGAGATACCGCCAATAACTGATAAACCAAAGCTTGACGAATTCAGTATTAAATGCCTTCGATCTCCAAGACCAACTGATAAGGGTTTCCAGGTAGCGAAAGGGATCATAAACTTGACTTTGCCTGCCAATATAGATTCAATCCCTATTAAAAACATTATTAATATCAGAAATAAAGATGGCTTTAAAGATCGACTTCATGCTTTCCATAGTGAAATAATGAGTTATATTCAGTCTGTTGAAGAAGGCATAGCCACCTGTGATTTCTTTGAAAGCAGAGGTAGTATATTCAAGGATTTTTCAGATGAGATTGCTTCACTTGGCGTTGGCCTCATGCAAATGTCTTTGAGTGTGTGGCTGCTTGCAAATTCAAGTGGTGCAGCGTTTTCAGAATGTGTTAAAGAATTAATTGCAGGTACAGGTTTCTCAATTTCATCTATTATTTCGATTAGGAACGGATGGGAAAGAACAAAAGCAAAAAGGTATACAAGAAAATATATGGCTGACATTAAAAAACTGGAATCGGATATCTAAACAGATTGTCAAATATGCAGTCTGGTAGTGTGGTGCTTTTACCACCGTTTGTTATTAACCATAACTTTCAATACATTCTTTTGCGATTTTCACAAAATAAACAAATCATGTCACCACAGTATTTAGGTATGAGATCAATCACATTGATAACCTTATTGTGGGGCTGACATCACCCAACGAAATCCTTTTGCGCTTTCAATGATATTGTGGTATCATCTCGGTAAACTTCATGAGAGCCTACAATTGGATGGGACTCACGGATGGGACATTTGGTTTTTCTTGACTATGCGATCATTGCCGTCTATATGCTCTTCGCAGTAGGCACGGGAGTGTACTTTTCCAAACGGGCTTCGCAAAGCTCGGAGAATTATTTCCTCGGGGGACGGTCCCTTCCGTGGTGGATGATCGCGGTTTCGATGGTCGCGACAAGCTTTGCTTCGGATACGCCGCTGGTCGTGACGGAAATCACGCGCACGGACGGTCTCCAGCGCATCTGGTGGGTGTTCGTGGCCGTGCTGGCGCTCATCGTCGGCATCTTCCTCTTTTCGCGACTCTGGCGGCGTGCGGCCATTATCACCGACGCCGAATTCTATGAGCTGCGCTACGAGGGCAAGTCCGCGGCCTTCCTGCGCGGATTCAGGGCGTTTTTCGCCGGCATCGTCCAGAACCTGCTCACCATCGGCTGGGTCACCTTCGCCATGAGCAGTATTATTACAACGGTGACGGATGTCCCTAAGTGGCTGGCCATCGGATTGTGTACGCTCGTCGCGCTAATCTATGCCACGTTCTCCGGCTTCTATGGCGTGGTTGTCACCGATTTCGTCCAGTTCTTTATCGCCACGTTCAGTATGATCGCCCTGGCCGCAATCGCCGTGATAAAGGTCGGGGGGCTTAGTTATGTCCTGGAGACCATCGCGGCTACCGAAGGATACGGGCCGCGAACGCTCTCCATCTTTCCCGATTTCACAAGCCTCAATCTCGATCTGGTTAAGCTGCTCATCTACATCTTCGTCCTGTGGTGGATCGATGCCAGCGGCTACAATATGCAGCGTATGAGCGCCTGCCGGAACGAGCGAGACTCCGTTCTGGCCACGATCTTCTACGCGATCTTCCAGTGCTGCCGGCCGTGGATTTGGGTCGTGGTGGCATTGGTCTCGATTGTGCTTTTCCCCGTGCTAACCGATCCGTATAACGATACCCACGCGTATCCCCTGGTCATGAACGAGTACTTAGGGCCCGGCCTGAAAGGGCTACTGGTGACGGCTTTCCTGGCCGCGTTTATGTCCACGATTGATACGCATCTGAACTGGGGCGCTTCCTATATGATGACGGACGTCTATAAGCGTTTTATTAAGAAAGAAGCATCTCAGCGACATTATATGATCGCGACCAAGATCATCGTGGTCCTCATGATGACCGCGGGGGTTAGTATCGCGTTATACCTTGCCTGGCGGAACCTAACGGTCTCTGCGGTGTGGGAGTTCTTCGCTTTCATCATGGTCGGAAGCGGCGTGATTAGCGTCCTCCGCTGGTTCTGGTGGCGGATTAACGCCTATACGGAGATCACGGCTCTTTCGCTCGGCCTGATTCTCGGGCTGACCAATCCGTTCGTCCCCGAGAGCGTTATCATCTTCGGATATCCCTGGCCCGAAATGCCCTTTGAAATCAAGATTGCCGTCCTGACGGGTATCGTCGTGCCCATCAGCCTCATCGTGACATTCCTGACGCCTGCCGTCTCGAAGGAGAAACTCGACGCGTTCTATCGCAAGGTCCGACCGGGCGGCTTCTGGGGCGTCTTGAGCCACGAGACCCTGGAACTACCCGGCAAAACACTGACGCTTTCGACCCTCCTTGACGTCATCGGCGGCATCCTGCTCTGCTACGGCATCTCCCTCGCTATCGGATATTCTATCCTTCTCAAATTCGATAAGGCGGCTATCTGCGTCTTATTAGCCGTGATTGGTGGATTTATTGTCATCCGATGGTTTAAAAGGGAGGTTCAAGTCCTCGCACGCAGAGACCACCTTCAAAATCACACCGAACAGAATACCCAATAAGATAATTAGTTCCAACCGATCGATTCATCCTGTCATCCCTACGAAGATAGGGATTCAACAATGTATCGATAAAGTGGATTCCCGCCTTCGCGGGAATGACATCGTTTTTTGATTGTCATTGAGATGAAATTATGGTATGAAACGGCGTGACGTATGAAATGCTTCCGTTATAACTTGTTTTGTCGATGAAGTCTGGAGGATCATATGTATTACCACTTCACTTGCTCCACTTATCTCAAGCATCCAATGATTCGTTGGGTTATCCTTGCTGTTATTGCGATAACGTGCATCTCGACGCCGATCGCGCCGGGGAACGAGCCGGACAAGGTCTTTCGGGCCGGGGCGTATGCGATCGATATCACGCCGCTGGAATTGCCCGTGCTCGTTAACGGCGGCGTACGAGAACGGACGGCTAACGAGGTCCACGATCCGTTGCATGCACGCTGCCTCGTGCTCGACGACGGCACGGTGCA
The DNA here is from genome assembly GCA_016934255.1 of Sedimentisphaerales bacterium. Classification (GTDB taxonomy): domain Bacteria; phylum Planctomycetota; class Phycisphaerae; order Sedimentisphaerales; family Anaerobacaceae; genus JAFGTG01. The sequence continues at coordinate 39,868 of JAFGTG010000118.1, forward strand.
ATTGGCTATTGCCGTGGTCGATAGTTGCCTGATCCCGCGAAGCTTGCTCGACGAGGCCAAAGCTTTGGCGCAAAAAAACACGGGAATCCCCACTGAGCGAATCCTGATCTCCGCCACGCACACGCATTCGGCGCCGTCGGTGTTCGCGTGCCTGGGCACGGATTGCGACGAGAAGTACGCCAGGTGGCTGCCCGGCAAGATTGCCGAAGGGATTCGCCTGGCCCAAAAGAATCTCGAAGCCGCCCGCGTCGGTTGGGCGGTCGGCCGGAACGAGACGAACGTCCACTGCCGACGCTTCCTCATGAAACCCGGTACAGCATTGACCAATCCGTACAGCGACAAGCGCCAGGACCGTGCGCAGATGAATCCGGGACACGGCAATACCAATGCCATTCGGCAGACAGGTCCGTCCGATCCGGCGGTGACCATTCTTTCGGTCCAAACACATGACGGTCGCCCGCTGGCGCTGCTGGGTAACTATTCGACCCATTACGCCGGCGCCCCGGCGTTGTCGGCGGATTACTTCGCCGTCTTCGCCCGGATCATCGGAGAACTGATCGGCGCCGAAGGCGAGAAGCCGACATTCGTCGGCATCATGTCGAACGGTACGAGCGGCGACGCGAATTGCTACGACTTCACGCGAGCCAAACGCCGCACGTACGACCACGTTAGCGTCGGGCGTGACATCGCCGAGTCGGCCTTTGAGGCTTACAAAGCAATCGAGTATCACAATTGGGCGCCTCTCGAAATGCGCGAGCAAAAGCTTGTGCTCAACATCCGGATGCCCACCGCCGAGGAAGTCACGAAGGCGCGTGAGTTTATGAAAACCTACGCCGGCCGCAAGCCGCAGAATTGGCAGGAAGTGTACGCCCGCGAAACGGTCCTGATGTCCGAAATGCCGCCAACCCGCGAGATCAAGCTCCAGGCCATCCGCATCGGCGATCTGGGCATTGCGGCGATTCCGTGCGAGGTCTATGGAAGCACCGGACTGGCGATTAAAGCGGCCAGCCCATTAGACGTCACGATGAACATCAGCCTGGCCAACGGTTGCGAAGGCTACCTCGCGCCGCCCGAGCAGCATAAGCTGGGCGGCTATACCACTTGGCGCGCCCGGTCGAGTTGCCTGGAGGAAATGGCGGAACCGAAAATCAAGGCGGCCATGGTTGGATTGCTTGTGGACGTGGCCTCCGCCGATAGGTCATAGAATGTACGATAAAAACAAATCCATTTTCACTGTCATCCCAGCGAAAGCGGGGATCCATGAAAGTGGTAAGAAAATGGATTCCCGCCTTCGCGGGAATGACAAACGATTTGTTATTACGGTTATAAAGTGATTTATTTTGGAGAAGCATTATGAAATCACGTCAACTCATTTCAGGATGTTCCTGTCACTCGATTAGCCGGCGGCGATTTCTGGGGGCCGGCTGCGCCGCCTGTGCCGGGGCCTTGACCCAGCCGGGCGCGCTGCTCGCCGGTCAAAGCGACAAGCCGACGCGGATTCGTATTGTGTATTCGCTTCATGGGCCGAAACAGGAAGGCCCGGACTGGCCCAATGTAGGATTCGATTTCAGGCCCATTATGAAACAGATCAATACCGAACTGACCGAGCGATGCCCCGGTTTCGAGTTCGTATGGTCTTTGGCGAATGGAGAAGAGCAGGCGAAGAAAATTCTCGAAGAAGATAAGTCGGCCAACATTGACGGCTACCTCGTATATCAAATGAACTGTTGGAACCGCGTCGTCCAGACGATGGCCACCTCCGGCAAACCGGTACTCTACGCCGACTTCCAATATGCCGGAAGCGGCGGATTCCTCGTTTATACGGCGGGATTCCTCCGCAATCAGACGCCCAATGTGGGCTTTGTCGCTTCGTCGCGCATCGAGGATCTGATCGAGGCGGTCAAGTGCTTCGGGCTGGTGAAAAAAGGCGGCTCGGTGTCCGATTTCGTCGCGGCGACGACTCGCATGCGAATGGCTCGAACGCCGAAGGCCGGCGACCTCACCTGCAAAACCGATACGGTTAAGACCCTCTCGACGAAGGAATGTCTTGCCCGCATGAAGGAATGCAAAATCCTCGCCGTCCGCGACCAGAATTCCGGCCCGGCCGATCCCGTCCATGGCATTCCGATGGAACGGGTATCGTTCGCCGAGGTGAACGAAGCATGGAAAGCCGCGGATAAAGACGAATCCCGCGCTATAGCTCGTCGCTGGCAACAAAACGCGGCGGCGATTGTCGATGTCTCGCGCGATACGCTCGAAACGTCGGCCGCGATGTACCTCGGAATGAAAGCCGTGCTGAAAAAACACAAAGCCAATGCGATCACGATCAACTGCCTGGGCGGTTTCTACGGCGGTCACATCCACGCCTACCCCTGCCTGGGCTTCCACGAGCTGAATAACGAAGGCCTGATCGGCGCATGCGAGTGCGACGTCCGCTCGACGGCGACCATGGTATCCATCACGGCGCTGACCCAGGGCCGGCCCGGCTATATCTCGGACCCGGTTATTGACACCGCGAAACGTCAGATTATCTATGCTCATTGCGTCGCCTCCAAAAAAGTGTTCGGCCCCGACGGCCCGACGAACCCGTTCGAAATTCTCACCCATTCGGAAGACCGACAAGGCGCGTCAGTACGTTCGATTTTTCCACTGGATTACATGACGACGACGCTCGAATTGGACCAAGGCAAAAAGCAGGTCCTCCTCCACCAGGGCAAGGCCGTGGACAATGACCGCAACGATCGGGCGTGCCGGACCAAACTCGCGGTCGAGCCGGTCGGCGACATCGAGAAGCTCTTTACCATGTGGGACCAGTGGGGCTGGCATCGAGTCACATACTACGGCGACCTCAAAGAGCCAATCTACGGCCTGGCCGACGCTCTGGGCTATAAAGTGATCGAAGAAGCGTAAGCCTTAGAATCGACCGGTCGCCGCCGATTGGCTTTCTATTTCGTCATTGGGTAAACCCGGGTATCTTTTGGACTCGACGAACTCGGTGTTCTCGGCGGTAAATTGGCTTTGTTCTTTCTCCTCCCGTGGCGAGGGCGTCCCATCCTTGCGTGTCGCGGGCGTCTCGCCCGCGCGTCACGCGGGCATCTTGCCCGCGACAAGAAACCGCCTCCATCTCGACCATCTCGGCCTTCTCTTGTTTTCGTGCGTCCTGGAGTCACTTAAGCTCAGTCATCGTCCTGAACAGGCTCGCCTCGAACCGCCGCTCCACCGTAAGGCGTCCTGTGGAGCACATCGACAGCCGCTCCAATACTTGATCACCCTCGAAGTCCACTTTATCAATAAGAAGTAGCGAGAATTCTGCTCCTATGATATTATAACATATCTAAGAAAACATGTCAGATTCTGATTTGCTCAAGGAGCCAAAATGATCCGATTCGTGTCTCAAGGCAAACGTCGAATAATGTGGATCGTATTCTCTCTTTGCCTGACGGGCATAGCATAGGGCCAAACCGCTCCCGCCGTCCGGTGGGGATACCAGATTGTGACGCCCACCAAAGACGCGATCTTCGGCGCGATGGGGGCGGACAGTAACGATGGCATTTACCTTTCGGTTTCAAGCGAATCGCAGAACACGTCTGGCTCCAACTCCAAAGCGTACTATCTTTTAAAGTATACTCAACAAGGTGGTACGTTTGTAACATCCGGGCTCCCCGGAAAACAAGATTGTTTCAGGACAGGGCAAGGAGTATAATACAAAGCAACAATGGTCAATGGCGGTAAACATAACCGTAAATGCTTGTTTTTGCTCTTAACTTACGTGCTGTTTTTCTCTTCATGTAAGAAGGAACAAAGATACACATCCCCTCAACCGGCGACGCTCCAGTGGTATCAACAACAGAGCGACATGACCGATCCCGGGAAATACGCCCACTTGTATGAAGGTTTGCCGGAGGATGTGTCGGAATTATGCCGGGTCGTGCAAGGACTTTTACTCCATGTCTTTCACACCCATCGTTACGGCGTCACCCTCACCGAACAGAGAAAGAAAGAGGTCCGGCTGCGAGAGGTGGAACTTATCCTTCAACGTGCTCTGGAGTTGGATGAAAAGCCCCTGATCGAGCCGCGCGAGCCGGAAAAACGCGTGATCAGTCATTGCCGCGACTATGCTGTTCTCTTATGTTCGTTCCTAAGATATAAAGCCATCCCGGCGAGAGTGCGTGCGGGATTCGCGACGTATTTCGAAGTGCTGCATCAATCTCATTGGATATGTGAGTATTGGTGTGAGGGAAGGAAAAAATGGGTGATCGTCGATGCCCAGTTGGATGCGATACAAGCAAAACATTATGGAATCGATTTCGATCCGCTCGACGTGCCGGCCGGAAAATTCCTTTACGCGGGACAGGAATATGAGCTGATTCAAAAGAAAGGCGATTCAAAAGCAGAAGATTATCAAAATTGGCTCTATGAGGCAAAAAGAAGTCTGATCCAGGACTTCGCGGCACTAAATAAAGTCGAGGTCGAAGTATGGGATATCACTGATTTTATGAACATCGAAATACAGCGTAATTCCGAAATCGCTCTTCTATTCCGCCACACCGCAGAACTCACCGCGTCTCCGTATGATCGCCTCTTTGAACTTCGAGCACTCTACGAAAACCATATCGAACTTCAAATTCCCATCCATTAAGAGAGCCGGAAATTCTCGTTCCGATAGAAAAAGGATCGATATTGGGTGTTTTTAAAATGCCGACAATAGAAACTTGATTCTGAAATTGAGATGGTCTATACTTTGTGGCATTGTGATGGAAACGAACATAAAAACAACTCGAAATCGGAGAAACCACAATGAAAAGGACAATCACAATCTGTTCGACGGCATTCATAATGGCTTTCATTCTTAGTATGGGGATGTGCGAGGGAGCTTCCGGGTTGTCCGTGAGCGATCTGAAATGTGAATACAAAACGAATCCCCTGGGAATCGACGTCGCCAGGCCCCGGCTCAGTTGGAAGCTTTCGGGAACACAAAGAGGAACCGTTCAGACGGCGTATCGTATCCGCGCCGCAGAGAACGTCGAGGACCTGCGGAGAATCAAAAAGCATCTGTGGAACAGCGGCAGAGTGAAATCCGACCAGTCCGTGCACATCGTCTATGACGGACCGGCTTTGGCGCCCCGCCAACGGGTTTGGTGGCAGGTCCGCGTGTGGGACAACCACGGCGGCGATTCTGAATGGAGCGAACCGGCATGTTGGGAAATGGGTCTGCTCAAAGCCGGCGACTGGAAGGCGAATTGGATCGAACCGAATCTTAAAGAAGATCCCAAGACATCCAATCCATGTCCCATGCTCCGCAAGGAATTCCCGGTGGACGGGACGATTAAATCGGCCCGCGCCTATATCACCTGCCGAGGTCTCTATCAAATGGAGTTGAACGGCCAGGTCGTCGGTGATGAGTTGTTCACGCCGGGCTGGACGGCTTATCTCAAACGCATTCAATTCCAAACCTATGACATCACCCAATTGCTCAAGAACGGCCAAAACTGTGTCGGCGTAACGCTCGGCGACGGGTGGTATCGCGGCCGGCTCGTCTGGCAAGACCGGCGCAACCTTTACGGCGAGAAAGTCGCCCTGCTGGCGCAGATTGAAGTGGAATACCAAAACGGTCAGCGAGAGATTATCTCGACGGATGAAACATGGAAGGCATCGACCGGTCCCATCCTCAAATCGGATATCTACGACGGCGAGCTTTACGACGCCCGGCTGGAAAAAGACGGCTGGAGCACGGCCGGATTCGACGATAGCGGGTGGGCCGGGGTGACAGTGGCCAACCATGATAAAAAGCTCCTCGTAGCGCCCGCGGGCGTGCCGGTTAGAGCGATGGAAGAGATCAAACCGATCAAGATCATCAAGACGCCGGAAGGCGACACCGTTGTGGACATGGGTCAGAATATGGTCGGCTGGGTTCGAATCAAGGTCAAAGGCCCCGCCGGAACGCATATCAAGCTCCGTCATACCGAGATGCTCGATAAAGAGGGCAACTTCTATACGGAAAATCTCAGGACCGCTAAGCAGCTCGTCGAATATATTACCAGGGGCAACGGGGTGGAAGTCTATGAACCGCGCTTCACGTTTCAGGGATTCCGTTACGTGGCGGTGGACGGCTGGCCGGGCGAGCTTTCATTGGACGACCTGACGGGAGTGGTGATCTATTCGGACATCCAACCGGCCGGGACGTTCGAGTGCTCGAATCCACTGATTAATCAACTTCAACACAACATCCAATGGGGCCAGAAGGGCAATTTCCTCGACGTGCCCACCGACTGCCCCCAGCGCGATGAGCGTTTGGGCTGGACGGGCGACGCCCAGGTATTCGCACGCACGGCGTGCTTCAACGCGGACGTGGCAGCTTTTTATACGAAGTGGTTGGGCGACGTCGCCGCCGATCAGCAGCCCAGCGGCGCCGTTCCGCATGTCATTCCGAACGTCCTGTCGTTAGGGGCAAAAGAAGGCGGTTCCGCTTCCGCCGGCTGGGCCGATGCATCCGTTATCGTCCCCTGGACGGTCTATTTGTGCTACGGCGATACGCGCATCCTTGAACAACAGTACGAGAGTATGAAAGCCTGGGTGGATTACATGGCCGGGAAGGCGGGAGAGACGTATTTCTGGAATACGGACTTTACTTTCGGAGACTGGCTGGCGTTCAACACCACGCGTTCAGATTATCCCGGCGCGACGACCGACAAAGACCTGGCCTGCCAGGCCTACTTCGCACACAGCACGGACCTTCTACAACGAACGGCGAAGATTCTCGGCAAAAAAGAGGACGCCCAAAAATACGGCCGGTTACTTGCGAAAATCAAAAAGGTATTCCTGGACGAATTCGTCACGCCGAACGCGCGTTTATCCTCGAATACACAGACGGCTTACTCGCTGGCTTTAGCGTTCGGATTACTTCCCGAGGACATGCAAGAACGGGCGGCGCAGCGTCTGGCGAACGACGTCAATCAATTTAAACACATCACGACGGGATTCATGGGGGCCTCCATCATTTGTCCGGTCCTCGGTAACTATGGCCACTTCAAGGAAGCGTTCATGTTGCTCAACCGGAAACAGTACCCCTCCTGGCTCTACCCCGTCACGAAAGGCGCCACGACGATCTGGGAACGCTGGGACGGCCTCAAGCCGGACGGAACTTTCCAGGATAAGGGTATGAATTCATTCAACCATTACGCTTACGGCGCGATCGGCGAATGGCTCTACCGCGCCGTCGCCGGGCTGGATTTAGACGAACAGAATCCCGGCTACAAGCATATTCTCATTCAGCCCCATCCCGGCGGTGATTTAACCCATGTTAAGGCGCGTCATGAATCGCTCTACGGTCCCATCGAGTCCGGCTGGCGTATTGCGGATCAGAAACTCTGTGTGAATATAGAAATCCCAACCAACACGACCGCAACCGTCAGGCTACCGAATGCCGAACTGGCAAATGTCAAAGAAAGCGGCAAAAAGCTCGACAGATCGGAAGCCGTCTCGAAGGCCATCCAGGATGGTGACACCGTCGTTCTGAAAGTCGGCTCGGGACACTATTCGTTTGAGTATCCCTGGAAGAATTAACGGTTCTTACCCATACAAAGAACCGTCCCGTTCTCCAGAGAGAGGTA